>JBFGKW010000116.1:0-7662 GCA_041576495.1 Aridibacter sp. | reverse complement strand
GGTCGGAGCGCTCGATGCTTACAACCGCGAAATGGGTCATTACGAACTATTACCCGAAAATCAGTAGACCGCTCCCGAACCAAGAGAGGAAAACAATGCCCGCACAAAACCCTTTATTTGGGTTTCAGGCGGGTATTTCTTTATGCTTTACTGCGCCCATGTCATAGGTCGCGCCGGGTGATTTCAGGCCAATCTGACGCTTGCGAGTTTTAGTGATTTGGAATAGAATTACAAGTTTGGCGGTAACGCCGGAAAGACAATTATTAATACAAAACTTAAATTAAAGGAATATAAGAAAATGAAAAAAGTAGGTGTTTTGGTCGGACGTGAAGTCACGTTTCCGGCTGCAATAATCGAGAGCATTAATCAAAAAGGGAAAGGCAAGGTAACCGCCGAGATGGTCAAGTTTGGCGGAATTCGTCTCGATATGGAAAAGAAATATGATGTTATCATCGACCGGATTTCGCACGAGGTACCGTACTACCGGGGAACGCTGAAACGTCTGGCGCTCGAAGGCACGCATATAATCAACAACCCGTTCTGGTGGTCAGCCGACGACAAGTTTTTTAATTTCGCCCTCGCTGCAAAACTCGGGATCGCGATTCCCAAGACCGTTCTACTTCCGCAGCATTCATATATCAAAGACATCGACAGCGAGTCGCTTAGAAATCTCGAGTTTCCCGTAGATTGGAACGGCATAATCGAATATACCGGTTTGCCAGCGTTCTTAAAACCGTTTGACGGCGGCGGTTGGAAGAATGTATCCAAAATCGAAAACCTCGAACAGCTCTGGTATGAATACAACCAAACCGGAACCTTGTGTATGACCCTTCAGGAAGGAATTGATTATGACCAATTCGTCCGCTGCTATTGCGTCGGCAAAGAGAAAGTTTTGATCATGCCTTACGACCCCTCGAAACCTTATCTTTCGGGTGAACAATACGTCGCGGATCCCGATTATCTTGAACCCAAGCTCAAAGCGAGAGTCGAAAACGACGTCCGAACGATTTGCACGGCGCTCGGGTATGACTTGAATACCGTCGAATTCGCGATCAAAGACGGGGTTCCTTACGCCATCGATTTTATGAATCCGGCTCCCGATGCCGAGCTGGCGTCGGTCGGTGAATACAATCACCAATGGATCGTAGATTCGATGACAGACTTCATCATTGAAAAGCTTGAAACCGGATTTGATCAGCCCGAATATCGCTGGGACGCGTTGCTCCACCCAAAGGAGGCGGCTGCAAAAAAGCCCCGGGCAAAACGCGCGACGACGACTAAGGCAAAGAAATCGGCGGCGCCCAAAAAGGCGAAGACGAAAAAAGCGAGTTCTAAATAAGCAAATTGAGAGACAAGAAAAAAGCGGGCCGATGGCCCGCTTTTTCGTATTTCGCATCGATTGTCAGCGCTATTCGAGATCCAAATCGAGCGGGATGCGGCCCGAGAGAATATTCTTACTCATAATCGTCCCGGCCCAGATAAGCAGCGCGACGCAAGATACAGCCCAACCGATATTGACGATTAAGTCCTGGTCAAGCAGCATACCAACTACGATCCAGGGCAGGCCAAACATCGCAATTTTCAGCGAGGTCTGCTTTCCTCTTTCAAGGCTGTCAACAAGATTTACCCGGCTGACTTCCATTTCCATATAATCGTCGTCGTCATTGAGCTTCGAAAAATAGTCGGCCTCCGATTGTGTCCAACGCCGCAAGGCGGGTGTTTCGGCTAACCGGTTGGCGGTCGCAAAATGGTGGATTACGTGAGCGATCTTTCCCTCGCGCAAGGCAATTTCAGCGAGTCCCCGGATTGAACGAAAGCTTTCCCCGGCGACATCTACCGCCTTTCGGAATGCCTTTTGGGCCCGGCGCCAATCACCGTACTGAAAATAACTTTCGCCCAGCCGCGAAAGCAGCTCCTGATCATTGTTCGCCCGTTTTTCCGCGAGTCGAAGCGCGGCAAGCGCCTTTCGTTCAAGATCCGGATTCTTTTCTGAACCGGCAAACGAATGGAGACACCGTGCAAATTCAAATAACAGCCAGCCGCTTTTGGGTTCGATCAGCAGTGCCCGCCTGAAGGCCTCAAGCGACTGGAGCAGATTCCCCGACAAACGCAATTCGTTGGCAATCGTTCTCAGATTTTCGGCTTTGTCCGTTTCATCACCGCCCGTTTCACGGTCGACCCGCTTCAGTCTCAGTTTCTTGTCGGGATCCCTGAATTCATTTACCGAGGTTTCGAGTACCTCAACCGATGGGATCCTGGCAGTCTCGGCCTTCCTGCGTATTTCACCCGGGTCATTGATATAGTCGCGGAGTTCGATCGAGCGGTTATCGAGAACATTTCCGGATAAAACCGGGAAGAGATTTCGAACCATACGGCGGTAGTCCTCACCACCCGAGGCCATTACGAATTGGAGATCGCGCCCCCTGACGGATGTCCGGTAACGGTAAAACACGTTTCCGCCCCGCTTGATCGCGCGGAGCGCTTGCGTTTCCACCTGTTCGATCTCATCGAGCGACAGTTTACAGCTTGTGTTGTTAATGCTGGCCCAAATCCGCGGCAGGATGCCGGTTCGTTTCAAACTCTCTCCGTCAAATGAGATCCGGTCGGTAAATACAAAAAACGGGATCAACGCCCATCCCAGTGCAAACAAGACGATCGCCGCAATATCGTATTGAAGATAAATCAGAAACCCGGTGAAGAAAGTCGCCAAAAACAGGGCGATGAAATAGCTGTTGGGCGCGACGCGAATGTTAACGGAATTCTTGGCTGCTTCCGCACTGATTGCCGGTTGTGGTGCGGTTAGCTCAGCAGATTTAGTAGGTACAATTTCGCTCACGCAGAAATCCTCTTATATTTTCGGATACTTAAAGAAAAGACCTAATCGTGCATTTATTCTCTAGATCCGGCAAAGAAATTCGGAGATATTTGCGGTTGATTCGGATTGTTCCGCCCGAATTCCTCGCAAAACCAAATCTTATCCGATCGGCGGCGGCTCGGGATCCTTTATTTCCTTGGCCCGCTCAGGTGCCAGCTGATTCAGTTTATCTCTTGCTTCGAGAGCCGTCGGCGAAAGCGGAACCGGATTGTTTTCTTTGTCCTTAAGTTCGGTCGCGGTCTTGACGATTGTAAAATAGATGTCAGCCGCCGGCTTTATCTTATCCTGTTTTTCGTAGATCCGTGCCAGCTCAAAGCTGATGGTGTCTTTCGCAAGTACCGTGTCATCAAGCGCTTTCAGTTGCTCGTACAGCCTGGCCGCCTCGTCAAGTTTACCGCTCGCGGTCTTGGCCTGCGCCAGGGCGAATTTGGACAATACCGCGGTCTCCCCTGTCCCCGCCGCGAGCCGCTCCAAATCCTTAACCGCTGCGGTGCGGTCTATTTGAAAACGATTGACGGCGATGAAGTACTCAGCTTTTTCCTTATGCGGGCTGCCGTAAGTTTCCGCAACCAGCTGAAACTCCTTGATTGCGGCTTCGGCCCTTGCCCTTTCAGTTTTAAAAGTCTTGATGGTCGAACCGGCCGGAATCGGCGAGTCCGTTACAAAAGCCTGGGATGTTTCGATCGCTTTACCAAGCGCCGCCTGGGCTGCGTTATTTGTCCGCCGGTTCCAGGTATAGAATATCCCAACCAGCACTGCCAGAACGGCCAGCGCTGCCATCCCGTAGAGGAGGTTACGCCCCTTCCCTTCGAGTTTGGACCCCAATTCCTCAATTTTATTTCCGATATTCGCCTGAAAATCGTCCTGATACTGAACTTTTCCCGATTCTTCGGTTGGCGGAGCTTCGACGGTCTGCGGTTGACGCTTTTTCCGGCGGTTTTTTTTCTTTATTGACATCTTAAAAAGCCTGCAAATTAAAATTTTCCGATCGTTATATATACAGTTAATTTGATTTTTTTAGTGAACGAGTCAATTTAACGTAAATTAAGGCTATCGGCAAGGGTCAGAAGGATGGAACCGCTGCGAAAAAAATTAATCGCAACTTTTTTCGCTTTTTTGGGAACAAACTTAAACAAGCGGTGTCTAAGTTGGCAGTTCGCAAGATTCGCGAATGAGCCGTTTGAACATTCCCGTTCGGCGGGAAGGAAATAGGCGGGAGATGATCTTCAATAAGTCAATCACATTTGACGAGGAAGAAATTGGCTCTGTTGCACTGGCGACAGTCAAGACGTCTGCCCGTTCGGCTCCGGAAGCAGAGTTCATTGAAAAGCTGAGAACGGGTGATCCGCAGGCCTTCGACACCTTGGTCATCAGATACGCCCCGGGGATTTACGGATTGCTGATGAGGATCACGGGTGACCGCGAAGAAGCAAGCGATTTGACGCAGGAGACTTTTTTACGCGCTCTTAAAGCGATCGGCAAGTTTCGCGGAGACTCGGATTTGAAAACCTGGCTCTTCCGGATTGCTGTTAACCAGTCAAGAAATCGATTTCGCTGGTGGAAATCCCGAAAGCGGGAAAAAACGGTTTCGATTGACGCCCCGGTAGGTGACGGCGCGACCAGCCTGAGCGATACGATATCCGGAAATTTTTCCTGTCCGGAGGAAAATGTCCTGAGAAACGAACGTGAGCGGCTGATGTTTGAAGAGCTCGAGCAGCTACCGCAGGTATTCAGGGAAGCGGTCATACTCTGCGATGTCGAAGGACTCAGCTACGAAGAAATTTCGTCGGTTCTTGGGATAAACATCGGAACCGTAAAATCGAGAATTTCCCGCGGACGTGAAGAATTGCGCCGAAGATTGAAAGATATTTGACAATGAATGGCTGACTCGCCCCGGTTCCACTTTTGAATAAACCAAACAATCGGTGCCAAAACGATAGAAAGGGTCAAAAGGGTTAGCACGTTTGAATGCGAAATTATTTGTGGATTAAAGGCGGTTATTTGAAATCGACCAGCAATCGATGTCGCCCGATATCCTGATAATAAGTTTGTTTTAGTAAACGCGTTGTTTTCCTGAAATTGAAAACAGCCGGGGTCAGCCAGCCATTCATTAAGTTAAAGCAAATGAAGTGCGAAAGTTTACAATTTAACCTCCCTCTCTATATAGATGATGTATTGTCGGCGGAAGACCGTCTCTCAATTGAGCGTCATTTGCCCGCTTGTCCGCTTTGCCGGCACAAGCTTGATGAATACCGCGGACTCAGAAATGAACTGCGTATGACGGCAAGCCCCGTTTTGCCCGTTAATCTGCTTGATTCGGTGAGAAATTCGGTCGCTTGCCGAATCGGTGAACCAACGATTCTGACCGGACCGGCGCCGGCAAAAAGTTTTTGGGAAGTCATCAATTACTGGCTGATGCCCTATAGTGTCGGGACCGCAGCGGCGCTCCTTTTCACCGTTGCGCTGCTGGCCGGGCTAGGTTCGACAAAAAATGCGGCGGATTCTCTCGCGGGCGATGCGGCTTCCGAGCAACCCGTCCTGTTGGCAAATTCGAATATCGATCAATTCAACCAAGAACTATCTTTGGGAACGGACTATACGGAAATCGCCGTCGCCGGAAATACGCCCGAGGTTAATCCGGCCGGGGCTCTCTTCGCGCTGACCAAATCGATCGTTCGCGGGGAAATGAAAGATGAAGAGGTCGTGGTCGTAGCCGAAGTCTTTGGAAACGGACTCGCGAAGATAAGCGAGGTTGTCGAGCCTCCGAACAATGCCCGCAGCATGCGCGAGCTCGAAAAGGCATTTCAAACCGATCCCGACAAGGCGCCGTTTCTGCCGCTTAAGTTCGAGCAGAACTCAAAGGCGGTAAGGGTCGTTTTCAAGATACAGCGGGTCGACGTTGAAAACTAAATTCCCGCCCAAGGTCAAAGCCCCGTCGCTGCGCTTAACATTAACCCCACGAAAACAATACCCAAAAACCGGTCGGGTTGCAGACATCCGCCCGAAATTGTTATAGCTTAACGTTAAACAATTACAAGGGGTGACATTTTGGATGCGCAAGCGAATCACGTTTGAACTGAATATCGGAGATTTAATTAAAGCCGCCGAACAATCGGTTTCGAGTTTCTTTGAAGGGTTCGCCGAAGCCGTTCTGGGCGAGGCGGAGACGCTCAGAAACGGGAGTGAACTCGAGCCGGTCGACTTCCCCCGCGATCTTTACGCCCATCGTGAGTCGCAGACGGAATGGTGGTACTACACCGGTCACGCCGAAACAGATTCCGGAAGGCGGTTCGGCTTTGAGCTGGTGTTTTTCCAGCGAAGAACCGATTTGGACAAATTCGGGCCGATCCCTTTGCGGCTTCTCGGGAATCCGATCTATTTCGCCCATTTTGCGCTGACCGACTGCAGTCAAAAGCGGTTCCGTTATGCGCACCGGAAGAGTTCAAACTCGACCTTTGACTATCCTGCATCAGCAAGCGAAAAACACTTTCATTTAAAACTAGGAAACTGGTCCGTCCGGGAATCGCTCGGCAATCACGTATTGAGGGCATCGATCGATGACGACCTTGCATTTGAGGCAAATCTTCATCCGAAAAAAAACCTGGTTCTCAACGGAAAACTAAAAGACGGCGTTTCGTTTAAGGACGAAGGCGAAGCATCCCGTTATTTCTCATTCACGCGGATGGAGATGGAAGGCGACATCTGGCTCGACGGAGAAACCGAGCATTTCAAGGGGTCGGCCTGGATGGACCGCGAGTTCGGCACCTGGACGGCGACCGAAAACCAAAAAGGCTGGGACTGGTTTTCGGTGCAGCTCGACAATGATACGGAGCTTATGTGCTATCAGCTGCGGAACAGCCAAGGCGGGATTTCGCCTTATTCGAGTGCTGTTTTTGTGGAGAAATCGGGCGCCTATGCTCCGATGACGAACGATGAATTTACAATCGAAATTACCGGTTACTGGAAGAGCCCGCACACAAATGCCGTTTATCCGAGCGGGTGGATTCTAGATGTCCCCGGTTATGGCCTGAAATTATATGTCACTCCGATCATTGAAGATCAGGAATTGGACACGCGGGGAACGACGATGATCGTTTATTGGGAAGGGGCTTGCACCGTGACGGGTGAGGCCGGGGGCGAAAAAGTCGCCGGCAACGCCTATGTCGAACTGGTCGGTTACGACCGGTCACACGAAAGCCCTAATCTCGCCTATTTTCTTCTGGGGCGAAAATTTTGAGTCCCCGTTCGGGCATTGCCCGGGGGAAATACCAGGGCTTTTTTCAAGGCATTCCGGGAGTTTTGGTTATCCGCCTAAAACACCGAAATTCAAATTGACATTTGCCCCGCAAAACCTAAACTCTTAATTACTATCAACCGAAACTACAGCCCGTGAATTTACCAAATTACCTGACACTGATCCGAATATTCCTGGTGCCCCTGCTGGTGGTGGTACTTCTGACTCCGTATTCGGAAAGATGGTTTGGAATTCCGAGTTTTGCGCTCGCCATCTCGATCTTCCTCGTCGCTTCGCTGACCGACATTCTCGACGGCCACCTCGCCCGGCGGCGGAAACAGGTTTCGAAATTCGGGGCCCTGCTTGATCCTATTGCCGACAAACTGCTGGTTTCGGCCGCCTTGATCGTGCTTGTCGAAAAGAACCTGGCGCCTGCCTGGGCCGTGGTGGTGATTATCGGGCGGGAATTTGTAGTCACCGGCCTGCGGTCGATCGCCGCTACCGAAGGAATTGTGATTTCGGCGCAGAAAGTCGGCAAGTTAAAAATGTGGGC
>JBFGKW010000115.1:0-7690 GCA_041576495.1 Aridibacter sp. | reverse complement strand
TTCCGAAGCAAGAGAATTATCATTTTCCGCAAGGAAAAAGACAAAAAACCAGGTTCGGGATCATCAAAATAATTTTTCGATCGACGCCGCCGGCCTCGAATATTTTGACAAAAAATCACTTGAATTCATTGCAGGAAAGTTTCCGGATACGCCGTCAGGAATGGCCGGGGCAATCTTTTTTGAACAGGAGACTTCCGAATCCAACGAAGATCAACTGCTTGAAGCTTGGAACCGTTTGCTCGAAAAACATCGAGCCGATCTTGAGCAATCTTGGTTCGCCGTCAACGAGAAGGATTTGGAAAAGATGCGCGAATTCCGCCACGCACTTCCAGTTTCCGTCAATGAGCGGATCGTAAAATACAAGCAGCGGAAAGTGGGCACCGATATGGCAGTCCCGGACGAAAATTTTCCGTCCTTTTTGCGGTTTTATAAAGAAAAGTTATCAAAAAGCGGCCTCGACTATGTCATCTTCGGTCATATTGGCGACAATCATTTGCACGCAAACATGATCCCAAAAAATGAGGATGAGGCCCGAATTGCAAGCCAATTATACGGTCGGTTTATTGCACAGGCGATAATGCTCGGCGGAACGGTGTCGGCTGAGCATGGAATTGGAAAACTGAAGGCAAAATATCTTAAGGTGATGTACGGCGAGAGATATCTTAACGAAATGGCCGAACTTAAAAGCAGGTTCGATATAAATGGTATTCTTGGTCAAGGTAATATGTTTGATTCGGAATTTCTTGGTGAATTTTAGGGATATGAGCGTCCGCGCGTATCCTGGGCGGGAAAAATGCAGGAGTTCAAATGAAAAATAGATTGACGTTATTTTTAGCACTGGCTTTGGTTCTTTTTGTCGCCATCGGTTGCAGTCTTGGTGGTTTAAGCGGCACCGACGAATCGGGTTCAAAGGATTCCCGGGGCAGCTCGACCGACGGGGAGAAAACGACTGAAAAACAGACCGAAGCAGAACCATCGGGTGACGTTGTCAAAGTCGGAATTCCCGAGTGTGACGAAGTTGCCACCTATATCAATGACAATGCGGAAGAAATTGAAGGTTCGATTATTCTTCGCGGAATAGTTTACATTTACAAGAATGTAGTGCTGGTCAATATAAAAGATGGAATTGAGAAAATGGACGAAAAGGAACGGAAAAAGATGGCCGAAGTCTGCGAAAGAACCCTCAAAGACCTCAAGAAGAGTATGAAGGAATAAATCGGCCGTGTAACACTTGAATGGCATAGCCTAAACTGGGCTATGCCCTTTCTTATTGTTTGCGGCATACATCGTCGAACGATAAAATACGGGACTTTCCTATCCGGAACATTCAGAAATGTGCGACTAAGATGATTAGATCAATTTTAATGGATTTTAACGGCGTCATTATCGATGATGAGGCGATTCAAATGTTGGCTTACCGCGACGTTCTTCAAATGGAAGGAATCGACCTGACCGAGGAAAAATATTATGCCTGTCTCGGTATGAACGACCGGGTCTTTCTTGAAACCATATTCAAGCGGGACGGAAAAGACGTTCCGGGC
Source organism: Aridibacter sp. (assembly GCA_041576495.1). Classification (GTDB taxonomy): domain Bacteria; phylum Acidobacteriota; class Blastocatellia; order Pyrinomonadales; family Pyrinomonadaceae; genus Aridibacter. The sequence continues at coordinate 6,149 of JBFGKW010000115.1, read as the reverse complement.
GATTCGCTGCCTTCGCTGATCGAGGCGAAGACTGCAAACTGGCGGGATCGCATCGCAGAGGGAATTCCAGTTTTTGACGGCGTTGAGGAATTCGTCAAACGGATGGAGAATGACTTTGATCTTGGTCTGGTAAGCATGGCCCGCCGTCCTGAAATTGATTATGTACTTGAAAAAACGGGACTCGGGAATCATTTTTCGGTAGTCGTCAGCGCGGAAGATGTCACGACAACGAAGCCGGATCCGGAATGCTACCGAAAAGGATTCAGTTTGATCGATTCAGTTGCCAGCGCAAATGGCAGGTCACCGTTTACACGCCGACAATGTGTTGTCATCGAAGATTCACCGCAGGGAATTATGGCGGGCCGTTCAGCGGGCTTAAAAACCTTGGGTGTTACAAATACGGTCGATTCTGACCGGCTTCGTGAAGCCGGAGCCGACGCTGTAACCGAATCGCTGAGTGATTGGTATGCCGATTCATTTAAGGCAGTTTTCGCTTAGCATTATCCGATACCGATTTGAGTTATAATTGAGGGAAACTGATGTTCTAAAATTTGGAGCGCAAATATGAAAATCAATCCAGATCCCCACGAAGATGGTTTTGAGATTCAGCCGACCGACAACGTAACAGCGGAATTGGCAGATCTTGAATCGGCACAGGCCGTAGCCTCAAAACTTGAAGGTATCGGGTATGGCAAAGAATCGATCACGGTCTTTGTAGGTGAAGAGGGGCTGAAGAGAATCGATTTGACGGGTGAAGATCACGGAATCTACGGGTTTTTGATTCGAAGTATTCAACACATTTCACACGAATGGCGAATACACGAATCAGCCAGGCTGGCGCTTGAGAGCGGTCGGGTTCTGATTGGAATCCTGACTGACGGCTCAGACGAACAGATCAGCGCAGTGGTCGAGATATTAAAGGACCACGATGCGAATGCGATTGTCTACTGGGGCAAACTTTCGACCAAAGAATTCTAGTATCTAATTAATTTTACGACCCGACGGGTTCCGAAACGTTAAAATGGCCGAACATTCTTTTTCTATCGAAGAGGCGCAAACTGATTTGTTGGCCTGTGCGGTTTATGTTGCCGAGAATATCGGGAGCCGGGAAGCCCGGACGGCGGCATTGGAGACGATAATCTCTTACTTTTTAAATAAATCGGACGTTGATACTGCGGCCGGGCTCGCGGACTCGATCGATGATCCTTTTACACGTGACCGCCTGCTGGCGTCGGTTGTTTCCAAATGCGCGGAAACCGACGATGATGACTATGCGCTCCAGCTTATCGATGCGATTGTAGAGCATTCGGCGAAGAATACGGCTCGTGAGAATTTTGCGCTCGCGAAAGCTCGGAAGGGTCAGTTTGACGTTGCGCTCGATGCCGCTCGATCCCTTGATCACTCTTCTGACGCGCTCGCCGGAATTGCGGTTTTCCAAATCGAGTCTGGTTTTGAAGCGGAGGCGTATAAAACCCTTGAAAAAATAGATTTCTATTCGGCGAAAGTCGACGCGCTTCAAAGTATCGCGAATCATTATCTGGGTGAAGACGAAACCGAGCGAGCCCTGGCAGCCCTCGATCGTGCGGCTTCCGACGCTCAGGAGATTGAGTTTACCGAAGACCGCATTCGTTCGATGTTGGGGATCGGTGCGACTTATATCGAGGCCGGCTTAAACGATAAAGCTATCGAAATATATGGAAAGACATCGGAAATAATTGCCGGACTCGACGGCGTACATAAGGACAATTTGTTTGTGAATACCGCCGTCGGGTTCCTGCGGGCCGGGAGTATCGATCTTGCGGATCGTACGCTTGATTTGGTGGTCGACAAAGCTCAAATAGCCGACTGTCTCGTTGGGTTTTCGCAGATTTTTCGAATCCGCGGCGAACTTGAGGATGCGCTTGAATCGCTCGAGGAGGCCTACGCAATTTTAAGGTCGCAAAGTGAACGGGAGATTAGAGACACAAAATCACGTTTGCAATTGTTTGCAGCGATCGCAAAGGAGTTTGCGGCGCTGGGCAAAACCGAACGCGGGCTCGAGATTGCGCACGAGAGCCCGGATGAGCAATTAAAGAACGTTACGCTTAGTCAAATTGCGACGATATGTACGCTGGCAGGAAATCACGAGATGGCCGGGCAGGCGATTCTGGGCATCGGGGATGATTCGCAGCGAATTCCGGCGCTTATCGCCAAAAGTGATGCCCTCGCCGAGAACGGGAGCCGTGACGACAGCCTGGAATCGCTCGAAGAAGCGCGCAGGATAACCGATAGCATTCCGCAGTTTATAATGCGAAGTGAACTGATGAATGAGATCGCAAAACGGTATCATCGGCAAGGATTAGAGAAAAAGGCGCGTCAGATTGCCTCTGACACCATTGAAGTGATACAGGAAATTCGCGGAGATGCCAATCGGGCTGCCGCGCTCGCCGAACTCTCGCAGACATTCGTCTATCTGGATCTTGAACTCTCCGGAGAAAACAAGCGGAAACTTGCGACATTCGTTCGCTCGTCTGACTGGTAAATCCTTCAATTATCTTGCTCAGACAGTGTCGCAAAGAACGGTTAATCAATCGGGAATATTTGATTGCTCAGCAAGTCCTCATACGTTTGTCGGGTCCTTATCAATTTGACCGCTTTTTTTTTATCGATCAAAACAGCTGCCGGAAGTTGGCGTCCGTTATAAGGAAACATCTGCGAGAGACTGTATGCGCCGCAGTTAAGAATGGCGAGGAGGTCATTTACTTCAATGTTTTCCGGCAAATCCCGGTAGTCCGGTAAACGCTTTTTTCCCTCAATATCGAAATAAACATCCCCGCCGTCGCAAAGTGGGCCGGCCACCTTATAGGGAGTTTGGTGGGGTTCATCGGCCCGTTCAGCAGCAACCAGGTGGTAGTACCACTTGTAGGTTTCCATTGAAAGCAGACTGTTGAAGCCCGCGTCCGTAAGGAGCCATGTATCTTTGTCTCTAGCACTTGAGCGATGGGTTTTGCCGGTCTCAGGCCCCACGCGGCCGGCCGTCTGGCCCCGAACGCGCTCAATTCCGCGGGAATTTTGGTCGATCGGGCGTGTTTTCTTGTTTCTAACGGTCGTAAGGCAGATCCCCGCATCCCCGATGACGCTTCTACCCGGCTCGATCAGAAGTTCGATGTCTTTGATCAAATCAAGCGAATCCGTCGTGGCGGCACTCTTTTTGACTGCTTGCCATGCGTTGCGGATAATCTCTGCCGGATCCAGATTTGCGGAAAAAAGGGCACGTTGTTCATCTGCGATTTCGCTTGAGTTTGAATCATCCCGGAGGTAATTGACCGGAAAACCCCCACCGATATTAAGGTGTCTGAGTTGATGACCCGTCACTTGATGAATTCTAAGCAAATTCTCAAACAAGGCTACGAATGCCCGCTCGTAGGGTTCGGGTTTTGGATTTTGCGATCCGATATGGAGATGAATTCCGCATAGATTGAGGAGCCGGTCATCGGGGCGCCAGCGGCGAAAAGCATCAAGCGCCTCGGCTGGCATCATCCCGAATTTTGACGTCAGAAGGGCGGTCTGTAGCCCGTGTAGAGTGTCTGATTCGATTTCCGGAACCAACCTCAACGATACATTCGCCCGTTTTTCGAGTTTTCCGGCAATTTTTTCGATGAGTTCGAGTTCAAAAACGGAATCCGCCTGAATTGCGTAAATTCCGGCGTCGATCGCTTCAGCCAATTCATTTTCTGTCTTGCTGGTGCCATTAAAAATTATCTGATCCGGGCGAAATCCGACTTTCAGCGCGATATACAGTTCACCGCCCGAATTTACTTCGATGTCACTGCCAGCGTCCTGAATGACCTTTAGAATCGCCAGGTTTGAGTTTGCCTTTGCCGCATAGCAAACCTTTAATTTGCAGTCAATTACCGTTGCTATGTTAACAAGCCGCGTGATGTTCGACCGAATCCTGTTTTCGCTAAAGACAAAAAGCGGAGTCTGATGATTCCGGGCAAGTTCAGCCGCCGATATTTGATCGATACGGAGCACGTTTTCCTTGACTTCAAGGAAGTCTGTCATTGTCCAGGCCGGCTTCATAAGTAAATAAGATAAAGGGGCGGATTAATATTAACTGTGAAAATTACACGGAAGCGTATATCATTGCAAGGCCAACGGTTGATTATTTTGAATCATCCGAGCAACGGAAAACATATGTCACTGAGTCGTTTATTCGTCGGTTTAGCCTTTTTAATCTGCGCGGCCGGAAGTTTTGAAATTGAAGCAAGGATTAGGCCTGCGTTCGCGCCGCACGTATTACAAAATGTCGATCTGGAATCGGCGTCAAAGATCAACGCGGGTTTGAAGAACACTTTGAGATGGTCGTTCGGAGGGAAAGTACAGCGAGGTTGGTATTTGTATGCGCCATTGATCAAGAAAACCCTCGCGACCGAACACAGTGAAGATTCGATCGGATTCGCCGGGAGGGTGTATGAGTGGCAGCGTGATCGTAGCCTTGCGGCAACAGGAATTATTGATCGGATTACGTTATTTTCATTTATCGATCTTTGGCAGTCGAAACGAATCAAACCGATAATTCTCGCCCGCGAAGCACAACTCATTTCCGCCCCGGTCAGCTTTTTTTTCGATCAAACGCGTCAGAAAATACTTCTTAAAGTCGAAAGATCAACATTTGCTGCCTATCAATTAATGATCTCGGAAGCGTTTAAGGACGAGTCACTTTCTCTCGAATCCGGTTCCGACGAAACACGTTCGAACAGCGAAAACTATCTGAAAATTATCTCCTCTTACAGGTCGCCGGCATATCAGGCCGAATTGAGAAAACGTGAGCGCCTGACGGGGAGCGCCCAACTTGCATACACGAGCGCCCATTTCACGGGTCGCGCACTCGACCTATATGTCGGCGGTGAACCGGTTTCGACACGGGACTCTAATCGCGCGATTCAAATAGAGACGCCGGTTTATAAATGGCTGGTCAGGAATGCGGAAAGATTCGGGTTTTATCCCTACTTTTACGAGCCGTGGCATTGGGAATATGTTCCGGAGAATAACCCCGGTTTATAGATATTTTGCCGGTCCCCGGGGTTAAGGCAGGCCGCAGCATCCTAATTTCGATTCTCCAATACCGGAATTATTTTACCTTCCAGGTAACTGCCGTCATAAAGCTGTTCGACGCTGACCCGATACTGCTTTTTGCCTTCCGCCCGGGCAAGCATTTTTTCAAACGTTTCATCGCTTATATTTTCGATATCGATTCCGCTTGAAACCAATTCTTCCTTTAGGTTCTCAACCGTATTCTTGTTGAAGTCGTAAACATCGGGGTAAATGCGCAGATACCCGTCTTCAATGACGATGGTGTCATAAGTGATTTCGATCGGCATCGCTTGATCGAGTTCGATGACAAATGTCTTTCTTGTTCGTTTAGCCTTAACGATATCTTCCGCGGAAACTTTAAGCGTATAGGCGGCGACGATTCTCTCGCTCAATTCATACAAGTCCTTTCGGAGCACCCTTACACATCCGTGAGAGACAAGATTCCCCAGATCCTGCCGACCCTTCGCCTCGTGCAATAAATAACCATATCCAAGCGGGATCTTAATCTTGCCGAGCGGATTGAGCGGATCAGTCGGTTTGACTGTTTTCCCACGCAGCGCTGGAGACACCCACTCACTATCCGGCGCATTCCAGACCGGATTCCAAATAACTTCCGAGATTTTCCTTTGTCCGATATAAATCGGGTATTCCTTTAGCCCGACTCCAATTTGATAGTTTTTAATCTGTTTGCCGTTTTGCCAAAATGTCATTTCAAACGCCGGAACGTTTATCGTCAGTCTGATATCGGCTTCGCCTGCTTGGAATTCCGCGCGTTCAATAATCCCGCCGGTGATTTTATCTGACCTGGCTGAATCACGCTTGATATCGACCCTGAAATACTGACCGTATGTGAGACCGGGCGTGCTGCACAAAAACAGCATGCTTAAGCTGAAAAGCACAAAACCATATCGAATCGATGACTTAAAATTCATAATCATTATGTCGCTTTGTCGTATTATAAGGTTGTATTGATTTTGGTGATAGCCGCTTCGACATTGCCGCTCGTTTTTCTCAGCGCCTCTTCCGCATCCTGCAGGGAAGCATCGGATTTGTGCATCACCAATGCCGTTTTC
>JBFGKW010000114.1:0-7860 GCA_041576495.1 Aridibacter sp. | reverse complement strand
GAGTACTGAGTGCTGAGTACTGAGTTTTTGAAAAGAAGGTTTACCTCATGAAACCGAAGATTGAAAAATTTGAAGATCTAATTGCGTGGCAAAAAGCTAGAAACTTAACGAGAGAGATCTATCGGATTACGAGTTCTGGTGAATTTGCTAAAGATTATGGATTGAAAGACCAAATTAGGCGTGCTTCGGTCTCTGTTATGTCAAATTTGGCCGAAGGATTTGAACGCGGTAGAATGACCGAATTTCACCAGTATGTTTCGGTTGCTAAAGGTTCTTGCGCTGAAGTCCGGTCCCAGTTATACGTAGCGTGGGACGCAAAATATCTGGTAAAACAAGAATTCATCAATCTGATGGAAAAATCGATAGAAGTTGGACCAATTATCGGGGGGCTCAGACAATCAATTCAGAATAAACGATACAAAAAATAACTCAGAACCCAGTACTCAGTACTTAGAACTGATTACTCAGAACTCAGTACTCAGCACTCAGTACTTCTTAATATTATGGCTGAAAACAATGAAGAAAATGACCTGATTCCGGATGACGCATATTCACGGGAATTGGGAACCGACCTTGACGACGAAACACCCGACAAACCAAAAGGGATTCCGCTGCATACCAAGATTCTCGTCGGCTTGATCATCGGCGTCGTTTCGGGACTGATTGTGAATTGGACGCTCGGAGGCGAAAATCCAAACGTCACCCGGGTTGTCGAGAATTTTACAAGGCCAGTCGGCCAGCTGTTTCTTAATCTTCTCCTGATGATCGTCGTCCCGCTGGTGTTTTCGTCACTTGTCGTTGGGATTGCGGGAATCGGGGATATCAGGAAACTTGGCCGAATCGGGGCAAAATGCTTTGCGTATACGTTAATCATTTCGGCGATCTCGGTAGTCATCGGGTTGACACTCGCAAACACCATCAGGCCGGGTGATCGGGTCGATGCCGAGACTCGTACTAAGCTCGAAGCGAAATATTCAACCGACGCCGCAACTACCGTTGAAAACCAGAAAAAGGCGGACGAAGCGGCAAGCGATACCGCGTTGATGTCGGTAGTCAAGACGATCGTCCCGAAGAATGTTTTTAATTCCATTTCCGGTGAGAATCCAAACATGCTGCACATCATGTTTTTTGCGCTGATTGTCGGGATCGCAATTACATTGATTCCGTCCCCGGCTACGGCGCCTTTTGTCGGGTTTATGGAGGCGGTTTTCGGAATTACGACTAAGATCATCGATATCATAATGAAGTTCGCGCCGTATGCGGTGGCGTGTCTGCTGTTTAACAACATCGCATTATTCGGCATTGACTTGCTTATGTCCTTGTTTTGGTTTGTATTTACGGTTCTCCTCGGGCTTTCAATACATTTTTTCGGGGTTTATTCAATTTCGATTTATTTTCTTTCGAAACTAAATCCGCTCGAGTTTTTCAAACGTGTCAGAACCGTTATTCTGACCGCGTTTTCGACGTCTTCGTCAAACGCCACATTACCGACGGCGCTCAGGGTTTCCGAAGAAAATCTTGGTGTGCCGAAAGAGATAAACAGCTTTGTACTGACCGTTGGCGCGACCGCCAACCAAAACGGGACGGCTCTTTACGAGGGAATTACGGTCTTGTTTATCGCCCAGCTTGCCGGGTTTGATTTGTCGTTCGGGCAGCAGCTGATGGTCGTATACCTGGCGATACTGGGAGGTATCGGCACAGCCGGTGTTCCGAGCGGTTCGATACCGTTTATCATCGGTATTCTTGCGATGATCGGGATCGATCCGGCGCTGATCGCGATTATTCTTGGGGTCGACCGGTTGCTAGATATGTGCCGAACCACGCTCAATGTGGTTGGTGACATTACGGCGGCGACATTTGTGGCACGCAGCGAAGGCTACGGGCTGCTCAGGAACGCGAAGGGATCCGAAATTGGTTAACGGCCCGTTTCGGTAAAGAAAAAAGGGGTAAGAGATGTTTCCTGTAGGTGACGATAATTCTGACGTGGTGATAATCCCGTATGTGAATTATGCTTTTATTGCGATCAATATCCTCGTTTTTGTCTTGCTTCAGGGACTCGGCGGGAATGAGGCGTTTTTATATGCATATTCCCTCGTTCCCAAGGAAATTGTGACCGGGATCGACCTGGTCGGAACTCAAACGATAACCGTCGGCCAGCAGACCGCCGAACTTGCCCATCAGCCCGCCACCTTGGGTGTGTATTTCAATTTCCTGAGCTCGATGTTTATGCACGGGGATGTCGGGCATATCTTCGGGAATATGGTCTTTCTATGGATTTTTGGCGATAACATCGAAAACCTGCTCGGACACTTAAGGTATGCGGTCTTTTATCTGTTTTGCGGCTTTGCTGCGGCCTTTGGCCAGATCGTTATGGACACCGGTTCGATAATTCCGATGCTCGGTGCGTCGGGAGCGATTTCCGGCATCCTTGGCGGATACCTTTTGCTGTTTCCGAGGCGACGCGTCCGTGCCCTCCTGTTTAATATGTACACAACGGTACCGGCATTTGTAGCGTTGGGGTTGTGGATCGGTTACCAGTTGTTGATGGGATTTATAAATTCGGGTGTAGGCGGAGGCGTTGCCTATGCAGCCCATATCGGCGGTTTTGTAGCCGGCGTCGCATTGATCAAGGTTTTCGCGATCGGTAAATCGCCGCGGGTGATGAGAGCTAAAGGATAACCGGCGAAGCGAATTCCGATTTTAAAATTCAATCCATTCGGTCGGCGAATCGTGATAAGAAAGTGAAATATTTGTCTGCGCTCTGAAAAGGCCCGGCCGCATTCTCAGTGCAGATTCGGCGGTAATCCGAGCAAGGTTGGGTTCATTAGCTTTTTGCGATAAATGGGTGAGAACGATCTCGCGGGCGCTTCCATCAAAATCATTCGTGATCCAGTCCGCAAGTGATTCGTTGGAAAGGTGTCCCGTATTTGAAGAAATCCTCTGTTTAAGATCCCATCCGTAGACCGGACAGGTCATCAGCATGTCTAAACTGTGGTTTGATTCGATAACGATTCCGTCGCAGTTTAACAGCTGTTTTTTTATAAGCGGGGTAAAGTGGCCGAAATCCATCAAAGTCGCCAAACGGATCCCCCGGTTGCGGGCGACAAACCCAAAGTTGTCGGCGGCGTCATGCGGAACCGAAAATGGCTCGAAATCTATATCACCGATCCTAAAATCACGACTCGATTCGATATCGACCGTATTTCCGTTTAATGCATCGGACCTCAACCGCGATTCCTTTTCACCATTGCCCCTTCTTCGTGGGCTCAGATATGCGTCACGGGTTTTTTCAGAAAGATAGACGGGACATTTAACCGTTCTCAACAAAACCCGCAGACCGCCTGCATGATCGCCGTGTTCGTGGGTGATTAAAATGCCGTCGAGCTTTTCAAAATCTTCACCGACCTCCGAGAGTCTTAACAAGGTCTGTTTCGCACTAAGACCCGCATCCACCAAAACCCTTGTTTGTTCGGTAGAGATCAGGACTGAATTGCCGGTTGAGCCGCTTCCTAGGACTGTAATTCGCATCGGAATTCGTGAGGGCTAAAGATTACCATAGGAATCTACAAAAAATGAAACACGGGCAACGGTTGCACAGGTTATTGCGACCAATTACGGGGCTCGTTCAACCGATTTCCCTCCTGTCTATATTGGCCGAAATATTGTAAAATGAGAGTACTTAACTTCAGCTGCAATTCATAAATACTCAAGAGGACACACATTGGCAGACGCAACAACGACAACGGTTAAAAAAGGACAATACGGCGCAGATCAAATTACGGTTTTGGAAGGACGTGATGCGGTCAGAAAACGCCCGGCAATGTATATCGGTTCAACCGGTGATATTGGGCTCCATCACCTGGTTTATGAAGTGGTTGACAATTCGGTTGACGAAGCGCTGGCGGGTTATTGTGACACGATCGAAGTTGTGATCCATTTGGACAATTCGATAACGGTTATTGATAACGGCCGGGGGATTCCGGTCGACATACATAAAAAGGAAGGGCGTTCGGCAGCGGAAGTCGTGATGACGATCCTGCATGCCGGCGGTAAATTCGATACCAATTCCTATAAGGTTTCGGGCGGGCTTCACGGAGTCGGTGTTTCATGCGTCAACTTCCTGAGTGAATCGCTGAGGCTGGAAATCTGGCGTGACGGAAAGACTTACGAGCAGGAATACGAAGCGGGAATACCGGTCGAACCGCTCACGGAGATAGGAAAAACTAAGAAACGGGGGACTAAAATCACCTTTAAGCCCGACCGCGAAATCTTCGAAACCGACGTTTACAGCTTTGATAAATTATCAGAGCGGCTTCGCGAAAAGGCGTTTCTAAATAAAGGGATTCGAATTTTCATTCGTGATGAACGCGACGAGGGAGAAAGATCCCACGAATTTTACTACAAAGGCGGAATTGCCGAATTTGTAAAACACCTCAGCAAGAATAAAAGCCCCCTTCACGAAAAGCCGATCTATTTTGAGCAGATCGACGATGAAATCTCGATCGAAATCGCAATCCAATACAGCGATGCGTACGACGAAAAAGTTTATACATTCGCAAATAATATAAACACCGTTGATGGCGGGACTCACCTTTCCGGATTTCGCAGCGCGCTTACCCGGACGATTAACAACTACGCGAAAAATTCCGGTATATTGAAAAACTTCAAAGGCTCATTGACGGGCGATGACGTGCGAGAGGGGATGATCGCGGTGGTTTCCGTAAAAATACCCCAGCCGCAGTTTGAAGGTCAGACTAAAGGAAAGCTCAATTCTCCGGTTGATGGTGAAGTCAGTTCGTTTTTGTATGAAAAAATGAGCGATTTTTTCGAGCGGAATCCGCAAATCGCAAAAAGAATCGTCGGAAAATCAGTTGATGCGGCCCGCGCCCGGGAAGCGGCCCGAAAGGCACGGGAAATCGTCCGCAAGAGCGCACTTGGAAGTTCGACGCTGCCGGGCAAACTGGCCGATTGCCAGGAAAAGGACCCGGCGTTATCCGAGGTATATCTGGTTGAGGGAGATTCCGCGGGCGGAAGTGCAAAGCAGGGCCGCGACAGAAGAAATCAGGCGGTATTGCCGCTTAAGGGTAAGATTCTGAACGTCGAAAAGGCGCGCTTTGACAAGATGCTCGGACACGGCGAGATCAAGGCGTTGATCACCGCGCTGGGCACCGGAATCGGAAAAGACGATTTCGATCTTGAAAAGCTTCGGTATCACAAGGTCATTATTATGACCGACGCAGATGTTGACGGCAGCCATATCCGGACGCTCCTGTTGACATTCTTTTACCGGCAGATGCCGGAATTGGTTGAAGGCGGCTTCATATACATTGCCCAGCCGCCGCTCTATAAGGTCAAACGAGGCAAGGCCGAACGATACATCAAAGATGAACCCGAGATGTTCAGCTACCTGATGAATGAGGCTTTAGGGAATCTTGAAGTTAAGGCTAACGGCCAGGTTGTAAGCGGAAAAAAACTCACCAAGGCACTCGAGCAGACGGTCGATTATAAGAAGTTTTCGTCACGTTTGGCGAGACGATTTGGCAGTGATTTGCGGCTTCGGGACGTAATCTTGGAGGCTTTTGCCGGATTGGGCGGGATTCTCACGAAAGAAAATGTTCGATTGCGCAAGGTCTTTTCGGATAAGAAACTGTTGGCTGAAATTGAGGTGAAAATCTCAGACGCCGGCTATGAAACTGATTTGATTGCCGACGAAGAACACGGGCTCCATAGCATCGATATTTCGTTTGAATCCGGGAGCGGCGGGGTAGTTCTGGGCTGGGATCTGGCAAGCTACGTCGAATTTCAGAAATCGCTGCAGCTCAATTCGGCGCTTGAAGAGTCATTCCCGGGGCCGTATACCTTGACCAAGAAGGACGAGACGATTTTGCTCGAAGACCGGATCGAACTTCTCGACGCGGTTGTTTCGGGAGCCAAGAAAGAGATTTCGATTCAGCGCTACAAAGGTCTCGGAGAAATGAATCCCGAGCAGCTTTGGGAGACGACGATGAATCCGGAAGGGCGAACGCTCCTTCAGGTGCGGATAGAGGATGCCGTCGAAACAGATGAGATCTTTACAATTCTGATGGGTGATCAGGTCGAACCGCGGAGAGAGTTTATCGAAAACAATGCACTCGACGTCAAGAATTTGGATGTCTAGGAGAATGAGTTTGGTGAGTTGACTGAGTTGACCGAGTTTGGTGAGTTGACCGAGTTTGGTGAGTTTGGTGAGTTGACTGAGTTTGGTGAGTTTGGTGAGTTTGGTGAGTTGACCGAGTTTGGTGAGTTGGAAAACGGGTTTTTCAACCAGATACCAACTACCAACTACCAATTACCAATTACCCTTTTAATATGTCAGCAGTTTTAGAGGCAATAAAACCGATCGAAGAATTCCTGGCGATGCCTGACAACGAACTCGATGAGTCGATTCAGGCCGCCAAGGAAGCACTGGGGCCGCGGGTCGTCATCCTCGGTCATCACTATCAGCGTGAAGATGTGGTCAAACATGCCGATCTCTCGGGAGATTCTTACCAGCTCTCCGTTCTTGCGTCGCAGACCGATGCGGAGTATATCGTTTTTTGCGGTGTCCACTTTATGGCGGAATCCGCCGACATATTGGGTAAGCCTGAGCAAACGGTGATTCTCCCAGATATGGGGGCGGGTTGCTCGATGGCCGATATGGCAACAATCGATCAGGTCGAAGAGGCGTGGGCGCAGCTTGAAGAAATCGGCGTTGTCGGAGGCGGCAACACGGTCGCGCCGATCCCAGATATGAATTCGTCGGCGGCGATCAAGGCATTTTGCGGCCGCCACGAAGGGGTTGTCTGTACTTCTTCAAACGCAACCAAGCTTTTTGAAATCTATCTTAAGAACTTCGATAAGATGCTCTTCTTTCCTGACCAGCATCTCGGCAGAAATACCGGTGCCAAATTCGGTATCGGCCTCGATGAAATGGTGGTTTGGGATCCAAAACACGGTCTTGGCGGAAATACCGAGGAAGAATTGCGGGCAGCCAAGCTGATTCTTTGGCGGGGACACTGTTCGGTACACGGCCGGTTTAAGGACTGGCATGTCGATAAAATTCGTGAAGATGTGCCGGGCGTAAACGTCCTGGTTCATCCGGAATGCCTTTATGAAGTGGTCCAAAAATCCGATTACAACGGTTCGACATCGTACATCATAAAGACGGTCGAAGAGGCTCCAAGCGGTTCGAAATGGGCGATCGGCACCGAAGTAAATCTCGTTAACCGTTTGGCTAAACGGTTCCCTGACAAAGAGATACATCTTTTAGCGCCCGATCTGTGTATGTGCGCTACGATGTACCGCATCTCGCCCCAATCGCTCGCCTGGGCGATGGATAATCTCGTCAACGGTCAAGTGGTTAACGAAATCAGGGTCGAGGGCGAAATAAAGCGCTGGTCGATGGTTGCGCTCGAACGGATGATTGAGATGACCGACGCGAAGGCGGCGGGGCCGCGTAAAGAGTAGCGGGTTGTTGGTAATTGGTGATAGGAAGTATTGTTATTTAAGAATTGGAGTAAGCCGTTAAATCGAACCGAAATTAAATCCGTACCTCAACTTTGCGGAAGGAAGTTCCTCATGAGAGATTTTAGACAGCTAAGAGTCTGGGAAGACTCGCATCGTTTAACCCTCGACATCTATAGAATTACAAACAGATTTCCGAAGGAAGAATTGTTTTCACTGACCGGTCAGATTCGTCGGTCAGTGGTTTCGATCCCGTCGAATATTGCCGAAGGATGCGGGCGCGGAACCAACAAGGAATACGCACAGTTCTTGCAGATTGCAATGGGATCCGCCTCGGAATTGGACTATCAATTTCTTTTGTCAAGGGATTTGGGGTAT
>JBFGKW010000113.1:0-7922 GCA_041576495.1 Aridibacter sp. | reverse complement strand
TTTGCCGCTTGAATCTCAGCTAATGAGCCTCTTACATAACACGAAAGGAAGCCGATAAATGTTAGCCGAATTGCAGTTTATTGCTGTTGGAAGCGGTGAAGAGCAAAAAGAATTAATCGCGAAAACGGTAAATATTATTGACGAAATTGAAATCCGTGATCGAAATGAAATATCTCTGATCGGCGCGCTCGCTACCGTTCCGGGGTTTCGGGTACAACAGCTGGGTGGATTTGGGCGGACCGCTTCGATAAAGACCCGGGGACTTAGGAATCAGGACACCGCGGTTTTGATCGACGGCTTTCGAGTGCGCGATCCGGCAGCGATAACCGGTGACGCGTCGCCGTTTTTGAGTGACATCACCCTGTCAAGCGGCGGAAGGATCGAAGTTCTACGCGGTTCCGGGAGTTCGGTTTACGGCACAAATGCGATCGGAGGAGTGATCGATTTTCGCTCGGCCGAGCCAAAAAGGGGAATAAACGGGCAGTTTGCCGGTGAATACGGCAGCCTGGGGATGAGCCGGTATTCGGGAAATATGACGGCCGGAACCAGCGACGGCAAAGCGGGATTCACAGTTGGCGCATCGCGGACCGCGTTTACCGAAGGAATCGATGGCGAAGATGATGCAAACAATAACAGCTATCGCGGACGAGTTGATTTCAACCCATTTGCTAAGACCCACATATCGGGCAGGTTTTTTATTTCAGATGCTTTTGTTCGTTTAAACTCGGGACCCGATACTCTCGGGACGTTGCCCGGAATTGCGACGATTATCACTGCCGACCCAGGCGCTAATTTCCTGCCGGATGCAAACGATCCGGATAATCTACAACGTTCGGATATATTTTCGGGACAGATTTCGCTGACCCAAATCGTCGATTCGAAACTGGTTCTGACCGCCGGTTATCAGGGTCTAAGGACTTCGCGAAAAAATGAAAACGGCGGACGCGGGTCCGGGTTTCAGCCTTTTGGCGGCGTCCAGAAAAGCACTTTTGACGGACAAATTCATACTTTGAACGCAAAAGCCGAATGGTCACCCATCGTCAACAATCTTGTAACCGTCGGATATGAATTTGAAGCGGAAAAATATGGAAATGAGGGTGTCGGCCCGTTTGCCTCCAACGATTTTCTGACCCGGGTCAATCAGTCAAGCAATACAATATTTGTTCAAAATCTATTGGGCTTGTTTGGTGATCGACTCCAGTTTGCGGGCGGATTCAGGGCTCAGTTCTTTGCCCTCGAATTACCTGTATTCAGCGTCAACAATGCGCCGTATAATATTCTGACGCTAAACAGTCCGCCGACGTCTTACACTTTTGACGGAGCAACCTCTTATTTTTTCAATTCGACCGGTACCAAGATCCGCGCGCATGTTGGAAACGGCTACCGGGTCCCATCGCTTTATGAGCGGTTCGGCAGTTTTTACAGCTCATTCTCTCAAAACTTTACGGCGCTCGGCGATCCCAATCTCAAACCTGAGCGGACAATCGCTTTTGACGCCGGTCTGGAACAGAATCTCGCGGGCGACCGGTTGCGTTTATCGGCTACATATTTTTACACAAAGCTGATTAACACAATTGGCTACGCAAATGCGGTCCTCGATATTGGGAGTACGGCGAGGCCGTTTGGCGGATATTTCAACAACGAGGGCGGAATTGCGCGCGGCGCTGAATTTAGCGGCGATATGAAGATTTTTCACGATTTAAGTGTTTTTTCTTCCTATACATATACCAACAGCGACCAAAGGGAATCGCAAGTGACGGGAAGCGGTGTCCTTAAGACACTCGGAATTGCGGACCACCAATTCTCGATCGTTGCAACCAAGAGATTTGGCAGCCGGTTTTCCTTAAATTTTGATTTTGCGTCGAGCAGCAGTTATCTCGCTCCGATTTTTAGCAATTCGATTTTTTCGACGAGAATCTACCGGTTTGACGGAATTAGAAAAGGTGATCTGACGGGACGCTATGAAATTCCGGTTTTAGCCGAAAGGTTAAGATTGGTGTTGTTCGGCACGCTTGAAAACGCATTTGGCAACGAATACTACGAAAATGGTTTTCGAACGAACGGACGAACCGGGCGTGTCGGAGCGGGCTTTAGCTTTTGATCATCAAGCGGTTCCCAACAATAAAGCATTTACGCCGGGAACCGGACAAACTGCCTGCTCATCGAATGACAAACCCGAGTGTTGGTTTTTGCATCCAAACCGCGTGTTATAATTTGTCAGCGTTTATATCTGGAAGGTGAGTTATGAAAAATCGGGCGATATTGGTTTTGGGGATCATTATTGGGATTTGTTCAGTTGCTGCTGCGCAAACAACGACGGTAACCAATAAGGATCTGGAAAAGTACAGGCAAAAGCGTTTGCAGAGCGAAAGGGATCTCCGCGAAAACTATCGCGAGATGGGTTTTCCATCTCCCGAACAGCTTGAAGCGCAAAACAGGGAGAGCAGGAAAGAACTCTCGGAACTATCTCAACGGCTTCGCGAGTCGCAGTTAAAGCGCGAGGAGTACGAGCGGCGAAATTCGTACCAAACGCGAGTTGTGAATACCGAACAGGCTGATTTTATTGACTATCAGCAGTATTATGGAGTCACCTATTTTACGAACTTTAATCGACACGGTCGATATCACCATAATCGCCGGATCAGGGAAGGCCGCCGCGCCAACGGCATCCGTATTCAAGGTTTCTTTGGTAACGGGCAGCGGAACCGCAGAACAACCGCATTTGGACCAGACAGGCGGCTGACACGCCAAAATGCGATTAAATCGAGACGCGCAAATCGCGCTTTCAGTACGAGTTTGTTTTACGGCACGAGGCAGAATTAACAAAAACCTCGAATTTACTGAATTTGAGATCGGAATCATTGAAAAGGTTCCGGTCTTTTTTGTTGTCTGCGGGATTGCCGCACATAACTGTAGCTGGTTGAGGTTCCGGAGTTTATGATTATTGGCCCCGACTAAACTGGTTCACTTCAGATCAATACACCGGATCTTGAATCTATTTTCGATGACTTAACGCTGAATTAACGATATAATCCTTGAATATCTAAATTTCAAACTCAATAAATTATGAAAGAAGGTTGGGAAGCAGTCATCGGGATGGAAATTCACGCGCAGCTGGCTACGGAGACCAAGATTTTTTGCAGCTGTCCAACGGGTTTTGGCGACGAACCCAATTCAAATACGTGTCCGGTTTGTCTCGGGCTGCCGGGAGCATTGCCGGTTTTGAATAAGCGGGTCGTGGATCTGGGCGCCCGGGCGGCACTGGCACTTGGACTAAAGATAAACGAAACATCGATATTTTCTCGCAAAAACTATTTTTATCCCGATCTTCCGAAAGGGTACCAAATATCCCAATATGACAAACCCTTCTCAAGCGACGGAAGACTTAAGATTATGACGGCCGAGCGGGATGACGGGGGACACGCGCGAGAATGGAAACGGCTCGAAATCGGAATCACAAGAATGCATCTTGAAGAAGATGCCGGTAAGAATGTCCATGAAGGCCTGCCTGACACGAATAAGTATTCGTATATTGATCTGAATCGCGCCGGAACGCCGCTCGCAGAAATCGTGACCGAACCCGATTTCCGAACATCGTGGCAGGCATATGATTATGTAAATCACGTCCGGCGTGTTCTTCAATGGGTGGGTGCAAGCGATGCCGACATGGAAAAGGGAAATCTCCGATGCGAGGCCAATGTATCGGTTCGAAAAATCGGTCAAAGCGAATTTAACAACAAGATCGAACTTAAGAACCTCAATTCCGTCAGGTTTATGCAAAAGGCGATTGAATACGAAATCGATCGTCAAATCACGGCTCATGAATCGGGCGAACCGGTAAATCAGGAAACGCGCCTGTGGGATGAAAAAAACAATAAAACGAGGGTCATGCGCTCTAAAGAAGATGCCCACGATTATCGTTATTTTCCCGAACCTGACCTCCAGCCGCTGGTCGTAACCCACGAATTTATCCAAAAGGCCAAGAAGGCGATGCCGGAGCTGCCGAGCGCGATGCTCGAAAGGTTTGAATCCGAATTCGGGTTGAACTTTTCCGACGCGTCGCAGCTTGTCGCTGAAAAGGATCTGGCGGAGTATTTTGAAACCGTTGCGCGGGTCACTGGGAATCCGAAGGCGGCAGCCAACTGGATATTGAGCGAACTGGCGAGAGAGTTAAATAATATCGGCGTGGCGATCTCGGGTTCACCCGTCAGCGCGGAAAATTTAGGCGGACTCATAAAGCTGGTTGATGAAGGCAAAATAAGCGGAAAACAGGCAAAGGAAGTCCTGACGGAAATGTTCGGCTCGGGAAAGACCGCCGATCAGGTGGTCAGTGAAAAAGGGCTTGAGCAGATATCGGATGCCGGCGCCATAGAGAAGCTCGTCGATGAAGTAATTGCCCAAAACCCGGAGCAAGTAAACGCCTACCGGTCGGGAAACGACAAGCTTCTTGGATTCTTCGTCGGGCAGATTATGAAGCAATCGTCGGGGAAAGCGAACCCTCAAGTAGTAAATAAAATTCTTAAATCGAAGCTTTAGGAGGGCGGGATGCGGAGTTTAGCAAGAATTCTTGGATTATGCCTTTTAACTTGCGCAATCGTGGCGGGGCAAGACAATCCTCCCACGACGACGCAGACCCAGGGAACCACGCAGTCGCAGGGTCAGAGTGAATCGAATCGACAGCGTGAGCAGCGTCGCGAAGAAGAAAAACTTCTGAGAACCCAGGAGGCGTTTCGGCGAATGGAGGCAGTCGCGATCGATAGCGCCCGCGAAAATACTACTGCTGTAGTTTATCGAACCAAAATCGAGCCGCTTTATCGAAGGCCCGGAAAAAAAGAATTAAGAGTGGTGCAGCCTGATCAACAAGACCTTCGGAATCACTCAGCGTTCTTAAATCAGCGAGACACGGGAATTTTTAAGCTGGTTCCTGATCAGGGATGCGCAGACAACACCAATGTCGTAATTGCGTCGGCCGAATGCTTAAAATACGAGTTTCCCGGATCCGGATCTTCCTATTCGATAAGGATAGAAAATTACCGGATACCGCGTTTGGCGGATATTACGTTCGACGGTGAAAATCTGGTTGCGAAAGGAGTTCTGCTGGTCGCGATGTTTGTCGAAATCGGAGACGTGCCGGTTGAAAGCGTAGATTTAACCTCCAAAGGATTAGGCTACCTGAAAGAGTTTAATCCTCCTGAAGATGCGGAGACGGCCTTTGCAGTCGGTAGAATGTTTATCGCCGGCATCGAACACGGAGGATACGTCTACGGACGGCTGATCAAGGCGAAAAAGAATTCGACGTTTGCACTGCGCTCGATAGCGTATCGGGGTAAACAGTTGAGAGCGGTCGCCGGCGTCACGTACGACGAAATGCACTTCGATAACCGAAGGGACATAATCATTGCTTTTCGAATCGTTAGACAGGAACCCGACAAAAGTATTACGGTTGTTTGGAAAAAGCTGCAGGATAAAAAATCTCCGAATTTGAAAAAACTATGATTCTCAATTGTCGTAGTGACTTTCGGAATTATGTTGCAAGTATAAGGCTTGGGAGTAAAGACGGAATTGGAAAGTGCCCTTCAGGCGGTTCGAATAGATCCATTTATCAGTCGATTCTCTTGGTTAATGTTTTAGCAATTTTTTGGCAACTTCTCATCGATGTTAAAGAACGAACGTAAATCGAGTATTAAAGTTAGTCAATGGAGGTGAAATGAAAAAGGTTTTGACGACAGCGATTATCAGTCTGGGCCTGGTTGGGACAATGTACGGTCAGGAGGCTGCGCAAAGGGATGAAGAAAAAATCGCAAGAGAGGCACGCGAGTCGGCATTTAATAACCGCGTTGACCGGCTTCGTAATTCCGGAAAAGATAACATAATCAGAGATCGGTACCGGGATGACAGAATCTATTTGGAAAAGATAAAGCCGCTCTACCGGGAATTAAATGATGACGAGGAAGCACTTCTGTCGCCGGATCCGGAATTCCTTAAAAAATATTCCGGGCTCACCAAGGAAAATGACTGGGGCATCGTTAAGCTTATGATGGATCGAGGTTGTTGGCGTGAACCGATCATCGTTGAATCGTCAGAACGGTGTGAAAATTTTAATATGCCGGGTGCGGGTGTTTCTTATTCATTTCGCGAGCAAAAATATAAGTTGAAGCGACTTGCGGACATTAGCCTTACCAAAAAGGGGTTTGATACCGAAGGCGTAATGAAGCATGGTATTCTCGTGAATATCGGGGATGTGCCGCTCGAACGACTTAGTCTAAAAGACGAGAAATTGAGAACATTAATCGAATTTCAGCCCGCCTCGGATTTTGCGCAGGCGGCGAATTTTGTAGGCGTTCTGCATCAAGGGATTAAAGGGGGCGATATGACTTATGGAAGTATATTGCCGGTCGAGAATGAGTCCACCTATGTCCTGCGGTCGATTGCTTATCGCGGGAGTAATCCAAATACGGTTGAGGATATCACTTATAACGAACTCGATTACGATACGCGCCGGGACGTCATCGTGGCGTTTCGTCTATTACAAATCAAGCCTGATGAGAGTGTTACGATTTTGTGGAAATTGCTTGGTGAAAAGAAGTCTCCGAAATTGAATAATTAGTTATGAAGGCCGCTCACCCATGCAGTTATCAGGCAGACTTTTGATTTTTAACCGGAGTGTGCGAATGAAGAACTTCATTTATTTAGTAATATTTTCAGCGGCCGCCGGAGTTCCGGGGATTTCGGCTCAGGACGATGTTGTAACTCCCAACCGTGTCCGCCAACCCATAACAATCGAGCAAGTCAGGGAACGGGATTTTGACCGGCGCCGGCGCGAAATGGCCCGCATCAGCAATTTGCCTCGTGAACGATCAATTGAACTTGCAAAGCCGCTCACAAGGGAGGAGCGGGAAAAATTTGAACAAGCAACCGAACCATCCCCCGAAGATGTAAAGGCGTTCGAACAGATCTTAAAGCAATCCAATACCGGCATTTTTAGACTTTTGCCCGATTTTGACTGTGAAAAGGATAAATTGGTTACAGTTGCGGGGCCGTGCGCCGATTTTGTGCCGGGGTCATGGGCCTATTCTTTTCGTTCAGACCGGTATTCGGGAAAAGATTTTCACGACATTGTTTTTAAGCGTGGAGAATTCATAACGAGGGGCCTCTTGACCCAGGGAATCCTTGTCAGCCTCGGGGACAAGCCGATTGAGGGTGTCAGAACAGAGACTCCCGGAATCAGATTTCTCGTCGATTTTGTACCGGGGGAATCAAGACCGGAAGCCGCGAAACAATATCAGGATTTTACGGCGGGCGTTAAAGAAGGCGAATTTCGATATTCAAACCGGGTCGATGTTTCTGTCGGCACGACATACGGATTACGGGTTGTGGCCTACCGATTTTCGGATAAGTGGACATCAAGACTCTGGCCCCGCAACAGCGAACTGCTGAATCAGGAAGAAGCCGTGTTTCGCTTGCTTGACGTTGATAAGAGAAACGATTCGATATTTGTATTCCGGGTCATCAGGAAAAGCGAAGACGGCGGAGTGACGATCGTTTGGAAAAGGCTCGCGAAAGAAAAATCGCCAAAAATGGTGTATGAGGAAAGTGAACGATTACGTGATTTCCGGGAATTTTAAAAAAGAACGATCCAAGGAGGAAATATGAGATGGTTTTTGTTTGCCGCTTTGTTTATATTTTCGATACCGGCGGCAATTTACGCTCAGGTCAGGGGACGTCCGGATCCGACGCCGATCAGCCCATCCGACCAAGCAGTCAGGCAGGCAAATGATATAAGCAGACGGTCAAATGAGCTTCGAAACGTTGAGAATTTTCCAGTTAAGGACGATACCGATCGAAAGGTCTTTCGAGAGCAGATCAGACCGCTTTACCGGGAGCCGTCCGACGAAGAAATGGCCGTACTTGCACCCGATCCC
>JBFGKW010000112.1:0-8087 GCA_041576495.1 Aridibacter sp. | reverse complement strand
GCAGATTTCAATTGGGTTTACCGAATTTTGACAATTGCATTTTTAGGATATATGCCGACCGCAGAGTTTTTCGAGCAATTTGGGTTGATCGCGTTCAGGGATTTTCTTGACCGCGATTTTTGTAATGAGGTGTGTCGGGAAATTAAGAAGGGTTCAAAAGCAAAGGGCAAGGTGCATAACCTTCATATTGGGGAAGAAGTTATTGATGAAAATTTCAAGAAGCGAAGCGAATCAAACCAATTCACGTCCCGATTTACTGCAACGATCAACGAAAAACTGACGGAATTGGTCCCTGAAATCGAAAAGCGATTTGAAGTAACTTTAAAAAAAGTTCAACCGTTAAAATTTTGCCTATATGAAACGGGCGATTTTTACGGCTTGCATACGGATACTTTAGATAGTTCGGAAATTGCAGATGACGTAAAGCAAAGAAAAGTTTCGGCGATCGTCTTTCTAAACGAAGAATCCGTGGAACCCGCCGAGGGGAGTTACTGCGGCGGCAACCTGACCTTTTACGGACTGATGGAAAACGAAACCTTCGGCAAATTCGGACTCCCGCTGGTTGGTGAGCAGGGCATGCTGATTGCATTTCCCCCGACGCTTGGTCATGAAGTTACGGAAATCACTTCGGGCGAACGGTTTACAATTGCCACGTGGTTTATTTAAATCGCCCGCGACAGGGTTCGCCAGCCTGCAATCGGCGCTTAGCCCCCGCGCCCCGAGTGATCCACAAGCTGATTATTCCAAAATATCAAGAGAATTTCCCGATCAGCCTACCTGATCGAATCCCAAAATATTTGGGTTTGCTCGGTATAGTTTTCGTTGTTGCTTTCCCTGGCCCAGGCGTTTGCTTCGGCGATTACTTTTAACGCTTCCGCTTTCTTACCCTGCTTTGCCAGAATTTTCGCGTGAAGCAGCCCATACCGCGGATTTTTCGGACTCTTCCCGATTCCGGCGGTTATCCAAGAAACCGCTTTATTCAAATCCCTGTCATTGTGAAAATAGTATTCAGCCGCCAGGAAATAGTTCTGATGACGTGCGGTTTCAGGCGATTTCAAAAGCTCGGCAATTTGATCGTCGATCTGTTTATCGACATCAAATGAAATCTTAAACTTGACCGCCGTGTTCTCCCAACTCAGAGTAAGGTAACAGGAATTCGTCGAAATATCGGTAAAATCAATCGTGAATGTTTCGACGAAGTTTGAGGTGTTGAAGGAGGCCGCCTTAAACCGGAACGCGTCGTTTTCCTGTTTATAAACATCGCCCGCCAGTGATCGAAGTTGCGTGTTGTTATGAATGATTATTGTCCATTCCGATGGTCCCGGGATCGTGTAGAGGGCGTAAGTTCCGGCTTTTAACGCTTGTCCTTCGATCCTCACATCCTGCAAGAAAGTCAATTTGGATGATGCGTTTGCGCCCGTCCGCCAAATTTCGCCAAAAGGCACCAGATCGCCGAATATTTTTCTTCCTTTAGCGCTTGGCCGGGAATAAACCAGTTTGACTTCGGTCAGCCCCACTTCTTGAGTGATTTCAGTGATCGGGCTGAGGGTCGGCACCGACAGATTTTGACCCAATGAAACAAACGCAAACACCAATATCGATAGAATAGCCAGAATTAATCTCATAACTCCTCCGCAGTTTTGACAAATTTTTCTACATTATAGTAAACAAAATAAAAAAAAGAACATATTTCGAGTTAATTAAGACCGCACCGTTCGTTCCCCCTGCGAATGGCGAGGATGCTAACCTTGTTGACGCGGCCGATAAATCTGCTTGTTTTTTCGGAATTTTGTTGAATTGAAGCGGCGTTTATTGATAGGCTTATTGCGAAAATAAATCATGGCTAAAATTTCTTTTACTCTAAACGGCAAAAGGATATCTGTCGATGCCGATCGCGACACGCCGCTTTTATGGGTGCTGCGGGAACGCTTGGGATTGACCGGACCAAAATACAGTTGCGGAATTGCGGTCTGTGGAGCGTGCGCGGTGCATATAGACGGAGACGCTGTGCCATCGTGCAACACACCTCTGGTGTTAGTCGAAGGACGCAATGTGACCACGATCGAGGGGCTTTCCGAAAACGGATCGCACCCGCTGCAGAAAGCCTGGATCGAAGAACAGGTTCCGCAGTGCGGTTACTGCCAATCTGGAATGATTATGTTTGCGGCGGCGCTCCTAGCGAAAAACAAAAAACCAAATCGTCAGGAAATTTCGGAAGGCATGAATCGGGTTGTCTGCAGGTGCGCCACCTATTTGCGTGTCCGAAAAGCAATCGAAAAAGTGATTGCAGAAAACGAATCATGAAGAATGAAGGAAAAGAAAAGAAAGATTCGTTGATTTCAAGACGCAATTTCTTAAAGGCCGGCGGCGGCGTTGCCTTTGCAGTTGTGGCATATGCCGTCTTGCCGAAATTTCCTATCGTTGACGGCGCTTCTTCCGGTGAAGAGGAACTTGTCGCTCACCAGGTATACGCGTGGGTTCACATTAGAAGTGACGGGCGGGTCACCATTTATAATCCGGCCGCCGAAATGGGGCAGGGTTCGATGACAGCGCTGCCCGTCATCTTGGCGGAGGAAATGGATGCCGACTGGACAAAAGTCAGGATCGAGCAGTCGCCGATTGAACCGGACTTATACGGCAGCCCCGGATTCGGCAGCCGCGCGAGGATGATCACCGTCGGGAGCCGGGCGGTAAGCGGGTATTTTGACGGCCTGAGAATCGCAGGTGCGCAGGTCCGGCAAATGCTGATGTTAAACGCTTCGAGAAAGTGGGGTGTACCGATCCGGGAATTGACCACCGAACCAGGTATTGTCGTTCACGCGGCGAGCAAACGAAGGCTCGGTTACGGCGAGATAGCCGCTTTTATGGAGATTCCCGAATCCCCGCCGAAGATAATGCCGGAGCAATTGAAGCGGCCGGAGGATTTTCGCTTGATAGGTAATCAGACAATACCCAGATTCGATATCCCGGACAAGACAAATGGCCGGGCCAAATACTCGATCGATGTCCGTTTGCCGAATATGGTTTACGGAGTTATTTCGAGGTCTCCGGTAAACGGTGCCAAACCCAGATTGCTTAATGAAAAGTTGATCCGCGCAACTGACGGGGTGCTCGACGTGGTGGCACTCGATCACGGGATCGGGCTGATTGCGGAATCCATTGAAATTGCGCTTAAGACCAAGCCAAAAATGGTAATTGACTGGAGCGAAGGGGCCAAACCGGAAACTCATAACAGTGAAAACGCCTTTGAGGAGTATGCACAGATCGCCGGAAACCCAAATCGGCAGGGTGATGTTATCACCGATCAGGGCGATGTCGCGGCGGCACTAAGAACGGCCGGCAACAGGATTTCTCGAGACTACAAAAACGACTACATTTACCACGCTCAAATGGAGCCGCTCAACGCGGTGGTGTCGGTAGCGGAAAACGGGAAGAGCGCCGAAGTTTGGGCGGGGACCCAGGCGCCGGACAGCGCGAGGGCGAGTGTTGCCAGAACCCTCGGAATTGACTATTCGCAGGTTAAATTCAATCCGCATTATTTGGGTGGAGGATTTGGCCGGCGTTCGAACTCCGATTATATAGTCGAGGCCGCTGAACTGGCCAAAGCGGTCCGCCGGCCGTTGAAATTAATTTGGACCCGTGAAGACGATCTGACCTATGGAATGTTCCGGCCGATGTCGCTCCAACGGCTCGAGGCCGGATGGGATAAATCGGGAAACATAGATTCGTGGAGTCATACGGTAGTCGGCACCGGAGGAAGTCTAACCACTAGTGGTGTTTCAACTCCATACTATTCAATCCCTAATCAGATAATCGAACGGCTTGATGTCGATCATGGCGTCAGGACAAAACACTGGAGAGCGGTTGGCCACGGTCCAAATAAATTCGCCATCGAGACATTTATCGACGAAATAGCGGCCTCGCAACAGATCGATCCATATAAATTCCGAAAAGGACTTATGAAGAAGTTTCCCCGGGCTTTGAAGGTCCTGGACACTGCCGCGGAGATGTCTAAATTTAGCGATCAAGCGATCGCGGGCCGGGCCAAGGGAATCGCCTTTGCCGAACGAAGCGGTTCACTGTGTGCCGGAGTATGCGAGATTTCGGTCGAAGAGGGCAAAATCCGTGTTCACCGGATCTGGGCGGCCCTCGATGCGGGGCTTGTGGTCCAGCCCGATAACGTGATTGCGCAAACTGAGGGCTCGATTCTGATGGGGTTGAGCAGCGTGCTTTACGAGTCGATCACGTTTAAGAACGGCAGGGTCCAGCAGTCGAATTTTGATGATTACCAGGTCTTGCGTATGAAAGACGTGCCTGAGAGCGTTGAGATCGAATTGATTCCTTCAAACGAACGTCCCACCGGGGTCGGGGAAGCGGGCCTGCCCTTTGTCGGCGGGGCAATAGCCAATGCATTTGCGGCGCTTACCGGAAAACGAATTCGGCACATGCCTTTCACGGCGGATAAAGTATCGGAAATTCTGGACCAACCTGGTTAATCGGCGACATTCACGAGTTGATTAGCGAGAGAAAAAAGACAAACAATCCCGCCCCGGCACCTAACCCCGAATCCTCAAGTTACGAGCCTGGCGCCTTGGAGCGTAAATGAGCACACGACACCGCCGGAAAAAATCCCAAAATGAATGCTTTCGGTGCCGTCACCACGTTACCCAACCTTCGCCGTCAAACACTTCGGCATTTACTTTTCTATTTGCAGACCGCTTAAACTAAAGTCTTCTCCAAAACTCGAAACTTACGCGGCTGCAGTTCTTGTCGCCGCCGAAATGTCCTTGACCAACTCGGCAGTTTCATTTGCCGGCGCTCGTCTGGCGACATCCGCCTGGGCGACGATTCCTTCCAGATTACCCGCATCATCAACGACGGCGATCCGTCTTATCTGCCTGTTTTCCATCAGCTCGCAACATTCTTCGACACTCATTTCCGCGGTTGCGGTAACGACTTCATCGGTCATTACCTCGCCCGCAATCATATTTAGCGGGTTTTTGTTGTGGGCAACGGTTCGAATCGTAATGTCGCGGTCGGTTATCATCCCGATCGGCTTTCGAATTTCCTCAGTTTCAAGAACCGGAAGACTACCGCAATCGTGATCGGCCATCAGTTGTGCAACGTCGTGGAGACTCGTTTCCAGCGTCGCATATGCCGGGTTGCTGGTCATAATATCTTTTACTTTCATCACATCTCTCCTTTTAAGATCCGCCGGCAAATCGTCCGGCGGTTACTTTCGAGGTTTACGCTTTTTCTCCAGGAAAAACGCTTCATTGGAAAAAGTGAGCCAAACCCACTGGTATAAACAAAAGCAAGGGATGTGCCGGAAGAAATAATTGTTTTTCAGATTGATGAAAAATCAATGTACGGAGGAAGATAGTGCCAAGTTACGTAGGTGGACCGTCGAATCCGATGCGAGGTTTTGCTCAATACGACGCGTAAACTTACCCAAAATGAAAACGTCGCCTGAGTGATCAGTAGAGAACCTAGGACGATTCGAAACTTTCAGCGGGTCGTCAATCGGAAGTTCGCTTAACGGCGGTAAACCACGCGAAATATCCCCAAAAATCCTTCATCGCCGTAACTTCGAGGCCGGAAGCATCGAGCTCCCGAACAAAACCCTTCGAATCGAAGCGATCGGTTTGGGGGTGTTTGAGGAGGAGCCGGCTGATTGGATGGACGACGGCGCGCTCGAGAAACTCCTCGGCGTAGAAGCGACCGCCCGGTTTTAATACCCGACAGATCTCTGCCAGTGCGCGTCGCCACTCGGGTATATGGTGAATGATGCCGAAGTCGAAAACCGCATCGTATGTCGCGTTGGCGGCGCTGATCCGGGTGGCGTCGCCGACCCAAACGCAGGATTCGGGCCGATAAGGTGCGAGTCGCGTTCGGGCTTCGACAATCATCCGCGGATCCAAGTCGAAGGCCTCGACAGTGTCGGCGCCGAAGACGCCAAATATGATTTCGGTGCCAATACCACGCCCGCAGCCGATCTCAAGTGCACGGCCGCCTCCCATTACACCTCCCATTCGTACGAGCCTCGGGGCTACGGCGTACCGCTGAATTGCGGCACGTATCGCGTTATTCACGAGGGCGGATTCGATACGGTTTAAAAGCATTTCTTACTTATAGCTTAACACTCATTTTCCCACGAGTGAGTAATTGCCAGCACGTTCGACACGCGTAACCCAAAATGAAAAAGCCGCCAAAGTCATTAGACTTAAAGCGGCTTTTCGGTAGACTGTCTTGGATTAGCCTGAAACTAAACTCTCTAACAATCTACTAATGTTGAACAAATCGAACACGCATAAGGGAAAAATTACGCAAATTGCAACTGGTATAAAGTTTTTTTCAATTGGGCAAAGGTTGCAAAGCACATACAGTAGTTTTTCATGTTTCCAAATACGTAGCTTTAACACGCTTGGAAAAGAGAAATATAGGAACCAAATGACAGAATAGGATAGATGTAATGCTAACGAGGTCTTACTAGGGTAAATACTTTTGCTTCCTATTGGTAGAAGAAATAAAGCAACAAAGTTGATAAGAATCGATACCGCCATGTAGATTTTTGTTAGTAATGGTGCTATGCGGATTTTACTCAGTAGTACGACCACTATAAGTAGTGCAAGGATAGTCGTTACCTCCTCGATTCGCACCCAGATTAAAGGCGTTGGCATTGACTCTCCTGTCACTTTAAAATCCGCTAAATACGAAACAATCAATGCGACTACAAATAGGGCTGTGTAGATTGCCAAACCTACAGATTGAACTAGGATAAAAACCAATAACCAGCCTCGGATACCTTTGTAGCGACTTTCCTTGCTCGTTTTTTCTTTCATAGTTTGGCGGTTATACCTTAAATATAACAAACACAATAATTTGGGTCTTTTTTTGTCAAAGTTATAAAATTCTTCCAAAACTCATACAAAAGAACATAGAAACCTGAAGAGCTGGAAGGAACGCAGATAAAAAGCCCTTTACTAACAATTGACGCTAGATAAAGGGCTTTTCGGTAGACTGTTTGGATTAGCCTGAAACTATCACCTTTACAATCCACTTGTTCACTATAAAGGTTAGGCTTCAGCCACCTCACTGGTATTAACTATCATAAAAATTGTTTTGATCACCTCCTTCTTCAGCGTTACAGCGATAGTAGCGAATACCTGCGGACAAAGTCAATTAATTATTTTTAGGCCGAAACACCGAAGGGTTTGAATCGTAAGATATTTATCCTGTATCATTTGCAACATGAAAGAACTTTACCCTGAGATCGAACCGTTTGATTCGGGAATGCTTGAAGTCTCGGATATTCATACGATTTATTACGAACGGTGCGGGAATCCCGACGGAATCCCGGTGGTATTTCTGCACGGCGGACCCGGCGGCGGTCTGATTCCGATGTACCGCAGGTTTTTTGATCCGGCGGCATATCATATCGTTTTGTTTGATCAGCGTGGTTCGGGGCAATCGAAACCGCATGCGGATTTGCGCGAAAACACCACCTGGGATCTGGTCAACGATATAGAAGCTCTCCGCGAGAAATTCGGCGTCGATAAATGGTACGTATTCGGCGGTTCATGGGGAAGCACACTCTCGCTGACCTACGCCGAAACTCACCCGGAGCGCGTTCGGGGCTTGGTCCTGCGGGGAATTTTCTTGACCCGTCCGAAGGAGCTCAAGTGGTTCTACCAGTACGGCGCAAGCGAGATTTATGCGGATTATTGGGAACGCTACCGGGATGAGATTCCCGAAGATGAGCGGGGCGATATGATAAGCGCCTACCATAAACGCCTGACCAGCGAAGACGCAGCCACACGGGCTTCGGCGGCACGGGCCTGGAGCGTCTGGGAGGGGTCGACATCGAAGCTTTTTCCCGACAAGGATTTGATGGAACACTGGGAGGACGAGCGCGAAGCGCTTTCTTTGGCACGGATCGAGTGCCACTATTTTATGAACAATTCGTTTTTCCCTACCGAGAATTACCTGATTGAAAACGTCGGGAAAATACGGCATATCCCGACCGTCATCGTCCAGGGCCGCTATGACGTGGTCTGCCCGATGGTATCTGCCTGGGAACTTCACGG
>JBFGKW010000111.1:0-8299 GCA_041576495.1 Aridibacter sp. | reverse complement strand
TTCCGAATTTTGGGGAAGGATTTCGGCGATGCTCGTCTTTATTGGTTTTAACCTGACGTTTTTCCCTCAGTTCATACTCGGATACCAGGGAATGCCCCGCCGCTACGCATCTTATCCGGAAGAGCTCCAGGTGTTAAACGTATTTTCAACCGCCGGAGCCTCCGTGCTCGGGCTTGGAATGCTTTTGCCGCTAATTTACCTGGCTCATTCGCTTGTTCGCGGCAAGAAAGCCGGGGACAATCCTTATATGCATCCGGGGCTTGAATGGCGCACATCGTCGCCGCCGCCGACCTTCAATTTTGAAAAGACACCGGTCGTCACCTGGGAAGCGTACGAATTCGGTCCGGACAGCGGTATGGATCTGGAAGCGGCCAAAAGGCGGGAAGAGTTAGAGAGTACAAGGTACTGAGTGCTGGGTACTTGGTGCTGAATGCTGAGTGCTGAGTGCTTAGACAGAATACAGGCAGAGACGCGACCGCGAGGGAATGTACCTTGGTAATTGGCCCTGAGTCACGGCAAATCCCGAATTACGGATTACGTACAACGAATAGAAATGGCAGAACACAAACACGACGAACATTATCATCCGCCCGGTCTTCAGCATCAGTTTGACGACATGGAGCAGCAGATGGATTCCGTTACCATCGGGATGTGGATTTTTCTCGCCCAGGAAATAATGTTCTTTGGCGGATTGCTTACCGCTTACCTGGTTTTTCGGTCCAAGTACCCGATGGCGTTTGCGGCCGGAAGTAATCACCTTGATCCGTTTTGGGGCGGGCTCAACACGCTGGTTCTGATCGTCAGCAGCCTGACAATGGCGCTGACCGTTTACTTCGCCCAAAAAGGCAACCGGAATATGCAGGTCATTCTGATCCTCTTGACGATGTTCTTCGGTGCCGTCTTTTTGGGAGTCAAAGCGATCGAGTATACCGGTAAATATGATCACGGTCAGATCCCCGTCAACGGATGGAATAAGGTGGTCAAGGAAGGCGAACACAAGGAAGAGGCCGCTCTCAGGCTGCCCTTTGAGGTCAAGGCATCGGCCGCCGGCAGCGAAGCGGTTCATCCGAATCCGCGCGGCGATTTTCATATCTTAAATGACTCGGAAGAAGTAAAACCGCTTATCGAAATAATCGTCGAGCAGAAAAACCTCGGCGAAAAGGGCTTTCTCACCGAAAGCGAGATGGTAGGTTATTTTTCGGAGGGCGAATTTGACCTGGTCAAGTTTACCCAGAAGGTCCAGCTGTTTTTCTGGATTTATTTTATATTGACCGGGCTTCACGCGCTCCATATGATCGTCGGACTCGGAATAATGACCTGGCTTTTGTACAAGGCGTGGCTGGGGAGTTTTTCGGCGTATTACTATTCGCCGGTCGAGATATCGGGGCTTTACTGGCACTTTGTGGATATTGTCTGGATTTTCTTATTCCCCTTGCTTTATCTGCTTGGACGACACTTTTTGGCAGGAGGTGGACACTAGATGTCTGAACACGGAGAAGAACATATTGGAATACCGGGTTATGTAGGTGTTTTCCTCGTATTGGTGATTGGAACGATCCTCACCTACCTGGTTGCGCTTCAGGATTTGGAGATTTTTTTCCCGGGCGCCAACACGCTGGTCGCGCTGCTGATCGCATTTACGAAAATGACCTTCGTCGTCCTCTTTTTCATGCACGTCCGGTGGGGCTCAAAACTGATCTGGCTATCGGCGGTTTCGGGCTTCTTCTGGCTGGCCATAATGTTTGCCTATACGATGCAGGATTACCTGACCCGTTCGGTGGTCGGCAGATAATCACACAAACAATCAAAAAAGAGAGCGGTACGAAGGCAGACAGCCGGGTCGTGCCGCCTTTGTCTGTTAGGTTTTATGGTTTTTTTCGTGCTATTATCATCGCTTTGGGATTAAGGTATTATTTTCCCTCGGTTTAACTAGATTTTGTGAGAGTATTTTCAGGACAACAAGCGGTATCTTTCCAACATCATAGACGTCTAATGTTTAAACCCTGCCCTCTTCATAAATTGGCTTTTGGACTACTGATATTACTGGCCGTTTTTTCTGCCGGCTGCATAAAGATAAAAACCAAGCAAAAAACGCCCACGCTTTTGACCGTCAGCAACGCGGATCAGGCGACCCTCCACGACCAGATAGACAGGCTGGCAAGGATCAGTTCGATCAATGCCAAGATGTATCTCAAATTTGAGGATAATTCCTATGCCGAATCCGGAATCGCCGAAAAATATAAAACCGCCGACAGCACGATCGTCGTCCAGCGGCCGGCGAGCATACTGCTCAAGGTCGAAATCCCGATAATCGGTACAGACGTGGCGCAGATGACATCCGACGGAGAGAAGTTTCGCGTGGCGATACTGGAAGACGGCGCAGGGGGGAAATACAAGAGATTCCTGTTAGGCACCAACAGCACGGATTATACAATTCTCCGGCGGAAAGTGGATGAAATCGGCAACGGCGATGCCAAGGAACTCAAAAAGAATGTAAATGCGTTTTCGAATCTGAGGCCGCAGCATTTTACCGATGCGATGCTGATGCGCCCGATTGACGAGAACAGCTTTGTTTATACCCGGAGCACGATTCTGCGTGAAGAAGTGGATGTCACGGTAAAAAAAGACTCCCCGCTGAGATGGGTGCTTCGCGGATATTATCTGCTTGACGAATACCGCAAAGGCGGCGACGGCGGGATGTCGATCTCGAGACGGCTCTGGTTTGACCGGGTGGGCGGCATCCACCTGGCGCGGCAGCAGGTATTTGACGAGGCAGGCGAAATCGAATCGGACATCGTTTACGGAAAAACCGGAGCCGTGACCGATACCGGCGAATTTGAGCTGCCGCTTCAGGTTGAGGTGACGCGTCCTAAGGAAAGATACAAGATCACGCTTATCTATAAGGCTCCGCAGGCTGTCAAAATCGGTAAAGATTATCCGGCCAGCGCGTTTATACTGGAAAACACGAAGCAGCTTGAGGAAGTCGATCTCGACAAACAGCTTCTCGATGTGAAAAACGGAACCGGTTCACAGACAACTGTCCAGAACCGCAATGATTAACTCAGGGGAATAAACCCGCACGATGAACGCAATCCTGCATACCGAAGACTTAACCAAGACCTACAAAGTCGGAAAAGTAAAGACCCACGCCTTGCGTGGCGTTTCTTTGTCGGTCAAAAAGGGGGAATTTGTCGCCATTATGGGACAATCCGGATGCGGGAAATCGACCCTCCTTCATTTGCTGGGCGGGCTGCTGTCGCCGACCACCGGCCGGATCAGCATCGACGGCGAGGATATTTCAAGGGTTTCGGACTCCAAAAGGACGGATATCCGGAGACGTAAAATCGGCTTTGTCTTCCAGCGGTTTAATCTTTTCCCGACCCTGACTGCCGATGGTAATCTGCGGCTGGCGGAACGGATCCATCTGGGAAACGGCAAGGGAAATGCCGCCAACCGGCGTGAGGTACTGAGCCTCCTCAAACTCGAAAACAAGATGAACAACAAGCCGCTCGAGCTTTCGGGCGGTGAACAGCAGCGGGTGGCTTTGGCGCGCGCGGTGATTAACAGCCCGGCGATAATCCTGGCCGACGAACCGACCGGAAATCTCGATACGGAAAATTCGGAAATCGTGCTTGAGATGTTTCGGGAGCTCAACCAGCGTTTGGGACAAACGGTGATTATGATCACCCACAATCCGGAAGCGGCGGCGCATTGCGGCCGTATAATCCAGATGCGTGACGGGCTGATTGTCGACGAATAGACCGATGAAAAACATAATCCTCTGGAATTATCCGCGCGGCACCTGGCAATACGATCTTTTTTGCATACTGATCGTCGCTTTTATATTTTTGACGCCCAAGACCTGGTTCGACAACGGAGAAAAAATGGCAACCCGAACCGCCGCCGGACACGTCAAAGCCGAGGAATTTTCACGGGCCCCGAGGCCTGTTCTGATTCTTGACGGCTTTAGCGCCCAAGCCCCGGAAAGGGATATTTCCCCCGACCGACGCGATTTCAATAAAATTTATACCCGCTAAGCCTCAATGCCGGGAAAATTCGGCCGTTGCCGTTTATTCCGGCATTAGTTTGTTATTCGGAGTTATTTTTATGAGAAGTTTTTCGAAATTATTTTTATCCGGCGTAATGCTGGCATTCGTTTTTGCCGCCCTGGCTGTACCGGAATCGAGCGCCCAGACGGTTCTTTCCCAAATTATGAAGCGGATGGAGGACCATTCCAATGCATTGTCATCGGTCCGCGCGAAGATAACGATGTCGAAACACGATTCCGTGCTCGATGATTATGATGTCGTCAAGGGAAACGTGAACTATCTTCCCGGGAAGGGACGCGATGTTTTTGTACGCGTCGACTGGACGACACCGTATCAGGAAGTTTTGGTCGTCGGAAACGGCGAATATGTGCTCTACCGGCCGGCGCTCAAACAGGCGATCGTCGGAAAAACCTCGGAGGCGGATAAAAAAACCCGTTCCAGCGGCGCGCTGGCGTTTATGAACATGTCAAAATCCCAGCTCAACCAGAATTACGAAACCCAGTATCTCGGGATCGAAAAAGTCCGCGGAAGCGAGATGTGGCGGCTCAAGCTGACACCCAAGAAAAAGACGAGCTTTAAATATTCCGAGCTTTGGGTCGACGGCAACGGAATGCCGGTTCAGTCCAAGATCGTCGAAAGCAATAATGATTCGACGACCATCCTGCTCGAGAGCATCGAAAAAAACGTGACCATCAGCGGCGGGATTTTTAAGCTCAATCTGCCGAAGAATGTGAAAATCATCAAGGGTTAAACGGCTTCGCCGGTATCACAATTCCGAAACAAGGGCCTTGACGCATCGTCAGGGCCTTTTATTTTGGTTTGAAAAGACCGGTGCCAGTCACTATAATTAAGCGTTTGACTTCAAGTATTGGGAATTATGCCGCGAGCGAGCAGTTTTAGCAGATTTACGAGGGGCGTCAAACACACGGTCCGTGCGTTTGCCTCGACCAAACATCCGGTGCTGGTACATATCGTACCGATGCGGCGGTGCAATCTCTCGTGCGCATATTGCAACGAATACGACAAAACCAGCGACCCGGTGCCGATCGAAACGATGCTCGGCAGGATCGACAAGCTGGCTGAATTCGGAAGCTCGGTGATCACGATTTCGGGCGGCGAACCGATGATGCATCCCGGGATTTACGAGATCATCGCCAGGATCCGCCATCACGGGATGATCGCCGGGCTGATCTCAAACGGCTATTATTTTCAGCCCGAAAAGATCCAAAAGCTCAACCAGGCGGGGCTTGACTACCTGCAGATATCGATCGACAACGTAACCCCTGACGACGTCTCAAAAAAGAGTCTCAAGGTACTCGACGGAAAGCTCCGGAACCTGGCGGAATTCGCCCGTTTCAAGGTCAACATCAATTCCGTCGTCGGAGGCGGGGTTGCCAACCCTGACGAGGCACTGGTCATCGCCAACCGGGCGATCGAACTCGGCTTTTCGTCAACCGTCGGGGTCATCCACGATGAGATGGGCTTAAACAAGGGGCTCACCGAACGCGAAAAGGAAGTTTACAAGGAGATCAAATCGAAAGGCGCGCGAAGCTATGCCCGCTGGAACTGGTTTCAGGACCAGCTGGTCGACGGCGGCGAATACGAATGGCGCTGCCGCGCCGGCGCCCGGTATCTATACATTTGCGAAGAGGGCCTCGTCCACTGGTGTTCGCAGCAGCGCGGCACTCCGGGCACCCCGCTTCTCGAATACACCCACGCCGATATGGACCGCGAGTATCACACCGAAAAATGGTGCGCCCCGACCTGCACCATCCAATGCGTACACCAGGTCGGGCATCTCGACGCCTGGCGCGACCCCCAGATTTCGATTGCCGAATACGAGAAAAAGAATGGAAACGGTTTGAAGAAAAAAACCGTGGAAAGCGTTCTGCGGGCGGAATAGTCTGCAAACCACGTCGTTGGGTTTGCCATTTCAGATTTCAAATCTTTGCCATTTCAGATTTCAAATCTCAGATTTAAAAATAAACTCTTCCTTTGTTCTTTCTTGTTTTTACCTCTTACCTTTTACCTTTTACTTTCTACCTTTTACTTTTCCCTTTCTACTTTTTACTTTCAACTTTCAACTTTTTACCTTTAACTTTCAACTTTTTACTTTTTACTTTCCCCCGGCTCCCCTCCTTACCAAGGAAGGGTACGCCGCTTCGGCGGGGGGTGGTTGTCAGCGATTTCAGATCTCAAATATCAAATTTCAAAAATAAATTCTTACTTTTTCTATCTTCTTTTTAATTTTTCCTTTTTCCTTTTTCCTTCAAACCGCTAGTGTCTACCGGCTGCCGATCCCCATCAGCAGGAGCTGATCGGAAAGCTCCTCGACGGAGATCGGTTTGGTGATGTATCCGATCGACTGATCGCCGAATTTTTCGATGTTCGAATAGAGGTCGATCCCGCGGGCGCCGTCGGAAGAACTCGCCAAAATCGGTATTCCCGAAAGTTCGTTCTCCATCCTGATACGGTATATAAAATCGAGGTCGTCGTCGTCGGATAAATCCATCAGGATCAGATCGGGATTTACGGATAGGGCGAGATCGAGCGCGGCCTTGGCGTCAACCGATTCGATTACTTCAAAACCGAGGCCCTCCAGATATTCGTGGATACGCAGACGGGCTTGCCGGTCATCTTCCACCAGCAGGATCGTGTTTGGTTTTGCGTATTCCATCGACAAGCGCTTACATCCCGTTAGAAATTAAAATTTGTTTTCAGCTCGATACGCCGGCCGGCGCCCCCGAAGCCCGAATACGAATACGACTGGCCGAAACGGTCCGAACTCAGGTTCCCGATCGGATATCCCGGATTGGCCTGGTCAAACAGGTTGCTGACCTGCATTCCGCCGGTCAGCGAATAACGCCTGTCGCCCCGCGGCCGAAGCGTAAATGTCCTCGAAAGGTTGAGGCTGACATTTGAAGAGCCCGGTCCCCGCCCGTAGTTTCGGGGGATGATCGCCGTCTCCGGGTTGGCGATACCGCCGATGCTGCAGTAAGAAGCGGTCAACCCGCCGGCGGCGCAGGCGGCGCTGAGCTGGGCGTAGGTCGGCCGGTCGTTGAATATCGAATCGCGGTTTGTATCGAGGCCGGTGGTTATATTGTAAGGCCGCCCGCTTGAAGCCGATATGACCGGGCTGACGCGGATCTTTCCGGGGAGCTGAAACGACCCGTAAAAGGAAAGGTTGTGCCTGACATCCTGCGACGAATACCCGTACTCACTGCTCAGGTCGTAGCTGTATGCCGGAAATGTCCCGCTGCCGTCGCTGTTGCTTTTTGAATACCCGAGACGGTAGTTACCGCCAAAGGAGAATTTCCTGATGGCGTTGGAATTGAAATTGACCTGGAGCTGCTGCTGATTTGACAAACCGTTTGACTCGTAAAGATAGATGTTTCCGGCGCCCGAAATGGGAACCGGCGCGTCGAGCGGGCAATCCTCAAGCGGCGGGCAGAACGGCGCGTTGATGTTGCGCGTGCCGAGCAGATTAAGAGTCCGGCCGGCGGTATAGGTCAGCGAGACCGATGTCCGCATCGGCAGTTTGCGGTCGACCGAAACCGAGGCCTGGTAGATCATCGACGAACGCAGGTCCTCCGCCAGTCGGCGGACGGTCAGGCTGTTGGCCCGGGCGAAGCCTTCGAGCTGTGAGATGGTCGGAACATTTGAAACGCCGTCGAGCGAAAACACCGGCTGACCAAGGATCGCGGGAGCATTGTAAACGATATACTGGGTCTGCCGCGTTCCGTCAAACCGCCTCGCCTGGAGAAAGAAATTCTCGCCGAGCCGGGAATAAAAGATTCCCGCGCCTCCCCGGATAACCGTTTTGGCCTGCTTGCCGTTGCTGCCGGCGTGCGCCCAGGCAAAGCCAAACCGCGGCGCCAGGTCCAGGTCACCTTCGATATTGGTCTGATTTTCAAACCGGAGCCCGAAACTGAGCGTCAGATCCGGCCGCAGACGCCAATCGTCATTGATAAAAAGGCCGATGTCGGTCTGGGCGATTCCGCTCAGCGGGTCGCCGCTGTTGATAAAAAACTGGTTCGGGTTAAACCGCGAATCCGGGTTTCCCAAAAGCTTCTGGCGGTACTGCTCGATCGAAGAATAGAGCAGCGATCCCGTCCCGGGGTCGCGGACACCGGCGAAGGTAAACATCCCGCCGAAGTTTGATTCCGAACGATCCTCGATTTTTATCCCCCGCATACGGATGCCGAATTTGATCGGATGGCTGCCGTTTTTGCCGAGCACGGTGGTCGTGT
>JBFGKW010000110.1:0-8500 GCA_041576495.1 Aridibacter sp. | reverse complement strand
TCCGAGGTCGCCGCGGCGGCCCAGATGAACTGAGTCATAGCCCGCAACATTTACGAAAGTCGTCTGCGGAGTTCCGCTTGCAGCCGTAAAGAAGGTTTGAAATTCGGTCGTATTGTTATTCAACATACCAAACCGTTTGTTCCAGTCAAAACTGTACGCGCCGGCAAACTTAAACACATGCGGACGATCGGTCCCAAGTCGACCCAGAGTTTCACCTCCGGCTACACTTGCTTCCGTAAACGGAGCATCAAACGAACGTGATACGTTCGGGTCGGTGCGTCCTTCTTCGTCCGAGCTTGCCAAACCGGAATAGTTTCCGTACAACCGGCTGTAGGTGTAATTTGCGTTGAAATAATAGTCGTCTGCAAACCGACGGTTCAGACGAAATTCAACGGCGTCGTATGTGCGCTTCGCGGTAACCGGTGTCCATCCATTTAGCTCGTAAACTTCCTTGGCTAATCCAAGACCCGGGTTACCGATAATATAAACTTCACTACCGGTAGTATTTATAAACCCGATATCTTCAACAGCGCGGTCAAGTTTCTTACGGGTGTATCGCGCCGCAACCAAATAGTTATTGGATAACTGTCGTTCAAACGTGAATGTAAGTTCAGTCTGACGATACGGCAAGATATTCGGATCGACTCCTCCATCCTGCGATGGATCCAACGCCGGATCATTCGATGGCACACGGTGATCAACCGAGCAACGGATTTCACCATATACCTTTCCGGTCTGCGGACAACTGCCGCCCAAGATCAACGGTGGATTCGCCGTAATCTGGTTTACAGGATTGTATGAGTCAAAACGTTTGTTAGGATCGAAAAGCTCGAAATAGTCACTAACAAAGATGTCACCGCCAAAGGATCCACGCGGCAGATCATATTTGAATCGGTCGTAAAACCAGCCAAAGAATCCGGAAATCTTCGTCTTCCCGTCTCCGGTAAGATCGAAGGCACCACCTATTCTCGGCGCAATTTTGTCTCCCCATCCAAATTGTATCGCTGCAAACTCGTTAAAGCTCGGTATTTCTTCTTGCTCAAAACGAATTCCCAGATTTAACGTTAATCTGTTAGTTGGCTGCCATTTATCCTGGAAAAATATTCCATCATTGGTACTGCTGGCTTTACCTGTAGTACCAAAACGAATCCATCGACCCGTTCCTATGTTTCCGGGTGTTGGTGTCACGTTTCTTCCCGAACGTTGGTCGATCGGGCTTCCGTAATAAAGAAGTAAGTACCCGTTTCTCGGAGCCAATACGTCGTTGAAAATCTTGTTATATTGGTATCCGCCCTTTAATTCGTGACGACCGCCAAAATCTCCGATGTATGTTGCATCAAAGTCCATCGTATCACGCACCGTTGCGTCATAAACCGTCGCAGGTGCCCACGGAACCCCATTCGAAGTCCCTGGCTGGCAAGCCGCACCTGGAGGCGGAGGACCGCTTAAAGTACTACACGCAAGTCGTGAATTATTAATGGTAATCGGAAATACCGAATTCAACCCATACGTTCCGAGCTTATTATTGAGGAAGTTACGCCCCATCCTACCTGCAACGACTAAATTATTCGTTGCCGTCCAAACACCGGAAAGCGTAAATATATTCGCATTCTGACGACCACCGCGTATCCGCTGATATTCGGCGCCTTGAAGTCCCAATCCGTTCGGATATGATCCGTCAAATTGGCTGGAAAGCGCAGGAATCAAGCCTTCCTGTTCAATCGGGTTCCATATGACTGTACTCGACAAGCGAAGTGATTCAAATGGCTGTCCATCAACCCGCAGAAAGCCGTAATCGCTTCGCTGTGTAGCGTTGTAAGTCACTGGAGCAAGAGTCCTGTACGGAATCGTTCTTTGAAGATCGTATATTTGCGGCGTAAAACTTCCCAAAAACCAGACTTTATTCTTGACTATCGGCCCGCTTAGGTTAGCCGAAGGGAAGAATCCGTTTGTGCTGTCAAGACCTTGATATCTGAGATGAACCGGTCTTTGACCACTTAGGAATAAAACGTCACGACGTTCCGCATTCAACTTATCAGGTTCAAAGGCAATCCCAAATTCGCCGCGGAATTCATTGTTTCCGCCCCGTGTAACAACGTTTATAACTCCACCTGTCGCACCACCGTATTCGGCTTCGAATCCGCTTGATTTGATTTGAACTTCCTGAACAAGTTGAAATGGGAGATCGTTGTTGGCGTCAAGAGTTCCCGACAGGGCGTTGGTAACTTCATTACCATCAATAATAAACGTGTTCTCTGATCCGCTTGCTCCGTCTACTTGATACCCACCGGCATCCGGTTCCGGACGTGTAGCCGGCGAAACTTTTAGTATACTTCCAAAATTTCCTGACTTCGGTAATCGTTCGGCCGTTTCAGAAGTGATGTTGGTTTGAATTTTAGTCGAGGTTGCGTCAATCGCAGCATTATCTGAGGCCGATATTTCAACGACCGCATCAACTCCGCCAGCTACGAGTTCAATCGTTACCGGTGTTGCCTGACCCAAAACGACCCTTACATCTGTAATTGTCCTTTCGGCAAATCCAGAAGTCGCAGCCACCTTAACGTTATATAAGCCGGGTGGCACGCGCAAAACTCTTTGGAAACCACTGTTGTCGGTTGTCGCGGTTCGTCTAAAACCTGATGTTCCGCTCGCATTTGTTACGGTAATCGTAGCACCCGGGACAACCGCCCCTGCATTGTCTTTTGTCGTTATTTCGATCGTTCCGGTCGTTTCTTGTGCCATTGCCGCAAAAGCAAAGCATAAGACTGCCAA
The DNA here is from genome assembly GCA_041576495.1 of Aridibacter sp. Lineage (GTDB taxonomy): Bacteria > Acidobacteriota > Blastocatellia > Pyrinomonadales > Pyrinomonadaceae > Aridibacter. The sequence continues at coordinate 5,728 of JBFGKW010000110.1, read as the reverse complement.
AACAATAGAAACAAACTTTATGTTTTTGAACATTTTCTAACTCCTCTTAGTGTATTAAAAGATAAATGTTTGATTCTTGTGTCCTGAATTCGGACACGCATAAATCGCTAACTGTGGTATTCATATGCAAATATGAAGCCAGTCTCTCTATTTTATTGCAAAAGCAAGATAACTCTAATACTATGAGTAATTACAACACATTTACCCTATTTGATTATGCGAAACCGCAATATTTCTGGGTCCGATTTTCCGACATTTTGTATATTATTCAATTATTCGGATATCGTTTCAGCATCAATGAATCAATCCAATACCCGTAAAGACCGATGACCGAAAGAATATACCGAGATTCGGTTCACAACATAATTCGCCTCGAAACCGATAATGCCGAAGGCCGCTTGCTCGTCAGCCTGATCGACACACCGGAATTCCAGCGATTACGCCGAATTCGTCAATTGGGCTTGGCGCATTTTGCTTATCAGGGGGCCGAGCATTCCCGTTTTACACATTCCCTAGGAGTGCTGCACCTCACCACGCGGATTCTAAATAAACTCGAAGGCAGCTATGATATTTCGAAATCGAACCGTACCGCGGTCAGGGCGGCGGCACTGCTCCACGATATCGGTCACGGCGCTTTTTCACATGTCATCGAACCGATCCAAATGTTTCATCACGAAGCCTTTTCGATCGAATCCGTGCTCAGCGAAGACACCCGGTCGGGGCGCCTCTTAAAGAACTTCTCAAGTGAACTGCCGGAAAAGGTGGCGGGCATCATCCGCGGCGATTTCCGTCCGGCCGCGCTGGCCCAGCTCGTTTCTTCACAGCTCGATGCCGACCGGATGGACTACCTGCTTCGCGATTCACTGATGACCGGAGCGAAATACGGCATTTACGATCTCGAATGGATTATCAAATCACTGGAAATCGACAAGGAAAATGACCGGCTCTACGTTTCGGCGCGAGGTGTTTACGCCGTAGAAGATTATCTCCAAGCCAGATATTATATGTTCCGCCAGGTTTATTTCCACCGGACGCTTCGGGCCGCGGAGGCGATTCTGCGGTCGCTATTCAGACGCGCTTTGGCGCTGTTTAAGGAAAACGGCGATGTCTGGTGCGGGCCGGGCACCGCCTTTGAGAAACTCCTGTCCGGGGAAAAGCTGAGTCTTTCGGAGCATCTTGAACTCGATGATTCTGACGTTATTTTTCACATCAAGCGTTGGCAAAGCAGCGATGACGGTATTTTGTCGGATCTCGCACGTCGTTTTTTAAACCGGCGGCTGTTCAAGGTATTTGACCTTGATATGCCCGGTAATGAGCGGGAAGCATTCCTCGAAAAGGTCAAGAAAACCGTTTCAGGGGCGGGATTTGATTCCGATTATTACTTTGCCGAAGACAGCGCGGGCGACGTACCCTATTATTTCTACACCAAGGACTCGGTCGAGCCGAAAAACCTGATTTATGTCGAAGACGGATTTTCAAGCCCTCAAATCAAGGAAATTTCGGAAGTGAGCGCCGCCGTCCGCGGGCTCCAAAAAAGCTATCAAATTCACCGGGTTTGTTTCCCGCACGAATTAAAAAATGAAGTGACCTCGCTCTATCATCGGGTAAATGGGAAAAGTGAACACAAGGCAATCTAGCGGCTTCATCAACGGCGAAATCTCTCATTTTTTTTCCCTGGCGGCATCGGTCAGATATTTCCTGATTCTTTTTTTGTGCCTTGCCGGCCCGCAAATGGCGTTGTCACAAAGAATCGCCGTTCTGGCCCCGATAAAATCTGAACAGTCGGCGGCGGTGGTCGGAGAGCTAAAACAGGCGCTATCGGAAGATTTTAATGTGCTCGATCAATCGATGATCGAAACGATCTTTGATTCATTTTCCTTTGACAATCCATATAACCTCACTAAACAAGAATCCATAAATTTTGGGGCCGGCTCCGGGAGCAATTTTTTTATACTGGTCAGATCCGACACCCTTCGGAGGACGTCGTTTGAGAGGGATGAATACTACGAGTCTTACCAAGCCGTTTTTCTGGTCAGCGCGCGAACGGGAGCTTTGACCACCTTCACATATTTGAAATTCGAAGCGGATTCGCTCCCCGCGGCAAGAAAACAGCTTTTCGATTCGATTCCCGGAACTGCCGCCGAAATCAAGAAGCAAATTGAAGATTCGTTGCTCGATGAGATTGACCCGGAACCCGCCGCCGCCCAAAGTCTTGCGTCCTTCGATGCCAATCCGCTGCCGGGGCTCCGTCCTCCGCTTCCTTATCTGCGAATGAAACCGGCTTATACGGCTGTCGCCGGTCTTTACGACATCCTGGCCACAGTTGATGTCGAGGTCGAGATTGATTCCGCGGGAAATGTCGTCGACACCGATATCGTTCGCTGGGCCGGTTTTGGACTCGACGAATCCGTGATTAAAACCGTTAGGGAAATGAAATGGCGTCCGGCCGACCTCGACGGGAAGCCGTTGGCGATGAGGATTTTGTTAAGATATAATTTCAGCAATATCGAGACCGACAACTAGGTTAAATCCCGTTCAATGAATCATTTCCGCGCAACAATTAGATTTATCGTATTTTTCGTTTCGTCGATCGTACTTTACGGCGTCTGGTTGGTAGGAAATATAATTATCCCGAACAAGGCATTTTGGCGGCAAATCGTCTTTCGAAGCTGGGCCCAATGGTTTGTTACGCTTTCCGGAATGGAGATCGAGATCATCGGTGAAAGACCGAGACAACCGTTTTTCCTTGTTTCGAATCATTTAAGTTACGTCGATATCCCAGCGCTGCGTTCGGTGATCGATTGCGTCTTTGTCGCCAAAGGGGATATTGCGCGATGGACACTCGCCGGGCGAATGGTTCGCGACATGGATAATATTTTTATCGACCGGGAAAACAGGAGGGATATACCCAACGCCGGCGCTCAGATCATCGATAAGCTGGATCAGGGTGAAGGCGTGATCATTTTTCCCGAAGGAACCAGTTCAAAAGGCGAGGGGGTCCTGCCCTTTAATTCGTCATTTTTCGAATTTGCCGCTCAAAGCGATCTCCCGATCCATTATGCCTCGATCACTTACCGGACCGATTCCGGCCAGAGAAAAGCGAGCGACGCGGTTTGCTGGTGGGACGACACGAGTTTTATCGAGCATTTATGGCGCTTTTTTGGCTTGCGCAAATGCCGCGCAATCATCAGTTTCGGTTGCGAAACGGTAATCAAACCCAACCGCAAAGAACTGGCCAAAGAATTGTGGAACCGCGTAAGTGAAAAATTTATCCCGGTTGTCTGACCGTGAAACCAAATCTGCGATCGGTTCGTAACTGTTTTAACAAAATCATCTATTTCAATACCCAGGAGAAAAAATGCGTAATTACTATTTTCGAGTCATAACCTTGTTCGCCCTAATTCTGTCGTTTTCGTTATTTGCAGCCGCACAAAACAAGGGGTTTGATGTAAAGAACATGGATAGGTCGGTGGAAGCCTGCACCGATTTCTTTCAGTTTGCCAATGGAAACTGGATTAAAAACACCGAAATTCCGGGAACTGAATCCCGTTGGGGAAGCTTTAACATTCTTGCGGAAAACAACCGAAACATTCTCAAGACAGTACTTGACCGGGCTTCGGAATCAAGCGGCGAGCCCGGCACCGACTCCCAGTTGATCGGCGATTTTTACTTTTCGTGTATGGATGAAGATGCGATCGAAGCTGCCGGCAAAAAGCCGGTCATGCCCTACCTTAATGAAATAGATAGGATAAGAAACCGAAAAGGCATCCAGGATCACATCGCCAGGATGCACAATATCGGAATCCCGGCATTATTCGGTTTTGGCGGCGGGACCGATCTTAAAGACAGCAATATGTATATCGCAAACTCGGGCCAGGGCGGTTTGAGCATGCCCAACCGCGATTATTATATTGACGGGAACCCGAAATTCCAGGAAACTCGCGAGAAGTTTCGGGAATACATGCGAAATATGTTTATGCTGGTCGGCGATAGCGAGCAGACCGCTCGTGACAATGCCCACGCGGTGATGCGCATCCAGGTGCGGCTCGCCTATGCGTCACTCGAAAATACCGCGCTCAGAAATCCGGATAACAGGTATTCCAAGGTCAGCGTTGATGAAGCGGAAAGAATCACCCCGAACTTCTCCTGGTCATCCTATATGACGGCCCGCGGCGTGAAGGGCGTTTCAGACTTTAACATCGGGCAGCCGGATTTCTTTAAAGCGGTCAATAAAATGCTGGCCGATGTTTCGGTCGACGACTGGAAAACGTATCTCAGGTGGATGACCATCAATTCCGCCGCTCCGTTGCTTTCCAAAGATTTTGCCGATCTCCATTTCGATTTCTTTCGCAAGCATCTGACGGGTACCAAGGAACAGCATCCGCGCTGGCGGCGCTGCGTTCAGGCGACCGACAGCGCGATCGGTGAAGCGCTTGGCCAGGAATATGTAAAGCTGGCGTTTAAGCCGGAATCAAAAGAGCGGATGAACGAGCTGATCGATAATCTGTTTGCCGCGTTCCGCCAGAGACTCGACAACCTGGAGTGGATGAGCGATGAAACCAAGACCAAAGCGCTGGCTAAATTGCTGACGTTTAAGCGGAAAATTGGTTATCCGGATAAATTGCGCGGCTACAAGGGTCTGGCCATCGACCGCAAATCCTACGCCGAGAATTCGATTCGCGCAGGCCGGCTCGAAATCGAAAGAAACATCGAAGATATTGGTAAACCGGTTGACCGCACGCGCTGGGGAATGACTCCGCCGACGGTCAACGCTTATTACCATCCGCTGCTCAACGAGATCGTTTTCCCGGCCGGCATACTCCAGCCTCCGTTCTTCAACCCCGAAGCCGATGATGCGATCAATTACGGTTCGATCGGCGGGGTGATCGGTCACGAAATCACGCACGGTTTTGACGATCAGGGAAGCCGCTTCGATGCCGACGGAAACCTAAAAATGTGGTGGACCAAGGATGACCGCGAGAAATTCGAGGAACGGGCGGAGTGCGTCGTCAAGCAATTCAGCGGGTATGAAGTACAGCCGAACCTGTTTATGAACGGCAAGCTGACGCTCGGCGAAAACATCGGCGACCTGGGCGGCCTGACCGTCGCATATGACGCGTTCAAGAAGTCTTTGGAAGGCAAACCGAAGCCCGAAACGATCGATGGTTTTACTGCCGAACAGCGATTCTTTCTCGGCTGGGCGCAGGTCTGGGCGATAAAAGCGACCGAAGAGATTGAACGGCTGCAGGTTGCGACCGATCCCCACGCACTTGCCCGGTGGCGGGTCAACGGACCAATGTCAAACATGCCGCAGTTTGCCGAAGCCTTCGGGTGTAAGAAACCTTCGCCAATGGTTCGGAAAGATATGTGTGTCATCTGGTAGGGCGGGGACCGTTGGCAGTGAGCGGTGAGCGGTTTTGGCAGAAACGCAACAGTCAGGGAACGTGTAATAACCTAAAATATTTCACATTGAGCGGTGGGCGAACGCGTCTTTGCAGAAACCCGCACGCAGTAAGGGTGTCAATCATTGAGCAATGACTCCCCTCTCCCTACCAAGGAGGGGTGCCGCTTCGGCGGGGTGGTTGACAATGACCCGTACACACTCCTTAGCAGTCGTGTTTCTGCATGATAGATTGCGATGCGGGGAAAGATACATCGGGCCAGCAATCAAAGGGGCAGAAACGCGACCGTCAGGGAGCGTGTAATAACCTAAAATATTTCACATTGA
>JBFGKW010000109.1:0-8631 GCA_041576495.1 Aridibacter sp. | reverse complement strand
TTAGGCCGCTTAACGCGATGATGAAAATTATGACAACGGAAATTAACATCGGATTCGGGAAATAAACGGTTATTCGAGCGTCGGATTAATATCTGTTAGTGCGCAAGCGGTCTCCGAACATACCAGTTGAATTTCACTGAGCGTTCGTTGACTGCCGTATCGTGTTGGTGATGCGGCGCCACTCAACCCGGAAAGCAAATAAAATACAAGTAAACCGTTTGGAAAGAATCGGTTCACGTGCCAAACTATCATTCTCAAAATTAAGCCATAATTTTTCGATTTCTCAAAACCGCGCCTAGAGTTTAGAATGTCTAGTTTGAATTCGGCCCTATCTAATATCCGTTAGGGAGAAAGTCCTGATCTCAGAGTGGATGCTTAAAATAAAACCCGAGGGTGTTTAGCGGATTAAACGTTTCGGTCATCCGTTTTAAAGAAAACCTATGCTGCAAGTTGGAATAGTTGGGCTTCCAAACGTCGGAAAATCTACCCTGTTTAACGCGCTGACCGCTCAGCAAACCGCCCTCGCGGCGAATTATCCGTTTGCGACCATCGAACCGAACATCGGTATCGTCGTCGTGCCGGATGAAAGGTTGGAGGTCTTAAGGGAGATGAACAATGCCCGAAAGGTCGTCCCGGCTGCGGTTGAATTCGTAGATATCGCCGGACTCGTCCGGGGTGCTTCAAAAGGTGAAGGATTGGGCAATCAATTTCTTGCAAACATTCGCGAAACCGATGCGATTGTTCAGGTTGCCCGATGCTTTGAAGATGAGAATGTTCATCACGTCGAGGGTTCCGTGGATCCAATCCGCGATATTGAAACGATCCAAATTGAACTTGCGTTGGCAGACCTCGCATCGGTCGAACGGCGGATGGAAAAAACCGTCAGGTCAGCGAAATCAGGCGACAAAGATGCCAAGAAAGAAATCGCAGTACTTCAAAAGATCCTTCCGGTCCTTGAAGAAGGTAAACCTGCGAGGGCAGCAGAACTAAACGACGACGAGAAAAAGATCGCCCGTAGTTTCTTTTTGCTGACCACCAAACCGACTATTTATGCGGCCAATGTAGACGAAGATTCGCTCACTGATCCGGAACGCAATCCATATGTCAATGCAGTCAGGCAGCATGCTCAGAATGAAAATTCCGAGACAGTAGTTATCTGCGCAAGGCTTGAAGAAGAGTTGGTTTCGCTTGAAGTGCCTGAACGGGTCGAATATTTGCGAGATTTAGGCGTCAACTCAAGCGGGGTCGATAAGATGATCAAGTCTGCCTACCGATTGCTGGGCTTGATGTCTTTCCTGACCGCGGGGGAAAAGGAAGTTCGCGCTTGGACTATTCCGATCGGCACCAAAGCTCAAAAGGCCGCCGGCGAAATACATTCCGATATCGAGCGGGGATTCATCCGCGCTGAAATCGTTTCCTACGAAGCATTGGTCGATCTCGGTTCTGAAAGCGCTGCCCGGGATAAAGGATTAATGCGGCTTGAAGGTAAGGAATATATTATGAAGGAAGGGGATGTCGTAAACTTTCGGTTCAACGTATAGTTCGTCTCGTCATATGATCAATTTGTTTAAAATCGTATCGATTTCGTTAATCATTACCTGTCTGGCGGCCGTAAGTACTTCGCAGTCGAAATCGCTTGAGGAAATACGATCCGAGATTAACGGGCTTCCGGGTGCCGGTTCGTTCTCAGTCACCTATGAACGAGACATTACAACGGTGAGGCTATTCTATGACGTGCGTGAAGACAATCAATCGCTCGATGAATCATTTAAGCAGTTCGAGATTGAACTAAGTGCAATTTATTCCGGACCGGGAATTGATGAAAAGCCTTATCGAACCCGCCTTTGCATAACAACGGTGGCAAAAAGATTTCATTTCGCGTCAAATCGCGATCTATTGGTTTCCGTGAATGGCGAATCGATCGATTTTGGAACCGGCGAGCGAGCGACGCGGCTTAAGGGTCGAAAGACTACAGAAATCTTATGTTGGGATATCGATAAAGAATTGATGAAAGAATTTGGCAATTCGAACAATGCAGGTTTTTTGATCGGGGGCTGGAAGGTTTCGATTCCGCCGTTAAAATCTGCGCTAATTAAGGATTATTGGAAACTGCTGCACGAATTTGGAGTCGGAAAAGCGCTTTAATGAATGGCAGTCGACATTATTCCCGGGGATATTCCAAGTTCGAGGTAAATATCCGGGAATTCGCGGTTTACGACTTGTATCAGTTCCTTACGGTTAGTTTTTAATTTGACGGCCGCTTTATTCATATCGGCGCCCGCATCGACCAGCGACTCCATAAGCAATTCACGCTTAAATGCCTGAACCTCAGCAAAAAAGTCGGTACCTTTTTTGACATGCACGATCTTTGCGAACTCCCTTGCATATTTTTGCACGGCATACTCGCCGATTTCTTTATTTGCGATGTCCGATAATTCCGAAAAGACAATCATCGCCTCCTCCTTGCGATCGGCCCGAAGAAGTAAATGAACCTTGACCCACATTGCGTCAGTCAGGGCGCTGTAGAATTCGCCTTCGCCAAATAAACCAATCGACCGGTCAATTGCCGATAACCCGTTCTCATATTCGTTACACGCCAAATGGATTTGACCTTTGGTGTCGAAAGCCACCGCCAGCCATCCCTTCTCATCAATATCTTCAAAAACCGCTATTGCCTCAGAAATACTTTGTTTTGCCGCGTCGAGATTACCCTGCCGCATATGAGCCAAAGCGACGTTGTTAAGATTATTGCCTACGTAACGCGGGTTGTTTATCTCATTACTCGATTGAATCGCTTTCTCGTAATGCGACTGTGATTCCGAAAACATCCCGATTCTCGAATAAATAATTCCAGCTTGATTATGGTACCGGGCAAGAAGGAACGGGTCTTCGCACAGCTCCATAGGAATCTGAACTTCCTGAAGGATCTGGTATGCCGACTGAAAATCCATCCGCCAAATGAGCGCGCCAATCTTGGTTACCGATAAAAGAAGGTTGACCGGATGGAGCTGGTCATTTTGGTAAAATGCTGATGCCTCGTCTAAGACTATTTCGGTTTCTTCGATTCGGCCCTGATGATAATAGGCCATTGCCAGGAGCGCTTTTGTCCTCCCGACATGATGAGGCATATTTGATTCGACAAATAGGTCGATCGCTTCGGTCAACAGGTCTTTCCCGCGTTCCTGATAATTCTTTTTGTGCTGAGAAAACCCCAGAATGCTGAGGAAATAACCGCATATTCGATATAGCTCCCCCCTCGTTTCCACCTCAACTTCATCAAAATCCGGTTTTTTTTCAAAATTCGGCCAAACTGGCTCGAGCAGCGCGCCAAGCGCTTCGACATCCCGCGATAACTCCGCAACACGTGCCTTTTCAATAAGTTGGGCGAAATCGACGTTGGTTAATGTTTGGTTGAGAGTGCCTTTCATTGTGCCGTCCGGTAACTGAGTGACTAAAACTGTTTAATTTTTTTGGACATTCTTGTTCATTAGCAGTTTTCTAATTACAACGGTGTTGTACACCGAAAATACATAGGAGAAAAACCAATGAAAAAACGAATATCTGCTGTATTATTTACAGTAACCTTACTTGCCGCAAACGCATTTGCCGGAGACAGCCCCATAATGGGAATCTCGTATTACGATCAGATTCTTAACTTCTTGTTCGGGTAAGAGTAAAATCAACATACGGCTCTGCCTTCCACTCTATAGGACCAGAGCCTTTCTCTTACCAACGTCCTGCACCAACCAAATCCGCTTGTAGAGACAACCAAATCTATTCGATTGGCTACGCGCTATCCGTATACTATCTTAACAAGTTTCGATAATACAATAATTGCTAAGCAGGTTGCAAGAAGTTTTTTCAGGGTTTGACAAAATTCGGTGCGGCTATTTGAAGGTTCGAAGAATAACCAAAGCACCGGTTGAGGAACAAATTCAGAAAAAATGGAATTTTCTGCGTAATGACGATTTATTTTAACTGGTTGTTAGAACTAGCTACCGGCTGATTTTTAACACCAGAAAGGGAATGCTTTTCCCACAAAGCATTCCCTTTCGCCATTCTATGGCCTTTTTGGCGACGAGTATTTCGCAAAGCGTACCCGGGGCGGGAGAATCAGTGCCGCAAAACCGGGGGACGCCCGGAAGATCGACAAGTCTTTTAATTTAAAGAATGCCCTCGGGAGGATTCGAACCTCCAACCAACGGATTATGAGTCCGCTGCTCTAACCGTTGAGCTACAAGGGCGCAAGAATTTTAGTCTAGCGAAACGCAGAATCTCCCGCAAGTGACACCGACCGCTTTGAGTAACGAAAAACCATACCAAAGAAATGCAGAAAACAGTTCGTTTAATTTGAGTTATTTTGATGATGGACTTCGGCCGATCCGGTATATCGTAAAAAAGGGATTGAGATGCGCGATTAAAGTAACCGTTGAGCAAGTTCGAGGAACGCTTCTTCCACATTCTCGCCGGTTTTCGCGCTCGTCCGGATAACCCTTTCTCCCGCAAACTCCACCATCCACGATTCGTCAATGTCGAATTCATCACGCAAGTCGCATTTGTTAAACAAAATTTGAAACGGCACCTGGCCGATTTCCTTTTCGATCATCAGCTGGATTCGTTTCGCTGTTTCAAGCGTCGCCGAACGCGTCAGGTCTACGACCAGAATGTATCCCGATGCTCCGCGGAGAAACGACGGCCTGATCTTAAATTCATCGTCTTCACCCTGAAGATCCCAAAGCATCATCGTCATTTCGTGGTTGTCGACGCGGACAACTTTTTTATCGACTTTAACACCGATAGTCGAATGATACTTTTCGGAAAAAATGCTTTTGACATACTGACCGACAAGACTGGTTTTCCCGACTGCGGTAGCTCCGAGCATGCAGACTTTTTTCTGAATCATCGTTTTTTTGCTCCCCGAATGAAAAGTAAAATCCGTCTCGCTAATCCGTTTAACGCATAACGCGGGTTATGACCCGTACCAATTATTTGGGATCCTAAAACTCGAAGATGATTAACGGGTTTCAAACGCGGGGACGCGCTGTTATTTAGTCGACAGAACTTCAAACGTGACCTTGCAGCCATCGCTTGATGATTTTTCCGCGCCGGCGGTCAAAAATCCGGGATTGTTCTTATATTCCGATGAAATCGAACCCGATCTTGAAACCAGATCATTAAGAACCTTTTCGGCACGAAGTTTACTAAACCGGAGGTTGGTTTCAACGTCTCCCGGTTCAGATGCATGCCCTTGAATCAAAAGCCGCACATTTCTGCCCGAACCCAGTATCGTATCGAGATTCTTTGCTATTTGATCAAACGCCGAATCCTGATCCACGGCATAATCCGCGGTATTGCAACTAAATTCAATTCCCTGAGATTCAATGTTCTGCCGGAGAACCTGATAGCCTTTCTCACCGATCCTAAATCCGCTCACCCCCCCCAACATCGGCGCAAGACGTGCCGATTCGGCATACCATTCCGGAGTTGCCGGCCCGTCAGCCGTGAGGATTTCGTCATTAATTGACAAGGTCACATCGGGAGGGGGTTTGAGCTGCTTTTCCGCCCGCTTCAAGACAAACGCCTGATCGGCATCGGCATAAAGTCTCCAGTTGTAAACGATGTCGTTTTCTTCGAATCCGATAGCGGATTGAATCAGCGCCGGATCTCGTGCCAGCGGGTCGCGAATTCCGCTGATCGAATGGGTAAACAAACCGTAATCCGTTTCTGTCAAGACGATTCCCGGTTCAGAATTGAGGCTGCTTATTAAACGGCTCCAACGCCAATATTCCCAGCCAAAGTAAACAGCGCCGGCAATAAGAACCCCGAGAAAAAGAACTCCTGCGATTGTCGAGAGCTTAATTGCGGGACCCTTCTCTTCATCCTCATTGGCCTGAAACTTAAGGCATTTTTCAAGAAGGGGAGATGCTTCATTAAAGACATCGGCCTCTCCCTCAAAGTTCCTCAGTTCATCTTCGAAATTTAACTCAATTTGCTCGATCGTTTCCGAAAACGTCTCGCGCAGCCGGAGCGGCGGCGAGCCCCAGATTACTCCAGCGATAACCGCGTTTGGGCTGTGTTCGATCCAGACCGACAATTCCTTGACTTTTAGTGAATCGAGCGTTGCGCCGTCCGAAGTCTTAAATGAATCTTCAACAAAATCCTCAATTGCGGTGAGCATTGCCGAAACCATGTCTGCGTCCTGGGCATCTTTTGAATTGGCGACCGCATGCTGCAGTAAAAGCCCCGTTTTTTTATGAATTAAAAAGACCTGCTCAACCCGGTAAAGCATCGTTTTGAGCATGACCACTTCGGCGAACGACTTGCCGGTTCGAAATGCCTCAAAGCGCCAACGAAGTCCTTTCGGAGAAATACTGTGCTCAAGAGTCTGATTAAGCGACTCCTCCATCGAGCTCAGTGCCTGCGCAATCGCTTTACGAATGGCAGGACCGATTGCCGGAAAAAGAGCTTCTGCTAAAACCTTTGGATCTCGGGCTATCGATTGCCGTATATTTTCTTCGACCAGGGGAAGCGTAGCATTGGCGAGCTGGTTATCTTTTCTCTTGCTCTTGTTTACTGCCGCCGGAAGGACTTCACCAACTTCGTCGGAATTAACTATCAGTTTCCTAAGCTTGTTTAATTCGTGTGAGTCTCCGGGGCGGTTGGAAGGGTTAGTTCCGCTAATCTTATTTCCAGAGTTACCATTGCCTCCGCGATCCTTTTGCGGAGCGGTCTCCAAATCATCGTTTTCGAGAATCCTAGATGTCATTTTCGATTATTCTCAGGTCAATTTCTCGATTTAACGCCTCTTCTGAATCTTCTTCCTCATCGGAAAGAAGCCTGGAGATTTCCGCAAATGCTTGCGAGAGAGATTTGCGATCAGACTTGGAATCCTTTAATTCTTCGGCCATCGTAACGAGTCTTTCGACCACTTCTTGCTGTTTCTCTTCGACGAGATTGACGAGTGATTTTGACTGTTCGCTCAAACTGGTACGAATCTCGCGCTCGCTGTTCTCGGTTTTATCAATAAGCCTGGAAATTTCGGTTTGGTTTTTTTCGGACGCTATTTTAAATTCATCGGCCAAATCCTTGAGTGCAGATTTTCGAGAATCCTGTTCGTTAAAGATCCGTCCCGTTAACGCCAGGTTTCCCTTCTCAATCGTTTCCTCCAAAGCGGCGAGTTGTTTAACTGTTTCGGACCGAAACTTTTCAAACTCTTCTTCAAAATGCTTTTCCAATTTCGAAAATCGATTCTCGAAATCGCGGACCTGAACGCCAAATAAAATATCGCGAATTTTATCAATATTCTCTTCTTCGTTCTGTTCGTTGGTGCTAGTTTCCGTTTTCTTCGTGGCTGTCATTTGTCGAGACCTCAAACCCTATCGTTCTGATAATATTATTTTCTTTGTTTTCTCAAACTCAGAATTAATGTTATTGACCGCATCACATACCCGCTTAGAATTTTCGCGATCAGCGTCCTTTTCAAGCCCATCAAACAGAGCCGAAAGCTTTGTCAGACCCGCGTTGCCGCTGCTTCCTTTCAGATTGTGCGCGGCTTTTGAAATTTTCCCAAACTCACCTTTATCAGCTGCACTGTTTATTTCAGAAATTAACTTTTCTGAGTGCCGCAAAAACAAGTTCAGAATCTCGTTTGTGAATTGATATTTACCATTAGACTCTATTTCAAGAAAATTTTCTAGTTTATCGGGGTCAACTATTTTAGAAAACGGGTGCTTTTCGAGACCCGACCCACTCGCAGAGAACGACGGACCGGCTCCCGGTTTTAAATGTTTTACCAACAACGCTCTTAATTCGGTTTTGTTAAAAGGCTTGGCAAGATAATCGTCCATACCTGCGTTTATGCACTCTGCGCGTTCTTCGACTGAATTACCGGCGGAAACTGCAAAAATTTTTAGGGTTTCGCCTTTTATTTCACGAATTCGCCTGGTCGCCTCCAGACCATCGATTTCAGGCATCCGGCAGTCCATAAGGATCACACCGAATTTTCCGGATTTGGCTGCCTCAATTGCTTCGAATCCGTTTGAAACACATTCCGACGCTATTCCCAACTGATTGAGGAGTTCGCCGGCAACGGCGCGGTTAACCGGATTATCCTCAACTACAAGTATCTCAAGATCTTCCGGGAAGTTTGCGGATTCGGCGGCGCTGATTGTCTCGATTTGATACCGGCTGTCGGTTACCGAATCTTCATTACTTTTGGTTAGCCTTTCAAACCGAGCTGTTATCCAAAATGTCGAACCCTTTCCAACGGTGCTTTCAACACCGATTTCGCCTCCCATTCTTTCTATCAACCGACGGCAAATCGCAAGTCCCAGTCCGGTTCCGCCGAAATGTCTGGTGGTCGTGGAATCGGTCTGCACGAATGGCTCAAACAACCTGAAAAGGTCATTTTCCCTGATGCCGATGCCGGTATCCGAAACTTCGATTCTCAAATCGGTGGTTGAGTCATCGGCGGATTCAACCCTGATTGCAATTACAACTTCTCCGGTTTCTGTGAATTTAATGGCGTTGCTGAGCAGGTTATTCAACACCTGGCGGATTTTATTCTGATCCCCGATCAGCGGGCCGGCATCCTGATCCCCAAAATCAAACCGAAGCCCGATTCCCTTTTGG
>JBFGKW010000108.1:0-8811 GCA_041576495.1 Aridibacter sp. | reverse complement strand
CGATTTATCAAGTTTTAATCGACATTATTGCGGCGTTTTGCCTTTTATATTTTTTATGTCAACTTTCGAAGATACTCAGCCTAACGCATCATTAGACGCACCCGTTGAAAAGAGTAAGCACCAGTCGATTTTGGCCAGGTTTTTGAGTTTGATCAGCTCGGTCCGTCTGGGCGTGATACTGCTGATCATTCTCGGTCTTGCCTGCCTGCTCGGCATGTTGATAATGCAGCAAAACGTCGACGGTTTCGACGCTTACTTTGCCGAGCTGACGCCTGCCCAGCGCCTTGTTTACGGCAATCTTGGTTTTTTCGATATTTATCACGCGTGGTATTTCAATGCCCTCCTCGGTCTTGTATCCTTAAATATAATTCTTGCGTCGATCGACCGCTTTCCAAAAACCCTCAAATTCATTACCAATCGAAAACTGGAGGCATCGGCGCGCTGGATTTCCGGACAAAAGGCAAGCGATTCTTTCGTTGTCGAGGGTGAGACGCGGCAAGATGTCGCAAATACGGTCATTCAGGCATGCAAGAAGGCGGGTTGGAGAAAAACGACCGTCACCGAAAAACGGGACCGGACGGTAATTTTCGCGGAATCAGGGGCGTGGAACCGTCTTGGGGCGTACGCCGTTCACGTCGGACTGCTGACCATTTTCCTCGGTGGATTTTTGACCGCGCAGTTCGGACATACGGGCCAGATGCCGCTGAGACCCGGGCAAAGCTCAAATCAGATCAATGAGCTGGTTTTTGACCTCGACCGAATGAATCAAATTACAAAGCAGCTGCCTTTTGAAATCTATTGCACCGATATCCAGCAAAAACTTATTAAAAAAGATGGCTCGATTTCGGCAAATAATACGATCGATTGGCTTACTCAAATCAGGATAAAGGATGAAACGGGAGTCAAGGAAGGCATCGTCCATATGAACAAACCGCTTGATTACCGCGGTTACAGGTTCTTTCAGGCGAGTTTCGTGCCGGTCGGCCGGGCTCGCAATATCAACGTCCGTTTGAAATCGGCAAAAGACGGGACGACTCAGGACGTCAAGTTGAGACGCGACGGCGAGACGATTTTAGCCGATGGAACCAAAATCAAATTCGATCAATTTCGCGCCAATTTCAATCTGGGGAACGAGGACCCGAATGAAGACACCAGCGGCTACCCGAATCCGGCTGCCGTTCTTCAGGTCACGGCGCCGAACGAAGATCCTCAGACGGCATACGCCTTCGGACCCCAAATGGCCGATATCCCGATGGCCGGCGAACCGGTCGGCGGGTATACTTATCAAATGACCGAGTTTGAAAAAGTTGCCGATCAGCACGTTCTTTCAGTTCAACGCGATCCGGGAGCAAATGTCGTTTATATTGGCTTTACGCTGCTGTCTTTGACGCTGGTGGCGGTGTTCTTTTTCTCTCACCAGCGTGTCTGGACCGTCATTGAAAAATCTGCCGATAAAAAGTTCAATATAATCGCCGGCGGAAACGCTAATCGAAGTCAGAATGCTTTTGAAGAAAAATTTATTGGGTTTATCAAGGACTTAGGAAAGCAAAATAGGGAGGCTCGCGAATTATGAGTCAGGAAACACTGAAGCAAGACGAACTGATCATTGATGATCACGATGACGGGACGGATAACACATTTTTCACAATCCGCTCTTACATTCCGGTCGCAATCGCCCTGCTCGGCTCGCTTGTGGTGCTCGCGCTCAGGATAAATATGGGCGAAGAAAGATTTATCTCCGATGGCGCTCTGATGATGCTCGCGCTCGGCTGCTACCTGATTGCCGCGGTCTTTTACCTGACAAATCTTTACGCCCCGTCAAATGTTGCCGTTCGCCTTGGAATGTGGGGGGCGACGATCGGAGTATTTCTGAATCTTTCGAGTTGGCTCGTTCGATGGGTTGCCGCTTATGACCGTGAGGTCAGGATTTTTCTGGATCAGGGCCGTGAGCTAAGCGAAATGCCCTGGATGTTCAGATATGTCCCGTTTGCAAACCTTTATGATTTGAGTCTGGCTTTTGCGTTTGGCGCCGGAATTACAACGCTGTTTGTCATGCGCCGGGAAAAATTCCGGATAATCGCAACGTTATCGCTTCCGCTGGCTGCCATTATCTTGGTGCTGGCGAGATTCATCGGGGATGAATTTATCGACCTTCCTCCCGTATTGGACTCGTACTGGCGGCCGATTCACGTCGGTGTCGCTTCGCTCAGTTACGGGATAGCCCTCGTATGCTTTGCCGTTGCGGTACTTTACCTTCTGAAGGACGGCCTCAAAGTTCAAACGATGGCGATCTGGACGAGCATTTTTTCCATTTCGGTAATGGCGACCATAAGCAAGTTCAGCGTCTTCGCGCCTTCGACATTCGGCACCTACACGGCTTCGACATTTGTCGGAGAATCGAAGCTCTCGCTGGCGCTCAGGGCTGACATTCCTTATGTTGGCTGGCTGCTTGTTTTGGCCGGGGCGCTACTGCTCGGGGTGATCATTGCGAATCTCGCTTATTTGAATAACAAAAATGAACAGGCGAAGACCGTCGGGCTCCGTTTGCTTCAGCTCGCGCTTATTGTTCAGGGCGCCGCCATCGGTTGGCTGGTCTATCAGCTTAAGACGATTCAAAACGTTGTCAGCCACATAGACACGGCGCAATATGAACGATTCGCGGTCTGGATGATGCAGCAGCAGGATATTCCGCAGCAACAAATCAACGCGGTCGCGTCCCAACAACTCATAGGAATCGCGGGGAACTGGGTTTCGCAGAACAGCTCCGAACTGCGGCTTAGTCTGCAGGCCAATCCGGTCGAACTCGCCGCCCTGATCACGGCGTTTACCGGAACATTCTTTGTGGTTATGTTTGCCTTTAAGACCGAAAAATTTCGAGCCGCCCTGCCTCCGGCCGAGGTCCTTGACGGATTGATGTACAAGCTTGCCGGGATGACATTTGCCGGCCTTGCCCTGTTGTTGATTACCGGTGCGGTCTGGGCAAATGAATCCTGGGGCCGTTATTGGGGATGGGATGCAAAAGAAACCGGGGCGCTGCTCGCCTGGCTGACATACGCCGGTTTTCTGCATTCCAGAATTGCCCGGGGATGGAAAGGCAGGCGGTCGGCCTACTTTGCAATAGTTGCTTTCTTGTTTGTAATATTTACATATTTGGGCGTGAGTTATCTGCTTCCGGGTTTGCATTCTTACGCATAATTCTGTTCACCGTCGGGATCAAATGGACGGCCGGGTAAAAATTAGTTAACAGATATGACAAAAGATAATTTGCTTTTTGGAATCGTCGGGCTGCTTTTGGGATTGATTTTGGGTTTTATGATTACAAACTCCCTAAACTCGGGGTCAGGCACCGTCGCGCCGACTGCGGGCCAGATAGATCCGAATGCCCCTCTGCCTGAAGGACATCCGAATGTACCCGGTCAAAACGCAGCATCGATGCCTGAGGTACAAGCCGCGGTCGAAAAGGCAAATCAGGCGCCCGAAGATTTTGACGCCCAGGTCAAAGCTGCCGGAATGTATTACCAGATCCAACGGTATGACGACGCCGCCGCGCTTTTTGAACGTGCCAATAAATTAAAACCGGATGAATATGAAGTGGTAGTGAAACTCGGCAATGTGTATTTTGACGGCGGCAAGTTTTCAGAAGCGGAAAAATGGTATGAAAAAGCCCTGGCAAAAAAGGCAGACGATATCAACGTCCGAACCGATCTCGGGCTGACATTCATCTTTCGTGATCCGCCGGATTACGATCGAGCGATCAAGGAGTTTTTGGGCTCGCTCGAGGTTGACCCGAACCATCCTCAGACCTTGCAGAATCTGGTCGTTGCATACACAAAAAAAGGCGAGGTAGAAAAGGCTAATGACACGCTGGCGAAATTCGAAAAGCTGAATCCCGGAAATGCCGTAATACCAAGACTGCGTGAAGAGATTCAGAAAATAAAAAATTAACCGGCCGGTCGGTTAATCCTCCGCCGTAAGCCGTTTGGCTATCAATTTGTATACCTGAAAATTGTAAACCAGGCCGATGTGCGTTCCCGTCACTTCGAAGTTGTTTGATTCGGCACGGGAGAGGCAGCTTTTCCAGTGAACTATTCCGTCGGATTTGGTGTAAATCGCCGTTTGCTTGATTTCCTTTGGCAATCCGCTATGGAGAGATTTAACCGCATTGCAGTCACAATGTCCGGTATAACAATGGGGGTATTCGGTTTTGTCTTCATTCTTGAATATCCGGCCGCGAATTTTCTCAGAAAGCTCCAACACTCTCGGATGCGAGCGAACGCCCCGAAAGGGTGAAGCGAGGGTAATGACCGACTCGACCAGGTCAGGATGCTGAATGGCAGCCGATCTGGATAAAACGCCTCCCAAACTATGACCTAAAAGATGAACCTTTCTGCCCGTTTCACGGTTGGCCTTTTTTATCGTTTCGATAAGTTTCTGCGCGAGCGTGTCAAGGCAGTCCGCATTCCAACCGATTTCCGAAAGATACGATTTGTAACCGACCCGCGAAAGCCATAAATAGAGCTCATAAAGATAGATGTCCGAACCCAGAAAACCCGGGACGACAATAACCGGAGAACCGTCCCCCTTTTTAATTCCCAATCCGTAATAAACGGGGGAAAAATGGAGCAATGCCCAGTCAACCCCCGCAAGAGACTCGAACCAGATCGGCAGCGCCGATTCGCGCATTTCCTTGTCGAACCCGGTCAGGATCTCTAGCTCGTCGTCTAATATCTCCATATGTTTTCACCAAGGGCGGAGGTTTTTGGTGATCGGTAATCGGTAATTGATCTTCGAATACTCATTCCCAATAACCCAATACCTATTACTAGTTACTTTTTACTTATTACCTATTACCTATCACTTATTACCTATCACTTATTACCTATCACTTATTACCTATTACTTTTTACCTATTACTTATTACCGATTCCCCTTCCCCCCTACGCTCCAGCCTTTTTCGCCCGTTCCTCAAGTTCGGCGACGACGGAGCTCAAATCGGCCAGCGTTTCATCGAGGATCTCCCTGAATTTCGCGACATCTGACATTGCCCTGGCATCTGATGATAATCCAAAATAAAGCGTTTTATCATAACTAAATATTGCGCAGCCCAACCCGAGTCCGTATCCGACAGGAACATAGGGGTAATGCTTGAGCATCTTTTTGCCGACAAGGTAAAGCGGAATTTGCGGCCCCGGTACGTTAGTGGCAACCATATTAAACGGCGGGAGCGGAACGTCAGCGATCCGGCCGATAAATGATTGCACAGGTGCCGGCATCATCGAATACATCGCGCCGACGGTCAGGAGGCCTTCTGCGAGTTTCGTTTGTTTCATCGCTGCCGTTATTTCGTTTACAAATTTGAAGCGATCGGGCAGCCGGCTGATGTCGAGGGGTATTTCAACCGGCAGAATGGATATTAAGTTTCCCAGCGAACCTCGTTTTTCTTTCTGACGCAGGCTTACAGGCACCATAAAACGGACAATTCTGCCCTTTAGATCGACACCGTGACTTTTTGCATATCTAGAAACGGCTTCACTCAAAACCGTTAACACAACATCGTTTACAGTGCCGCCCAAAACATTTTTTATCCACCGCGCTTCGGTAAACGAGAATTCACTCCAGGCAAGTCGCCTTTCTCCCGAACACGGCCCGTTAAAAGGCAAGGGCGGCGCGGGAGTCGCAACGGCCGGCAACACCCCCGCGATATGCGGCAGTCTTTCGGCCATCTGCGGATCTGCCAAACTCGATGCAAGATAAAGCATTCCGCCCTGCATTTCTAAAAAGCGGTTCATCCCTTCTTCAATCGATCCGAGAACGGAATCAAACAACATTCTGGTCGCGTCGGTTTTGAGCGGCTTGGCGGTTTGTTCCTTTTCCGCTGGTGGCGGTTCGGGATTGGGCGAAATATCGAAAATTATCTTGATCAGATCGACGCCCGAAATCCCGTCAACCATACAATGGTGGACCTTTGCGATCATCGCCGATTGTCCGTTTTCAAGATTATTTAAGACATACAGCTCCCAAAGCGGTTTATCCCGGTCCATCAGATCCGTCATCTTTTCGCCGGCTATTTCGGCGAGTCGATCA
This sequence comes from Aridibacter sp., assembly GCA_041576495.1. Lineage (GTDB taxonomy): Bacteria > Acidobacteriota > Blastocatellia > Pyrinomonadales > Pyrinomonadaceae > Aridibacter. The sequence goes on along the minus strand of JBFGKW010000108.1, from coordinate 2,727 downwards.
AGATCCACTTTTTTCCGTGATTTTATCTCGAAGATATGATTCTTAACGTTAAAATTTTCGTCAACTTCCCAGGTCGGATGTGCGATATTAAACGGGTCAGGGACGATCTTCTGCCGGTATCTGGGAATCAAATGAAGGCGGGCGTTGATATGTCGGGTGAGTTTTGTGACCGGAATTTTGCCATCGAAGATACTGGTGCTGCCGATGTGCAGGGGGCATTCCTTTTTTTCAAGATAAAGAAATGTTGCGTCCAACGAGGATAAACGGCGATTTAATTCGGGGTTTGTCATTTTAAGAGATTTGCTTGCAAGTCGGGCAAAAATCGATTCCGGGCTTCGAAGCAGAATCCTTTCTATTCATTGAATCCGGTCACATCATACGACATTATGATCAAATCGTGTGTTCGGTCATTGCGGTCTATGACGCAATCGGCGAGCAAGGCCTCAATTTTAAACCCGAGTTTCTCAAAAACCTGAATCGCGCCCTTTTGGGACGACGCCATACGGGCCATCACTTTTCTTAGTCCCAGTTCGTTAGCCCGCGCGAAAAGCTCTCCGGCCAGAATGTGTCCGAGCCCTTTTCCCCGAACCTCTGGAGATAAAAGGAGAATCATTCCTCCGAGGTGACGGGTCCAAGCCTGTTCTTCGTGCAGCAGACTGCCGTGTCCAAGAAGCCTTCCGTCCTTTTCCACCAGAATCGTATGCAGGTTTTCTTCCTTTAGGCGCCGGATCCAGTCATCCACCGCCCGCTCTTTGGTAATATCGATTGCCAGAAACAGAAGGTCGTCTTCGGGAAGTGATCTGGCGAACTCGAGCATCGCAGCCTTGTCATCGGCCGACATCAAACGGAGCGTGACTTCTTGATCGCCGACCTTTGCGGTCCACGGATATTTTCTTTTCTCAGGGGATTGTCTTGCCATAATGTTGGGTGGAAGTACGCAGTCGTCTGTGATCTGCGAGCGGTGTGAGAAGGTATCGCGAACTGCCCCTTACGTTTTATTTTTGCCTTTCGCCTTTCGCCTTTCGCCTTTTTACTTTTTACTTTTTACTTTTTACTTTCTTCGTTTCCATTCTATTCTTTCCGTCCGCCGAAAAGCGACCCGGCCATGTCCATCCAGCGCTTTTGAATCTCGACATAGCTGTTCATCGTTGCCTCGGCAAAATCCGCCAGTGCGGCGGCGGGGGAAGAGTCATCCAAATTAAATCCTTCTTTTACGACGTTCATCATCTGGGCATTCTGTTTTGCCGCAAAATCGAGCCATGCCATACGCATTTTGACTATAGTCTCGAGTCCGTGTCCGGCCGTCGCCTGGATCGTACCGATTACATCGGGATTTGATAGGTCCGCACCAGATTGGACCGTCTTCATTAATTCATTACTCTGCGTTATCGCAATTTCGGACCACTCCTTCTGGGCTTCGATAAAGCCTTCAGCGCTTTTACCGGCCCACTTGGCAAGAGCTTCGCTAGGCGCGTTTTCCGCCATCCCGGAAACTTCCGAAACCGTTTTGAAAACAAGTTCATACTGCTTGGTGGTGATTTCCAGCCACATTTTTTGCGCCTCGATCAGTTGGTTGATCACGGATCTCGCCCAATCATCGGATTGGTCGGAACCCGTTTTGACCGATTTGCCCGGCCTCGGGATCTTCCTGGCCTTGGGCCTTGCCGGAGTTTTTCGGGCGGATACCCGCTTTGTTCGTCCCGCCGCCTTCTTGTCAGCCGGTTGCGGCTTTGCCCGCGTCGAACTGCCGCGCTTTTTACTTGCGGTTTCCGGTCCTGTTTTGGTTGTCGATTTTGTCGTCCGCTTCGTTGCTTTTTTTGGTTGTGCCATTTGAAATTGTAAAAACCACAGATCGTCACAAATTAACTAATACATCGTAGATGTTAATCCGGGCCAACCTGTGGTTATTCTTAAGCTAAGTTCTTAAACTAATAATAGAAGAGTCCCGGGGTTGAAACAACCCTGAGACTCCAATATCCGCCGCTTACTTGGAAGCGGTTCTGATCTGAGGGGTGATGTTTCCAACTGTCTTGGTTACGGTTTTGTATACGCCCTTCCCGAATCCCGTAACATCCTTGATGCTCGGAATTTCCATCTTCGCCGTTGCGTCGATCATGCTCTCGCCTGTTTCGCCGAACAACTTGATCCAATCCTGTCTGATTTCAGACATCGCATCCCAATAGTTCTTTGCCACTTTCAAACCCTGATAGTTTGCATCATAAGCGGCCTTGTAAACGCCCTGGATATAATCTTCCGTCAATTCCGCCGTTTGAACTGCCCCGTTCAATGTTGCTTTTGCGGTGTCTTGGGTCAGCTCCATCGCTTTGCCCATTCCGTCGTTAGTTTTTGCTTTTTTTGCCTGTGCCATATTATTTTCTCCTTCCTAAACTTAAAACCGTGATATTAAAATTCCGTCCGGGTTTTAATTATTACGTTCCCGATGTTTGAATAATACACACCCCGTTATTCACTGTCAAGCAATTTTTTCGCATTTGCGAGATAAAATTTATTACATAGTGGTAAACTACTAATTATTAGAGAGTTATATAATCCCGCAATTACGAACAAAGTATCCTTTTTATAAAAAATTTGATTGAGGAATGTCCGTAATGATCACTGCGCAAATGTACGCACTTGCGTAGACTTTTTAACCATATTAAATACAGCAGTTACATAAAACAGATAGCGCGTTACAACGCAATTGTGATACCATCGTATTCGTTATGG
>JBFGKW010000107.1:0-8838 GCA_041576495.1 Aridibacter sp. | reverse complement strand
TTCGAAAACAACAACAAAAGCCGATCCCGAAAGATCGGCTGAAACCAACAAATTCATTGTCATTAAGGATTAAACTTCACCGGTTCGGTGGCCGCTTTTGATCGGTTTCGTTTTGGACACCTCGCCGCATTCTCGGATTTGTACCCCTGCGGCGGCGTTCCGCATCCATTCTTTTTCTTCGTTCGGCGAAGGATCGCCGAATTTCCCGGAATTTGGTCAGTTGTTCGGCGGTTAATACCTGTCGAACTCTAAGTTCATGTAATGCATTTACTTTTGTGACCGCCGCCTGGGCTTCCGCTACGGCGGCAATTTTCAAATTCACTTCGTTTTGATCAACGTTTTCCGCATATATCGATTGATCCAGAACTTTTCTTGCCTGTTGCAGATTCAAACCTGCTTTCTGTTTGAGCGGCCCCGTTTCACGGTTGATCATGCGGATTCGCTGTATTTGCTCAACTGAGAGCCCCAATTCCCGCATAAGTCCCGCGCGGCTTGTATTTTGAGCGGCATTCGCTGGATTGGCAAACGGTCGTCCCTGGGACATGACATTTACCGACGATGCAGCAATTGTAAAAAGAATCAAGCCTAATTTAAGATATCTCATAAAAATCTCCTCGGATTACTCTTTATCATTTCCAATTTCGCTAAAAAGATCGGAAAGTCGGAGTTCGTCATATTCTGAATCTTGAATCGCAACCGTCAATGTAGGTATCTCTTCGAAATTCAGCGGTTCGGCTACGCTCGGTTGCTTAATCGGAGTCTTTTTGACGACGATCCTCTTCGATACCCTCGGTCGTCGCACTTTTTGCGCACGCTGCAGGTCCGACGGTCCATTTTTGACTACAGCCGTTTCGGCGGTTTCGGGTTGGTCCTTTCCCGGATCGAAGGGTTCCGGGTTTTCATTACCAACAAGTTCCGTATCATCCGTTAACGGTTGTTCGACATCAGTTTTAATCACGACCTTATTTGGTCGATCAGCCGCTTTTTCGATTGCCTTGTCATCGCCGCCGTTCAATCCGTTTATCAAAATCCACCCGATTCCAATGATTATCGCGAGCCCCCCTAACGCCGCTGCCGGTTTCAAAAACGAGGAAGATAAATCAAACATCCGACGCAGGTTTCCGATCCATGATGCGCTAACACCCCCGGGATCGGTCTGGTCCGAAGATCCGGCCGCCCGCCTGTAGGGTATCGTAATCTCCGGAACGGAAAAGTCCGCAAGTTCGTAATCTCGCCATCCTTGAATCGATTCGCTGACTGCAGTCAGCGTGGAGAGTTCGTTTGGACATGCCTCGCAAACCTTCAAATGATCTTCAAATGTTTTCTTTTCATCAGCCTTCATTTCGTTATAAAGATACGAAACTACTTCTTCAGAAAAGCTGCACGATCCGTCTGATTTTTTACTATCTAACATTTTTATCACCATCGTCATTAAAGAACCTCGAGTGGTTTTCTAACGAGTTTCATGCGCAATTGCTTCAACGCAGTATAAAGTCGGCTCTTTACGGTACTTAGCGGCAATTCCATCACATCTGAAATTTCCTGAAACGTCATTTCTTCAAATTCCTTCATAATAATGACCTGTTTCAATTCCAGCGGTAACGAATTGACCGCCGTTCTGACCGCCTTGACCCTTTCGTCCTGTTCTGCCAATCCAGAAGGGGACAACCGGGAAGGCGCTTTGAAAACTTTTTCTTCCGTGGAATCGCTTTCGTCATAAAAACTCTCCGAACGGGTCTTCTCACGCCGTTTTCGGGTCAGGCACTGATTGACAGCGATCCGATGCAGCCACGATGAAACTTTTGCATCACCGCGAAAACGGCTTAAATTCTTGAATGCCGCAATAAAAGTCTCCTGAGCCGCATCTTTCGCCTCGTCCTCACGGCAGAGCATACCGAAACAGAGCGCAAAGATCTTACGCTCCCATCTGTTTACTATTTCGCCGAAGGCGTCGGGGTTTTCACCAATTGCTAATTCAACGATTTGCTCATCCGTCAGGTCCGAAACCATATAGTCACTATGCTAAATCTTGCCCGAGAATTTATCAAAACTACCCGGCCTTCAAAAATTTCTCCGCGCAAATAATTAGACGCCCGCAGAGCCGAAAAAGTCTTAAAAAGATTGAAATACAGCGCAGCACGATCGATCGACGATTTACTTCGAATGTCGCCTGGCCGGAACCCCGGCCGGTTATTGTGCGTCGGGATGCCGATCTGCCACAAAACGGCCGAATTTCTGCAGTTTCTGTCGCTTATTTGCCGAATTCTGCTAAACTGACCTGAGAAACTATGCAAATACATGTCTTATCCGGAGATTCGTTTACCGGTCAGTTTGAAAAACTGGAACTCGGTGACGAGGTTATTGTATGCCGCGAGTGTCTTGTTGACGGTGATTTGAATACCGATAGCCTCGAGGCTTTTTGGGAAGCGCGTGAATCATATTTGAACGCGGCTTACCCGGATGCCGGAATCGATTATCGGGAACAAGTCGCGGATGAATTTGTTCGGTTGTGGAATCTCGCTGATGGAAACGACGTTAATTTGTGGTTTGAATACGAGCTGTTTTGTCAGGTTAATCTCTGGTTTTGCCTTTGGCTCTTACGTAATACCGAAGCAAATGTTTATTGTGTGTACCCCGCACTTCCCGAGGACATCGATTTATGGAAAGGATTCTCTCATTTAGGCAGTCAAGAACTGAGGGAGAGCCTCAGTTTGCGGATCAAACTGGAGCATGATGATTTTTATCTCGGAATCCAACTATGGGAAGCCTTTGCGGCGCGGGATTGGGAAGCGATGAGGACGCTGGGTGATTCCAAATCAAAATGTTTCCCGACGTTAAAACAGGTTTCGGATGCCGCTGCGGAAATTGAAACACGGCCCGAAGCGACGCTTCGGAAAATAATCTCGGCCGGCAAAGATGAATTTGGGCAGGCATATAGCGAATTCTGCCGCATTGAAGGGGTCTACGGATTTGGTGATCTACAGGTAAAGAGATTATTTGAAAGGATAATCGAAGAAGGGTAAACAGCTATTTCCCGAACCAGCCCTTTCGCCAGAAATAAAAGATCAGGCAGGCAAAAATCAGGGCCATTATTCCGAGAGTTATAAAATAACCGTTGCTCGCGTGAAGCAAGGGCATATGGTCAAAGTTCATCCCGTAAATCCCGGTCAAAAGCGTCAACGGCAGCATCGTAGCCGATATCAACGCCAGGAATTTCATTACCTCGTTGGTCTTATTGGCAGTGACACTGAAATGAATCTCAAAAAGCCCGCTGACTAAGTCTCGATAGCCTTCCGCCATATCCGAAATCCTCAATAAATGATCGTGAACATCACGATAAAACGGCAGTATGTTTTCCGGTATCTGTGGGAATTCCCCGTGAGAAATTCGGTACAGTACTTCAAGCTGCCGGGTCGAAATTCGTTTTAACCGGGCGACGCTTCTCCGAATATCCATGATTTCCTCGAGCACTTCATTTTCCCCGCCTTCAAGTAAATAAACCCGGTCCTCGAGGTTAGTTATCGCAGCATCGAAGTCATCAACAATCGGCATATAATGATCAACCAGGCGATCGAGAATCTGGTGAAGCAGAAAAGCCGCTCCTCGATCAAGCACTTTCGGGTGATTTCGGATATAGGATTTAACGCCGTCGATACTATCGAAATTTTCGTTCCTGTTCGTCACAACAAAATTGTGTCCGAGAAATCCGTCAAGTTCTTTGGTTATGAAATTTGAGGTGTCAGTTTTGGTTTTGACCCCGTGAACGATAAAAAACAGATAATCTGAAAATTCCTCAACCTTCGGCTGATTCCGGGCCTCCCGGCAGTCCTCGATGGTGAGGTGATGAAATTTAAATACATCCGAAAAAACTTGCTCCGCCTGTTGGAGTTGCTCGTCGTTTCGAATATCTAAATCCACCCAGACGACATTTTCCTCGTCCGAAAGAAATGAACCGAGTTCTTCAAGGGCTACGTTTTCCTTTAGGTCGGTTTCCCCTTTCCGATGCACAAAAATTTCCATATATAGTTCTGATTTAATTGACTATTCAGCAACCAGCTTTTTGGTATATCCGCTCATGCGCAATTTCGTGACTGGTGTTTCGACTCATGCGTCTTCGGAAAGAAGCAGACTCTTGGTCATACGACCATTCTACAAAAAATCAATATTGGATGTTACCATTGCTGATGTCAACGTTTGGTTAAATTGCGACCGTAAAAAAACAAATATCATTCAAGAATTAATGAACAAAATAAAAGTATTCATAGCCGACGATGTTAATGATGAAAAGCTAGAACCGCTGAGAGCTGCAGGTTTCGATGTGGTTAAAGAAACAAAGCTTGCACCCGAGGAATTGTCCGTCCGGATGAAAGATTCGGATGGCGTCATCGTCCGGAGCTCGACCAGAATTACGGCGGAATTGATGGATGCGGCTGAGAAACTGCGGGTCATCGGTCGGGCCGGCGTCGGCGTTGACAATATCGATGTCGAAGCCGCAACACAGCGGGGAATAGTGGTTATGAATGCCCCCGACGGCAATACGATCACGACCGCCGAACACACTTTTGCAATCCTGATATCGATGGCCCGGAATGTTCCGCAAGCACACGCCAAGCTTCAGGCGGGGACTTGGGACAAGAAAAGCTTTGTCGGCGTGGAATTATACGGCAAAAATCTCGCGGTAATCGGATTGGGCAGGATCGGCAAGCATGTCGTAAAGATCGGCAAGGGGTTCGGAATGAATATACTCGCCTATGACCCGTTTGTTTCCGCAGAACACGCCAAAGAACTCGGGATCGAAATCGGGACGCTCAACGAAGTACTTGCGAAAGCGGATTTTGTTACCATTCATACGCCCGTCACTGAAGAGACACGGGGCATTATTGGCAAGGACGCATTTCAGAATATGAAAAAGGGTGTCAGGTTGGTCAATTGCGCTCGGGGCGGATTGGTCGATGAGGAGGCGTTGATTTTGGCGATCGAAGACGGAACGGTTGCCGGGGCTGCACTAGACGTATTTTCGATTGAACCGCTGTCAGAAAATTCGCCGCTGCTCAATAATCCGAAAATAATTACGACACCGCACCTGGGGGCATCGACCAGGGAAGCTCAGGAAGGTGTTGCATTGACTGTAGCCGAACAGATGCGTGATTATTTGGTATCGGGTGAATTGCGAAACGCGGTCAATGCTCCCAGTCTGGCCGCCAAGCAACTGGAAGTTTTGCAGCCCTATATCGAACTGGCAACACGGTTGGGAAGATTTCAGACACAGGTTATCAATGAAGAAGCTGTCAATCAGGTTGAGATTGAGTATTCCGGTGAACTTGCCGAAAAAGATGCGTCGCCGATCACCCGAGCCTTTTTTTCCGGTTTACTCGAGAATGTCTCTGCCAGGGTCAATGTGGTAAATGCGCTTCACATCGCCGAAGAACGGGGGATCAATGTTACAACAACTTATAAAACGGCTAAAAAATCTACGAATTTCGATATTCGGACGAGGGTGTCGACATCAGAGGCCGAACAAACCGTTTGCGGAAAAGTTTACGATGACGGTGAGGGGCGGATCACGCAGATCGGGGATTTCTCAATCGAAGCGGTTCCGAAGGGTGTCATGCTTCTAACAAGAAATCGTGATGAACCCGGCGTGATTGGGAAAATCGGAACTTTGCTTGGGTCGAATAACATCAATATCTCCCGCTTTTATCTGGGAAGAAACGAAAAGGGAGGCGAAGCGCTGGCGGTAATTGAAATTGATTCACCGCTCGATCCTAAGATTCTTCAGGATTTGCGCGATGTGGAACCGGTGCTAACGGTCCGGCAGATAAAGCTGGCCCGTTAAGCCGCCTTGCCGAGTTTCAAGAAAATATGGGACTGCCGTATTAACCTTTCGGCTCGAATCCTGTGTTTTTGCCGAAATAATATGAGACTCCAAGTAAAACGAGCGCGACGAGCGCCGGGGCGAATTCTCCGTCACCCGCATTGATGTGTGCCGACAATGCCAATAAAAAATTAAAGAAAAACCCGGCATAGGCCCATTCCTTTAAGGTTTTCGAGTAATTGATCCAGATCGCTGTCAGCCCCAAAAGTTTTGCAACTGCAAGCGGATAAACAATATAAGAGGGATAGCCGAGGTTATTAAACAGCGCCGAAACTTCTGCGTAATTAAATATGTACATTCCGGCTGAAAACAGCATCATCAAGCTCAGGAGGCCGGTCGCTGCAAAGTAGATTATTCGATTTTTATTCATTTGATTCTCCAGATCTTTAAAGGTCTTGTCAGTATTATCCCATATTAGCGTTTTATTATTTCGGCGCTTTTGAATCCGATTAGCAATCCAAAGTTCAAAGACGACAAATAGCAGAGTGGTATGGTGTTCAAAAGTTTGGGGCATTGATCCCAGCCCACGACTTGCAACCCGCTTAAAAATAAGGCGATGAGAAATGAAATACCGCATCCGGCGAAAAAAAGAGTGTTTTTGTCATTTATAAAACCGAGATGGGAGATGATTATCAAAATGACGATGACGAGTAAAACGAAACAGACCGGAATCCCAACGATCGTCGGGCACGTATCGAGATTTTTCACGTGAGCGATCGATAGGATGACCAACGCTGCAAGTGTCGCAACGAGCAGAATCAGAATTAAAGCGCGATATGCAGAGGACTTCTTCATTTGGCCCGCTCCATTTTGGAGTCCATCAATTTCGGATCGTGGCGATCGGTAAAAACGCCAGTCGGATTGTATCTAACGATTAGTCAACCGTTAGGTGACAGAATCATTATATACATACGCGAGGGCGATCCCGGACGGCGGTAAGTATTTATTGTCAACCGAATTTCCAGAGTCAATTTCCGCGATTGTTATTTTGAGGCAGGCAGCCACAGCAAGCGGCGCCTTAAATTCGGGATTGGCCCTTCGAAGACCCATCTGTTTTTTCGATCGATTCTATTTGTGATAGTCTTTGGTTTCCAAAAATATGAGCGATAACAAAGTGAGCCTGCGGGTGGAAAATGTGTCGAAGTATTTCGGTGATTTCCCGGCAGTGCAAAACCTCAGTTTTAACGTCCGGGCCGGCCGTGTCTTTGGCTTTCTTGGTCCAAACGGAGCGGGTAAGACTACCACCATCAGAATGATTGTCGGCATTACTATTCCGGATGAGGGGAACATTGAGCTTTTTGGTCAAAAGTTTTCACACCAGCTAAAGGACCGGATCGGTTATTTGCCCGAAGAACGGGGACTTTATAAAAAAATGAAAGTCGTCGACCAACTTCGATATTTTGCAGCACTTAAGGGAGTATCCCGAAAAGTCGCCGATACGCGAATTGATTTTTGGCTTGAGAGAATGAACCTGTCCGGGTGGAAGTCCAAGAAAACGACCGATTTGTCGAAGGGTATGTCACAAAAATTGCAGTTCATTTCGACTATGATCCACGAACCCGATTTACTTATCTTAGACGAACCGTTTTCCGGACTGGATCCCGTAAACGTCGAATTTATGAAAGATGTCCTCGCCGAGATTAAAGCACAAAACAAAACCATCATATTTTCGACGCATTTGATGGAAACTGCCGAGAAACTTTGCGACGATATCCTGCTGATAGACAAATCGCGGAGGGTGCTTTCCGGCACGTTACGGGAAATTAAGGAAAGCTATGGCAGAAATATAATTGCGTTACGCTGTGACGGCGGTGATGAAGTATTGTCAGACCCGAAAATGGTAATCAGGCTAATCAATCACGCAGATGAAAAGGAAGTGTTTTTGTCCGAAGGCAACAGCCCTCAAAACCTATTGAACCGCTTGGTTGAATGCGGCGCGGCGGTTACAAAATTTGAAGCGATTGAACCGAGCCTGAATGATATTTTTATCGAGCGGGTTAGCGCCTGATGATTATGAACAAATTCATCGCCGTAGTTAAACGTGAATACAAAAAGGTCGTGTTTACCTGGGCGTTTTTGATCACGACTTTCTTAATGCCGCTGCTCGCGTCATTGACAATGATAGTTCCCGTATTGATCTTTACGATCGAAGGGGAAAAGACGAGGATCGCGATAGTTGACCCAACGGGAAACTTTTCGAAACGCCTCAAAGATAATCTTTCGCCCGGTAAATCCAACGAAAAGACAGCGGACACTGCGGCGCCGGACACGTTTAACGGCCTAAATAATCCACAGAGCGATAACTTTAAGCGGAGCGCCGATCAGATTCGCGGAAACTTTGAGATAATCGATTTTCCGCCCGGTGAAAACTCCTTGGAAGTAATCAAACGGGGATTAACTGCACGGATCGTCTCTCAAGAGATAGATGCGTATTTGCTCGTACCCGATAACATCGGTTCACGCAATGCTCGATTCGAGTTATTCTCCCGCAAAGCCGGCGATTTTATTATCAACGCAGCACTTGAGGACGCGGTTAATGATACGGTCCGTTCGCAGCGGCTGGCAGACGCCGATATCAGTGAAGAGAAGCTCAGGGAATTGACCGGAAAAATCGAATTTGTAAAAACCGCGATTTCACCTACCGGTGAAGTAAAAGACAAGCTGACGACGCCGTGGGCAGGATTTATCGTAGCCATGTTGATTTATATCGTCCTCTTGATTTATGGACAAGCGATAATGGGCGCAATCGTAGAAGAAAAAGAAACGAAGATTTCCGAGATTTTGTTTTCTTCGGCACGGCCTTTTGAACTGTTGATGGGAAAATTGGTCGGGGTCGGGCTCGCCGGCCTGACCCAACTCGGAATATGGATTGCCACCTTGGCGGCTTTTCTGACTTTCGGAATTGCAAGTACGGCCGCCAGCGGTTTCGAATTGGAGATTCCCGATATCACGCCATTGATGAT
>JBFGKW010000106.1:0-8911 GCA_041576495.1 Aridibacter sp. | reverse complement strand
TGTAGACGGTTTCGGAGTGTTAGCGTGTAAACATATAACAATACGGGAGTTACGAACATGGAATATCTGCTTTTCGGCCTGGCCGTTTATCTGGTTTTAGCCAACATAATAATCACTCGTTATATCTGGCGGGATATCCGGCGTACAACCAACGAAAAGTTGGCTGAGTCTGCCTTGGTGTGGGTTGTACCATTTTTCGGCCATTTGGTGGCATTGGCAATTTCCCTCGATGGACCCGAAACCATCAGGAAGGCCGACCCAGCGGCAACTTCCGGCGGTGTGGTCGGGGCGGTCGCAAGCACAATCGACTCCTGATAATTAAATCACTTTGATCGATCCAAATTTCGATTCGACGAATCTCGTCATTAACGTAAAACCAAATGAGTTAATAGGCAGGGCAATCGCAGGATTGCCCGTTTCCATTCGTGTGTATCCGTCTCGCTACGAGTCAACTAGTCAGACGATCCTAATTAGGAACTTGTTCTCACCTATATTGGTATGCCTTACCGCCAAGCCGCGCTCCCACCGTTTGACTAATCTATAATAGACGCTTATATTTAGCATCACTTCTTATATTAGTTAGACTTGAATGCGAGCGAGCCGCTGCCAAACGATGCTGCAGCAGCCCGGGCTTCTCGCCCCCCAGCATCTCTCAGAGATTTATCAGGCCACAAAACGGCTTCACGCCGAACCGGCGGCCACAAGGAGAAAATTCGATGAAATACATTTTATGGACCACATTACTGATCCTTTCAACAACGGGTGTCGCTTTCGGACAATGCAGCGACGCGGATAAAAAGGCCCTCGAAGCCTATGACCGCGATTGGGGGAAGGCCGGCGACACCGGCAACAAGGCGGCTTTGATGAACATCTACGCCGATGACTATGTCGGTCAGCCCGGTATGGTGGGAAAAGCCGAAACGATCAAGAACACGATGGCGGCATTTGAAAGGGGAGAAGCCGGTAATAATCTGACGCATGATATGTATATGATCAGTTGCACCCCCAACACCGCTACGATCACCCACCGCAATATTTTCACGACTGCGGATGCCGGCGGAAAGCCACAGACCATCTGGACTCGCAGCGTTCATTTCCTTGAAAAACGGGGCGGTAAATGGCAGGTTGTCAGCAACGTCAGTCACAATATGGATGATTATATGACCATCGGGTACCTGGAGCAGGAATGGAATGACGCGATCCGGACACGAAACAAGGGCTGGTTTGAGAAAAACTTCGCCGATGATTTCAGAGGTGTTAGAAGCAGCGACGGAAAATTGATGAACAAAGCCGAGGATATCGCCGACACGGTAAATGATAAAGGGACCACTGAGCTGGCCGAAACTTCAGAGACGGATATTCGGATTGACCGCAACTTTGCCGTGGTTACGGGTATTTTTCGTATCAAAGGAAAAGACGAAAAAGGAGCGGCCTACGACAACAAAATCCGCTATGTCGATACCTGGGTAAGACGCGACGGCCGATGGCTGGCGTGGGCATCGGCGGGTACACGGATCCAATAATCCCACCAATTTCACTTCTTTATGAACAACCGAATAAGGCCGCCATTTCATTACGAAATCCACGGCCGCGTTTTCGAGAAACAGGGCAATATAATTGCCCTGTTTTTTTTTGACCCCGGCGGATTCAGGACCGGTATGACTTCGGTTCGATTTAGGCTCAGGCTCGATGAAGCCGCTGCCAGAGCCGGTCGTGAGCTCGTTTTGCCCAATTCCAAATCTTGCCCTTTCGCAGCCGGTAGATGCTGTCGTCCCAGAAGCCGTAATGAAGATAAATCGATTCCGCTCCGCCGGTATCGATAATCGCAGCAATTTCGTGATAGTAAATCTCGTTTGGTTCTTCGCCTTCGATCTCGGAGATGATGTTGGCCGCCGCGACTCTTGCCTGTTCGACCGCCGAGAATCCCAGTTTTGGACCCGGAAACTCGATTATATCGCCGACGGCGTATACGTTTGGATAATTCGACACACGCAATTTTTCATCCGTGATCAAGAATCCCGAGGTGTCCGCAGCATTGAGCTCCTTTAGGAAGCTGTGACCGCGAAACGGAGGCAAAAGCATCAGCAAGTCATACGAAAGCGTCTCGCCGCCCTGTGATTTTACTTCTTTCTCATTTATCTCGACGATTGGAAACGACGGTGTTTGAATAATACCGAATTTATCAAACGATTCGGTCAACTCTTTGTGAATCTGAGCTCCGCCGAAAGCGTCTTCAACCGTTTCGGGGAAGACGATATTGACACTGATTTCCCCGTTCTTTATTTCGTTTTCAAATTTTCGCGCCAACGCGAAGGCTGTTTCACAGACGGGAACCGGAAGAAATGCCCCGGGTGACAAGCCGACGATGATATTTCCCTTCTTAAAATTCCTTACCTTCTCTGCGAATTCGAGGGCAGCGGTCTTGCCCAGCAAATGGTCGGCAAACTCGAAAAAGCCGGCCACCTTTTCCGTTGCCAATCGCCGTCCGACCGCGATTATCAAATAGTTATAAAAAAATTCGCCGTCGACATCATCGCCTGTAACTTTAACCCGCTGGCGTTTGGGATCGATATCGATTACCTCGCCCTCGATAAACCTGACGTCTAGCTTATCCAGCTTTTTGGTCAGGCTGAACGAAATATCCCGTGGCCCGCATTCGCCAAACGCCAACCTCACCAATGCCGGATAAAAAGTAAACTTGCGGCGCGGTGAAATAACCGTGATCTGGTGTTTTCTTCCCAATCCCTTGGAAAGGCGTTCGGCGGCGATTAGCCCCCCGAATCCGCCCCCCAGAATCAGTATTTTTGCCATCAGACGGCCTCCTCCTCTTGAAAAGAACCTTTCTTTCTTGAAACTAAGACCGAACAGGGCGCATGGTGAACCACCGCATCCGAGACGGAACCGAGCAGTGTGCGGGCAAAAACTCCGTACCCGTGAGAACCGACAACGATCAGATCGGCATTCCATTCATTTGCTTCTTTGACGATCATTTTTTTGGCAGAACCGACCAGCGTAGATCTATCGATCACAACATCCTTGTTTTTTTCCCGGATCAAACGTTCCGCCGCCGAGAGTATTTCGTCCGAACGTTGGCGCATCACCCCTTCCACGCGTTCAAGGAATTCGTCAGAAGAAATAAATGGTTCGCTTGCCGCATCGACGGTGTAATCGACAACCGTCAGGATCTTAATCACCGCGGTTTTGATATTTGGCAACATCTCAGAGATCTGCATTGTCGCCTCGATTCCATGTTCAGAACCATCGGTTGCAATTAAAATCTTCATATTTCCGCTCCGTAAACCCTCATCAAATTGGATTCTCCAAAGATCAACCGGATCAGCCGAAAATCACTTTTCCATTCCGCTTTTACAAGGAAGCAAACGACGTGCCGAACGTCAGAATTGAGCGAATATGCGTATCCCGCGATTCGAATTCGTTTCTGATGCGAAATATTGACCCACCTGGCGCGGAATTTCCCCCTTTCTTGTCTGGCTAACGCGTTACGCCGGCAAGTATCACTCCGGCGAGATAAGCGAGGCTTGCTGCCATCGCGCCGATGATAAATGTCTCGAAGCCCGATCGATACCAGGACGCGTTCGACCAGCGGCTTTTGACCGAACCGATCAGAAAAAAAACGATCCCTGTTGCGATTCCCGAAACCCGAAACGCGTTTTCACCGCCCACAAGATACGGGAGAAGCGGAACCAACCCGCAGATGAAAAACGCCGTAAACGTGCTGAACGCAGCCTTTACGGGAGAACGAATTTCGCTCGGGAGTCCGTATTCCTCGGTCAGCATCGTTTTTACCCAACGGTCTTTATCTGAGGTGATGATCCCGACCGTCTTTTCGAGATCATCACCCGTAAATCCTTTCGCGGCATAAATTTGACGAACTTCCGCGCGTTCTCCCTCAGGTTCGATTTCAATATGGCGGCGCTCGACTGCTTCGAGATATTTGTAATCTTCCTCTTCCGACCGAGTAGCCAAAAAATTGCTGGCGGCCATGGAAAATCCATCCGCAGCCAAATTCGCAAAACCCAATATCAATACTATCATCGGCGATAATTGCGCACCCGCTACCCCGGAAACGACGGCAAACGTCGTAATCGTGCCATCGATTCCGCCGTATATCCAATCGCGCACATATGAATGTCTGACCTGTGCGATCCGTTGCTGAATCGCTTCGGCCGTGTGCTCGTGTTCGAGTTCCATTTAAATACCGCAATTTTTGCAAGCCTGCCTGGGGTTTTGCCGCAACGAAAGTGATTTATACCGGGTAAAACCCATCCCGAATCAATTCGAATCCCTTACGATCAAAACCGAACACGGCGCGTGATGAATGACCGCATCCGAGACAGAACCGAGGAGCATTCTTTCCCAAAACCCATACCCGTGAGACCCGACTACGATCAGGTCGGCGCCCCAGCTTTTTGCTTCATCGACGATTGCTTCCTTTGGAGAACCGAGTTGGACATCGGTCGAAATCTTTACTGTATTCCCGTCAGGAAATTCGTTTTCGAGTACTTTGCTGAGTTTTTCCACCGAATCCTCAGCAGCGTCCTTGGATTGATCCTTAATCCGCAGGTAGAACTCGTGCGAAGCGCCGAAAGGATCGGCAGCAACCGGGATAGTCATTTCAACCACTGAAAGGATTTTGATTTGCGTTTCATCGGTTGCCCTGATTATCTCGGCACATTTTTTTGCCGCGTTGACAGCGTGCTCCGATCCGTCGGTAGCTAATAGTATCTTCATTTTACGTCCTCCCCACTTACATTGACTTCCCGGACGACTCTCTGTGATCGTCGGTCACTTTCAACCGCTTGCCGCACTTTCCTCACCACCGCTATAATTGATAACCAACGGCATCGGTTGAATTATGTGGACAAGTGTTTTTGTTCCGTCTGTTTCTTTGATTTCAACAATGCCGCTCGGTTTTTCTTTTTCGCCGAAATAAGAAATGGCAGCGGGATCGTTAATATTATGCGTTTGATGACGTCCGCGGTCATTCCCAACGATTATTCGGATAACCGATTTTCCGTGGCGTTCTTCAAATGTTACTCCTGTCAGAGACAGTCCGTCTGCCAAAACCTGACTTCCGATATCATCGCCGAAAACCTCAATCCTCGTCAGCCATTCGAACCTTTTTTTTGTAAGATCGTCAAGAAATCCCGCCCATTCGCCTTTTGGTATTATCTGAGTCATTTTAAATCCTCCGCCATTTAATTTGCCCGACTGCCTGACCGATCAGAAATCGACCGTATAAATCAAGGCATTACTCGTTACCGCAAATAATCAACGCAATCTTTATGCCCGAGGAAACTTCGTTGATAATTGTACATTGGTAAACCGAACCGGATTTGACCACGCGTATTTTTCAACGGTGATAAGGGAATTTTTCGCACATTCGGCGCTTTATTGAAGTCCGAAGGCGAAATTTCTCCTACCCCATCGTAAATGAATCCGGGTGACGTTCACTGGTCTGATCGAACCTGATATCCCGTCCTGTAAGTCAAAACCATCCCGTTCATATCCTTGACCCGGCGGAGTTTGATCATCAGTTGATGAGTTTTCCCGTCAAGAGCCGTTGGATAAAATCCGATTGCATATTGTTTCCGCATTTCAAATGCGATCTGCTTATAAATCCTGGCTAGCTCATCGGCGGTATGTGCCGTCGGCGACTGCATCCCTCCCCCTGTCCGCAATGCCAGATCCTGGAGGGCCGCCCGGTCGAGATTGGTCGCAGCGCTTGCTTTTCTGATGCGGCGGGTCCCGTCGCTGTCAATATCCGAGTAATTCCATTCTTCGGCTTCGTCCCACAGTATGGTGTAGATTTTCGCGTCTACTGACTTAAACTGATCCAGAATATCGTTAAACCTGTGTTCGCTATTGTGATCCGCAGTATCCGTAATGACCAGCAATACCCGTTTCAGATTTTTTCGATCACGAATTTTCCGGGTCGCAGCGTAGATTGCGTCGTAAAGCGCGTTCGGTTCGCGATACCTCCCGGCGAGATGGGTGTTTATCTGATTAACGCTAGGGACAAAATCAAGAATCAAGCTTCCCCGCCGGTTAAACACCAGCGTGAAGAAATCATCCTGGCTCCGCAGCCCGCTGACAAATCGGCGGAGCGATTGGAGTACTGACTTGGTACGCTCATCGGTCGTCGGATGCATGTCGTAAACAATGCCGAATGAGATCGGCGCTTCTTCCGCAGAAAAATATGAAATCTCCTGCAAAATGTCATTGTCGTAGATTTCGAAATTTTCACGCGTCAATCCCTCAACATATTTCCCGGAGCGGTCTCCGATCGTGACATTGACATTCACCAAATTGGTATCAATAAGGATCGGAGATTCGTCCTGACCGCATATCGAAATGGCGAGCGCGGTGAGAACGGCTAAAACACTTATAATTTTTGTTGTTTTGAACATCTGAATCCTTTTTCCGCAAAACCGGAATCCATAATGGCAATCTGAATCGCTTCTCTACCGGGCTTCTCCAAGAGTCCCGCCGATCCGGAGCTCATCGCTCACCTTGATACTCAAGGCGGAAGTGTCCACCAGCTGTAGAGTTGTAGAAGCAAACCGGACCACCCTCCCATTGTATAGATCGGCGTCAACCCATTCACCGACTTCCATCAGCGTGGTCCGGAGAAAGCTGATATAAATGACATCCCAGTGATGCCGCCAAGCTGCACACGGTCGCCCGGTTTATAAAAGCCGGCAAAAGTTATTGCAAACCAACCCGCAAAGCTGGCGATCACTTCCTGGAGGGCAAACGCGATTCCCGCACCTGCGACTCCCATCGTAACTTCCAAATTACCTATACGATCGCCAAAGATGAATATCAGCATCAAAATGACAATAATATAACCGGCCAGACTTGAAAGTTTTCGTAGACGGTAGCGTGTGTCGGCGACATTGATGTACCGTGTGATCGCGGTCCTGATAGCACGCGAGATTAAACCTATGATTATGAGACCGATTATCGCTGCGAGAATCCGGATAGCAATCGGGTCAGCCAGCCATTGTGCGAGAAGTTCATCCATTATTTTTATCGAATCGACTCAAGGTCCGGATTTTTTCAGACGAAACTGCAGATCAAGACGGGCATCGGTCTAGAGATTTTCGATCACCTTTCGCAATTTTTCGTCCACCTTCGCGGCCGTTGGCTCCAATTTTGGGTTTTCAGAAATCGTCAACATTCTTGCCGCATCGATAGCGGTTACGGTGGTGCCTGTTCCATCTTCGTAAACAACGACGTTGCATGGCAGAAGCAGGCCGATATCAAGATCCTCCTGCAGAGCGGAATATGCCAGCGGCGGATTGCACGCCCCCAAAATTATGTAATTCCGGAATTCGACCCCGAGTTTTTCCTTCAGTTTCTCTTTTATATCGATCTCAGATAATACCCCGAAACCTTCCATTTTTAAGGCCTCACGCGTTCTTTCCACGGTTTCGATAAACGGAATGTCGAGCTTGCGCCCGAATCCGTAAGGGATGGCGCCAAGTCTTTGATCAACGGTCCCGGCAAGCGCATTCTTGTCATCATTGCCTTTATGCTGTTGCTTCGCTTTCATAGTTACTTTCCCCCATTAATTACCCCTGCTATGGGCCAAATCCTCGTATTCCTCAATACAATCTTCACAAACGAAGGGATTTTCCATCGTCTTCTCGAGCATCCCTTTAACTTCATCAAAAATCATATCATCAACAAAGACGACTTCCCCACAGTTGCCGCAGAACAGTTCGTGTTTATTTTTTTCAGTTCGAAACCGGGTCGGAACGGCCATTTTCTGATCACGGTCCGCGTCATAAAATGCTCGGATTCTGTTCATTGTTTTTACCTCCATTTCGTAAATGCGTATTGCTTACGGCTCACCGGTCAGTGGGGAGCGCTCAATGTCGACAACCCGACGGGATTTTCCAAACGGCTGAGAAACTGGCACACTTCACTATCGGTCGTTTGCCCAAAATCACGGTACCACAATCCCACGGCGTTAAAAGGTCTTGGGGTCATCACGCAAATGCAAGAATCTCCCGTATTCCCCGTGATTAATTCGCAGGCATCGCTGGACGCCACCGGGACGGCGACGATAACCCTTTTTGGACCCAACAAGTGAATCGCACCTAAAGCGGCCTTCATCGTGGCTCCGGTAGCAATTCCGTCATCGACAATTATCACGGTCTTGTCCCGCAAATCCATCAATAGTTTATCCGGCCGGTAACGCCGCTCCTGTCTTAATAATTCCGATATTTCCCTTTCCAGAACCTTTTTAATGCGTGAATCAGGAATCTCGAATGTCTCTAAGATCGACCTGTTAAAAACGGTCACGCCGCCGGACGCAATGGCGCCGAAGGCCAATTCTTCGCGGTCCGGAACGCCAAGCTTTCGAACCAGAAAAACATCGAGTGGCAAATTGAGTTCCCGGGCAACTTCATACGCTACCGGCACACCCCCGCGGGGAAGCGCGAGGATGACGACATCTTCGCGGTTCCGAAAATCACTTAACTCTGCCGCTAATGCCTTTCCGCCTTCAGCGCGATCCTCAAATCCTTGAAACATAATCTGTCTCACGTTGTTCTCTGAATGTGTATTTGACATTGGCTTCTCCGAAGTCCAATTCCATTTGCCACTTTCCGCCACGGTAATAAGTTGCAATACCCGTGCCTCGGTCCGGCAATGCCCGTCTAAGCAACATATTGACAGTAGTTTGAAGCAGAAGGTCGCCATTAAGCGTAAGGGTCACCGCGAGTATTTCCACGAGCGGCGTGAAAATTTCCATCGGCAATCTCAACTTGCAGTTTTCTCGGGTTGTCAGGCCGTTTGATCTTGATCGCGTGCGAAATTCATGAAGCGGCGGCTTCCGGAAAGGATCCTGCAGCCGTTAAGCCCTTGGAACAAGCGCACG
>JBFGKW010000105.1:0-8921 GCA_041576495.1 Aridibacter sp. | reverse complement strand
GGGCGTATCCGGTTGCCGGTGGTTGGCATCCGGTTGCCGGTGGTTGGTATCCGGTTGCCGGTGGTTGGTATCCGGTTGCCGGTGGTTGGCATCCGGTTGCCCAAACTGATATTTTTCCAATTACCAATTACCAATTACCAATTACCAATTACCAATTACCAATTACCAATTACCAATTACCAATTACCAATTACCCGTCTGACTGCCGCTCACCTGCGAGCCGTTCGATCATTTTCGTCGACGAATGATCCTTTGGGTCGCCGACGATCGCCACCTGTCCGCCGCACTCGATGACAATCTCTCGTTCCGGCACGGATTCCGTTGTGTAGTCGGTCCCTTTTGCATGAAAATCCGGCCGGATCGAACGGATCAGTTCTTCAACTGTCGGCTCCGGAAAAATCGTTACGCAGTCTACAAATCTCAGGGCCGCTACGATTTCGGCACGCTCCTGCTCCGGCATATAAGGCCGGTTATCGCCCTTCAGCTCTTTTACCTGCTGGTCAGAATTAATTCCGACAAGCAGAAAATCGCCGAGTTCCTTGGCGCCGGCCAGGTAACGAATATGACCGACGTGAAATATGTCAAAACAGCCATTGGCCAGAACGATTTTTTTCCCTTTTCTGCGTTCGATCGCAATCCGCGCTACGATGCGGTTCCGTTCAAGTACCGGAGCAGATTGATTTTCGGATCTTAAATCGTTCATTTGGCTGTCAAAACGCATAGTTTTCCGGACCAAAACACGCGGTTCGTTTGGGCGAAAACCGGGAGTTGAGCCGAAAAGGCCGGCAGCAGCGACTATCGCCGAATTCTCCGACATAATCTAAAAGCCGGCTCATCTCGCCTGCGATTTTCGTTCGACATCACCCGAAATCGATTTCAATAATTCATCCAATCCGGCAGCGGCGGTACCCTTTTTCATCACGACGATTCCGCCGGCGTGGTTCGCAATCCGCGCCGAATCCACAAAATCGAGTCCGGCGGCAAGGCCCAATGCGAATGCAGCGATCACCGTGTCACCCGCTCCCGTAACATCGACTGGCTGTTTTGAACCGACTGCATCTATTTCAAGCGGGGCCCGGTCTTTCTCGATCAACAGGATGCCCTGATTTCCCCGCGTCAGCAAAAGGGCCTCAAGATCAAGTTTGCGGCGCAGACCCGAGCAATCTTCTTTTGAAAATCCTTCGCCCAATATATGTTCGACCTCATCTTGGTTCGGGGTCGCTGCAGTTGCGCCTTTAAATTCACTCAGGCGAAGACGGGAATCAATCAAAAGGGGAATCGCTCTTTCCCGGGCAATCCGGCGGAATTCGGCTACCAATTCCCCGTCAATAACCCCATAATTGTAATCAGATATAATTATTGCGTCGGCTTCGCGGGCAGCGCTCAATGCCTGGCGCTTGAGTTGTTCGGCGGTTTTATTATCGAGGCCGCTTACATTTTCGTAATCGATTCGGATCACCTGCTGCCGCTGAGCATAATGCTGGCCCGCCAATACCCTGACTTTTGTTATGGTCCGGAATTCCCTGGCTGATGTGATGAACTTACAATCGACACCGGAAGACGCCAAAACATCGAGCAGGTGTTTGCCGTTTTCATCATTTCCAACCAATCCTGCCGCGACAGCAGTGCCGCCGAGGGAGGCGACGTTGACCGCTGCATTTGCCGCACCGCCGGCCCTGGTTTCGGTTTCGTCATGCCTCATGATAAAAACCGGAGCCTCACGAGAAACCCTGTCAATCGTCCCGCGGAGAAACTGATCGGCAACCAAATCCCCGATGACGGCTACCCTCTTTCCGCGGAAGTCGTTTTGAATTTTGAGAGCGAGGTCGTTCATCGATTCAATACTACAAAAATTCTGCCGGCAAACATAATTCCTGATTGAAAAATTAAGCTGCCGATTGGAGTTTGCGGAAAGGGCCCGGTGAGGGGTCATTGCAGGCGTGCAAGATTGTTCTGAATGAACGAACGGCCGGGCAAATAATGAAGCCGGTCTGCAATTGATTGAAGTAGGTAACACGGGAAGAAGTCCATTGATGGCAAGTCGCGATTGATATAAGATCGGGTTGAATTTTGGCCCCGGGTATCGTATCCGGCATTTAGTATTTTGATTTGATTTACAAACCGATCGGAATGACGGCTGGGGGCCGCCGCTCACCTGTATGCCAATTGACTGCGCGTATAGAAATCGGACGATTGTTTCGGGTTACCCATAGCACGATCAGATTCTCGGGTTTACCCGATAAAGCGTATGAAAGCTTTCATTCTCGAAAAAGCTGCGCCGATAGAAGAAAGACCGCTTCGACTGGCCAATATTGAGATGCCCGCTGCGGAAGCTGATGAGGTATTGGTAAAGGTATCCGCCTGCGGTATTTGCCGTACCGATTTGCACGTCTGCGAAGGTGAACTTGCGCCGTATCTCTCAAATGTAATACCCGGTCATCAGATCGTCGGCCGGGTTGAAGAAAAAGGAACCGACGTTAAACATCTCGAAATCGGAGAGAGGATCGGAATCGCCTGGATAAATCGAACCTGCGGGGAATGTACTTACTGCTCGAAAGGCAAGGAAAATCTTTGTGAAAAGGCGGCATTTACCGGTTGGACGGTCAATGGCGGTTTTGCCGAATACGTAACCGCACCCGCTGCGTTTACTTATCGTTTACCTGAGGAATTCACGGATCTTAAGGCAGCGCCGCTCCTCTGTGCGGGAATTATCGGCTACCGGGCATTGCGTTTGACGGGGGTATCCGACACTTACTTTTCGGGGAAGAATGACTGGACGGGCGTCAAACTCGGCGTTTATGGATTCGGTGCGGCGGGGCACGTCTCAATTCAGATCGCACGTTCACGGGGCGCGGAAGTATATGTGGCGACACGGGACCGCGAGCGACATCAAAATCTGGCTGAAGAACTGGGCGCGGTTTGGGTTGGAGATACTTTTGACGAGCCCCCGGCAAAAATGGACGCGTCTATTATCTTTGCCCCCGCCGGAGAAATCGTTCCTGCGGCCTTAAGGGCATTAGATAAAGGCGGTGTGCTGGTTTTAGGCGGAATCCATATGAGTCCGATACCGGAATTGCCATATGAACTGCTCTATGGTGAACGCGTAATCCGAACGGTCGCTAACAATACGCGCCGCGATGGCGAGGATTTCCTGGCGGAAGCCGCCCTTTCGAATTTACAAACACATATCGAGGTTTTTCCCTTTGAGGAGACGAGCGATGCCCTTATTGCCCTTAAACGCGACGCCGTACGCGGTGCGGCGGTCGTGAAAATTGACGGATAATAAATCGTCTCGCGCTTTCGGCGAGTACAAAACTCTACTAAAAGCCGATCACCAGCGCGGGCAACATAGGTGCAATAACAAAATGGACACCCGATCGGGTGTCCATACTTGTTGAAAATAATGGGGCGGCTAGAGGGATTTGAACCCTCGGCCTCCTGAACCACAATCAGGCGTTCTAACCAACTGAACTATAGCCGCCATATGACCAATTGGTCACTCAAAGCCTTTAATTATTACAATAAAGAACGGCTTAATTCAAGCGGAAAAAATTGGAAGTCGTTGTTTGGACCGGTAAATGATAAATGGCGGCAGGCCGTATTTGATCGAGGGTCGTGTTACGGAAAAGGCGTCGAAGAAATGCTCCCGGCACGGCTCGAACGTGCGACCCCCGGTTTAGAAGACCGGTGCTCTATCCAACTGAGCTACGGGAGCGTAAAAGCAACCAAAAATGTTAGCGACTGCCGCCGGTTAAGTCAAATTTTAACTCACCGCTTTTTGTGATCCTTCGATATGCTTCATCATCTGCCTGAAAACTTCTTCTTCGTTGATATCACTGGTATCGATGACGATCGCATCGTCTGCAACCTGCAGCGGCGAATCCTTTCGGTTTTTATCCCGCTCGTCGCGTTTGGCAATTTCCGCAAGAGTCTTTTCAAAATCCGTCTCGATTCCTTTTTCGGCATCTTCGTTAAATCGACGCCTGGCGCGGGCTTCGAGTTCGGCCGTCAGATAAAATTTGATATCGGCGTTGGGAAACACAACGGTTCCGATATCCCTTCCGTCCAAAACGGATCCGTTCTTGGCAGCCGTGCCGAGCTTTCTCTGCCGCTCAACCAGGTTCTTTCTGACTTCGGAAATGGTCGAAATTACCGAAGCCTTCTGCCCGACTTCATTGGTCCGGATATCCTTCGTAACATCCACACCATTTAACATCACCTTTAGTTTATAAGGTTCTCCGCTCAGCTCTATATCGGAATCTTCGGCTATTTCAATGATCTCCTGTCTGCTCTGAGATTCGGAATCTTCGAGCAATACTGCTAGACCGACCGCCCGGTACATTGCACCGGTATCTAAATAAAGCAGATTCAATTTTTCGGCGAGCATTTTTCCGAGGGTCGATTTTCCCGCGCCGCTCGGCCCGTCAATTGCGATTATCATTGTCTGTTTAATTCGTCGTTCAATTTTTTCGGAAGCTTATCAAAAACTAGAGTGTATGACTTTTTTATAAGTTCGTGAAGTTCGGAATTATCCAACACGTCAAAATTTTCAAGTGCCACCCATTTATAACGACCGACGTAGGGTGCCGGCGAGACACCTTCCCGCTCGATCAATTCTTCAAATTTCCCGGGTGTGCACTTAAATGACATTACCGCGGTATCCGACGGCACCAGGCCGACCACTGTGAACATTCTTCCGCCGACCAGAAAGGTCAGATCTTTTTCCCACTTTACGTCTTCTTCCGCATTTGGCAGCGAAAGACAAAACTCCCGCACTTGTTCGATATCCATCGATTATTCCCCGGGTTGATCATTCGGTTCCGACAGTATATTACGCAAAGCTTTGAGCGTCGTATCGATATCTTCCCGAGATACGTCATAATGCGTGACCATCCGGATCAGGTTTCCGAAACCGATCGCAAGAATTCCGGAGTCTTTCAGTCTTTCGCAGATTTGAGGAGACGACACCGATGCACGCGAAACGTCAATAATTACGATATTTGTCCGGACACTTTCCGGATCGATTCTGATTCCATCAAGTTGTGCGGCGCCGGCAGCCAGCCGGCGCGCATTTTGATGATCTTCCAAAAGTTTTGCGGGAGATTCCTCAAGTGCTACCAGACCGGCAGCAGCCAGAATACCGACCTGCCGCATTCCGCCGCCAAACCGTTTACGCCAGACCCTCGCTTCGGAAATGAAGTCTTTTGGCCCCAGAAGCATTGAACCGACCGGAGCCCCCAGACCCTTTGAAAGACAAAACTGAACCGAATCAGCGTTTCGCGATAATTCGGCGACCGATTTGCCGGTTGCCGCCGCAGCGTTAAAAATTCTCGCGCCGTCAAGATGAACCGGAATACCCAATTTGTGCGCTCTGTCACAGATTTCATCAAAAGATTCGGAGTCCATTACCGTTCCGCCGGCGAGATTGTGCGAATTCTCGAGACATATCAATCCGGTCGGACATGCGTAATAAGGCTGATCGACGTGAAGTGCGGGTTCGATCTCTTCCCAACTCAGTATTCCCGAGCCGTCGGCGCTTTTAACCGGTCGGACCATCACCCCCGAGACGACCGCGGGAGTTCCCATCTCATAATTGAAAATATGCCCCCGTTCTTCAATTACGATTTCATCGCCGGGCCGGGTGTGAAGTTTGAGTGCGATCTGGTTTCCCATCGAACCGGTCGGAACGAAGATCGCGCCTTCCTTTTCAAACAGCCCGGCGGCCTTTTCCTGCAGCCGGTTGACGGTCGGATCCTCGAGAAAAACATCATCACCGACCTCGGCTTTTGCCATTGCCGCGCGCATTGCCGGCGTCGGTTTTGTAACGGTATCGCTTCTTAGGTCAATCATCTGCTTAATTCAATCGGTACTCAAAGCGTTTCTAAAAATTTAACTCCGCCACCTCAACGTCACCGGCTCTTCGATCGGATGCTTCATCTCAACACCATTTCTCCTGGCCGTCAGGTATGCTTTCTTCAGTTGGAAATACCACCGGGCGGGTGTATCCGCATCGTCGATCAGCATCAGTTTGGGGTTATCCCGCAGACCGATAGATTGCTTTTCCATTATCTGCTGGTCCTGCCCGATAAATTTTCTGGCAAATATCTTATAAATTGATTTGGCGAACGGTACATTATTCAAAATATTCCAGGCCGCCGCAAAATCCAGCCGTGATTCCGACTTTGTAATCGGGGTGACCACCGCCTGTGAACTGAACCAATATTTTCCGCACCTGATAATTTCCAAACGGCGGTTTGGCAGAACGAAATCGATCGTGGTCGTGATCGGCTCTTTGTAGATATTGAGAAGTTTATAGGCGGCGCTGTTATTTGAAGGAGTATGCGAACTCATCCGAAAGCCGTTTGGAATCGGCTCAAATCTCTTCGTTTTTGCGTGAATGCTTGCGCCGCTCCTCCACCACCACGCCCGATGCACAAACGGGCCATGGGCGGGGTCCATCAAGCCGATTATTCCATGATCGATACTACACTTCAGTTTTGTGGAAATGACGTGGGTCTTATACTCATCAGAAAAAGTTTGAAGCTGCGGAGCTTCGCCCGCGATTTCATCGGGTGTATCAGTGACGTAGACCCAGACCAGCCCGTCGCTTTCCTCGCACGGCATACTCCCGGCGCGAATCCGTTCCGGTTTTACCGGTGAATCTGGCATTAAGGACGGAATCTCGGTGCAAACACCTGTCGTATCAAATTTCCACCCGTGATAACAGCATTCAATCAACCGGCCGTCAAACACGCCGTCGGACAGCGGAATTCCGCGATGCGGACAGTGGTCATCTAGCGCCGCCACCTGCCCGTTTGCGTCGCGCAAAATCAGGAACGGCCGATCAAGCAGGATCTGCCGCCGCATTTTTCCCCGTTTCAATTTTGCCGCAGGCAGCGCCGCATACCAAAAACCGGGAAGAAATTGTTCTGAATGGACTTTGAGCATTTGTTGATTGGAATACACCTCATTTATAGCAAAAACAATTCACTAATCAAACCAGTTTCCGATTAATGCTCACCCTTGATTTGGCTTAATTAGACGGCAGGGTATTTTAGTAATTTCCCGATCCGGAATATCCCGTAGTGGACAGTTTTGCGGGACATGGTATTTATGCCGGACATCAGTTCGCCTGATGATTCAATTTCAACTCAACAAACACAGGCGACTGCTGATATTTGGATTTCTTGGGATCGGTTAGTCGTTTAAGTTCCTTTGTTTCCCAATTCATGAGATGAATTCCGTATATTTGATCTTCGCTGTCCCACATTTCGACAGCCAGCCATTTACCGTCCGGACTCCAATCATGCCAGCCTTCGTTTGCCGGATTGTCGGTAAGTTTCCAGGTTTTTTTGCCGTCGGGGGTGACCGCGAAAAGGCTGCTCTTTCCGTTTTGAACTGACTGGTAGCTAATGAAGTTCTCTTTTCGATTCCAGCGCGGTGGTCCGGCCTGGTAACGATGCTCTCCCGCACTTTTGTCATCCGCCGGGTATCGGGTCAGCTGTTTACGGTTTTTGCCGTCGACATCCATAATAAAAATCTCGCCGGTATGTTTTAGCTCCTGTTCGATTTTCCGGTAAACAAAGACGATTTTATTTCCGTCAGGAGAAAAGAGGGGGTCCCGAAATCGACCATCAGGTTCATTTGTGAGTTGGCTATATTTGCCGGTCTCCGCGTCGATAAAAAAAAGTTGATGCCGCACCTCATTCGCTATTCTCCCCGTAACCAAAAACTCGCGGCCATTGTTCCGACTCGACATCCAGGAATCTTCAAGCCGCAAATCGGAGATTTTTTTTATGTTATTACCGTCCGCGTCCATTGAATACAAAAAATAACATCGGCGGCAGGCGTTGCGGTCGCTGACAAAGAATATCTTTCCCCCAAACGAATAATACGTCCAGGCTACATCCGGATTCTTGGTCAGATTCGAAC
Organism: Aridibacter sp.; assembly: GCA_041576495.1. Classification (GTDB taxonomy): domain Bacteria; phylum Acidobacteriota; class Blastocatellia; order Pyrinomonadales; family Pyrinomonadaceae; genus Aridibacter. The sequence continues at coordinate 989 of JBFGKW010000105.1, read as the reverse complement.
TCGCCGAACCATCCATTCGCATTATGTAGATATCATAGTCATCGGCTTTTTCATTCTCTAACACATTGTAGGCGATGAGATAGTCCCTATTTTCCTGTGCGCGGAGCCCGAAATCAAAGATTCCGGCCCCGGAAAATAGAATTGCCAAAACTAAAACTGTTTTCAAAATGTAGTTATCCATAAATTTATTTTCACGAAAACCTGACGAAAATTTTCTGGAATCCAATTTAATGAAATTCTGATTAGACGTATTGTAAAATAATTACCCGCAATCTAAATTGTCGGGCAAGCAACGGAATGGAAGTCCGGCTACCTATTATCTGAAACGGAACTCACGTCACTATCCTACCGGAACGTAATTCAGGATACCGTTTTTGCGATTGAGGTAATCTTTGGGGGTAAAACCCGAGAAATATTTAAAATCATGGATAAAATGCGCCTGATCGTAAAATCCCGAATCATGCGCAATTGCGGCCCAGTTTATCTTCTCATTCGCTTCTATTTCTGCGATCGCCTTTTGAAATCTCAAGATCTTGGCATATGCCTTCGGCGTCACTCCGATATGCGACTTAAACATGCCCGTAAAATGTTTTCGCGAATAACCGATTCTGTCGTAAAGGCTTCCGAGGCTTATTTGATCCGGCTGACTTACAATTCGATCCACCGCGTAGGTCACGCATCGGTTGACCTCGACCTTCGAAAGGTAATGATCCGTCAAAAAGTTTTCCGTAATTGTGAACCTGATTTCAGCCTCTTTTTCTTCCAACAATTGCTCGCGAAGCGTTTCGAATTCAGCACCCCAAATCAGATCTGTATTGACGACCCGGTCCGTCATCTCATCCATCGGGAACGGGAAAAACGGGTAAGCCATCCCCTTCTTAAAACAAATCACGAGCATAGCCGTTTCTTTTCCGGAAGGTATCGAAATATATTCGGTTCTGACGCCCGAAGCCCACGCTTTTTTGCAAACCTGTTTTTCTCGGAGCGTT
>JBFGKW010000104.1:0-8935 GCA_041576495.1 Aridibacter sp. | reverse complement strand
AGATTTAATGCTCGTTCCGAAAGGTTTTTCCTTTTCATAGTATGAGTATATACTTAAATAGTTATATAGGTCAAGTGGTGGCGATTAAGCAGAGCGCTGTTACGCGGGACGCTTTACGGTTTACGCTATAGGCTTTACGCTCTACGATTTACGCTTTACGCTTTACGATTTACGATTTAAGCCTTACGCTTAGCGAATTACCTATTACGTATCGCGCATGTCGTATCGCGTATTCCGAATCACGTATCTCGTATCTCGTATCGCGTATCTCGTATCTCGTATCGCGTATTCCGTATCCCGTATCCCGTATTCCGTATCCCGTATTCCGTATTCCGTATCCCGTATCGCGTATCACGTATTCCGTATAACGTATCGCGTATCACGTATCGCGTATCGCGTATTTTCTATCCTGCCTTACAAATCCAGATAATACGCCCTATCGCATCGCGGCGCGTGTTTGTCCGTCGTTTCCTTAAAACCGAACTTTTCGTAAAGGCCGATCGCTTCCTTTAAGACGCTTGCGGTTTCCAACACTATCTGCTTGAAACCGGAATCCGCCGCGATCCTGATCATTCGCGTGAGAATCTGCTTTCCGCGCCCCTTCCCCCTGATTTCCGGAACAAAATACATCTTGCGGAGTTCGACACGCCGGTCGTCGAGTGGATAAAGACCCACGGTGCCGACCATTTTCCCCTCTTCATTTTCCAAAACCTCAAAAATCCCGCCGCGATCAGTAAAGTTTGACTCAATATCGCTGATGTCGCGGTCGATGCCGTCGGGGTCGCCCTGAAGCCCGTATTCATCGAGTATTTCAAATACCAGCTCTCGGACTCTGGCGCAGTCATCATTGGTGGCCGCTCTGACGATAATTCCGTCATCGATTGACATAATAAACTTTCAGATCGCGTTCCGACACAATCCGCCATCCGGCTCCAGTTTTACGAAAAACCATCTGCGACCTTACTTTGCCCGTTGTCCTTTTTGACGAATTCGAAAAATCCCATTCCTTGTCAAAAGTCGCGGTCGCCGTCTTTCCGTCAGCGCCCGGGGTGACGGTGAGATCCGTAATATTCGAACGGATCGATGTGTAGGTCGTAAATGCCTTTCGTTTGTCCCTTTCTACAAACGCCTTTCCCGCGCCACGTTTCGAATAATAATCGATTCGGTCGGCGTAGCGATCCATATAGCCGTTCAGGTCGCGTGAGTCTGCAAGGGACTTCCACGCCAAGACCTCGCGGGCGACTTCCTTTTTGATATCGTCCGCGTTTACAGGCGGCATAGTCTCTGTCGGTTCCGGACCCGGGGTTTCTTTTTCAACCGGTTTTACGGTCGATTCGGGAGCCGGCCCGTAAAGGTTATCTGAGCTTTCCGGTTTGGTGTTCGGCCCCGCATCAGTGCCGGAATTGTCGATGCCGGGAGATTGATCGGCATCAGCGCTTTCCTGGCTGCTGACGATCTCCGGTTGCTTTGGTCCGAAGTAAACCCAGGCGGCGATTCCAACAATTCCAAACAAGATCAGCATTCCGGCAGCCGTCAGCAAAATCGTCAGCAGAGTGTTCGACGATCGCGGCTGAGTTTGAATCGAAGCGCGGTTGAAAGCGCTTTCACGCTGACGGGATTCATCCCTTGCTTCGGGGAGGTCGAAGTTTATTCTCTCGGGAGAGCGGCCGGAAACAAGAGTTTCCGTTTCATCGAGTGATACTGTATCCAGCTTCGATGTTACCGGGACTTCGGCTTCGAGCGCTGCGCCGTCCTGCAGACAGAACTGAAGCGTATGATCGGTGTATTTGGTATGGCAATTGGGGCAAACTTTCATTGGCTGGTCTTTTCCGTTACAAAACTGACCTCCGAAATGAGCGTGTCCTCCGAATCCGCTGAACCCCGAAAAATCTCCTTGATGGCGATGAATACAGATTTGGTGCGCGTGTTTCCGGCATCAAGCGTCTGCGGCTTCATTTCGTTGTTAAAATCATAGATCCTTTTTGATTTGTCAGAAAACTCCACTACTATCGATGAGACGCGGTTATTCTTTCCCCAAATCTCCGGTGTCTTAAAGTATCCGGGTTGAATAACGATCTCTTTTAACGTTATTTCATTATCAAAATCGAAAACAATCCATTGTCCGCGTCCCGGACCCTTGACTCCCTCGCACCAAGCCGTGCGCGGATTTCCGTCAAACGCCATCCGCGGGGCATATGCATTTCCCTGATCGGATTTTCGGACCGATGACGCGGTCACGTTGACAGCCGGCGAATTAGAAATAATTTCCGTTTCCGGCACGGCCTTTTTATTCGAATCCTCGTCAGAATTTGAGTCCGCGCCTAAGACGCCGCCAAAATGCAGACCCGCATAAACCGCAGCGCCGGCGATGCCGACGGCCAAGAATCCGATCAGCACACCGGCCGCAAAACTTATACCCCCGCTTGTTTTTAAGGGTATAGCGGCACCTCTCTTCGATCCGGTCGCCTGCGGTTCGCGAATAATCGTCGCCACCGATTCGTTTTCCGTGGTTTCGCCCATTTGCGATTCGTCGGTCGGATTTGCTGCGTTTTGGCTTGTGTCCGGCTCAACGCCACCCATAATCGTGGCTTCGTTTGCCAACTCCGCCGGATTGAAGACGACGGTTTTTTCATCGGGCGAATCGGTCAACACCGTTCCGTCCTGCAAACAGTAGTTGAGGGATCGATCCGTAAACTTGCTCTGACATTTAGGACAAACTTTCATCGTAGGTTACGACTCTTCAGTTATACGTTGGGTATCCAGAATTCACCGTCACCGCTCGAAACCTCTTTTAAGCCGAGCGAAGGCAGATCCGCTTCCTGATATCCCAAATACGTAAAATGCGGGGCATCGCTCTGTACGGTGCGAAACCAGCCGTGACGAGCCATGATCTCACGAATCTTCTTGTTTCCGAATTCCTTGGCGTCAAAGGCCAACATTGATAGGTGCTGCGACGTTCCGGGGGCCGCAACCGAATACAAAATGGACTTGTCAAAGTTCGTGCTGAAGTATATTCCCTGATTTTCGAGCTTTAATACTTCGGCAACCTGCTGTTTGACGGGCAGCCGTTTTAGACCGGCAACTTTTTCGGGCGAGAGCCTGCCCTTCTTGAGCCAGTGGTCGCAGCCATTCTCCACCCGCCCGTTCCATAATGCGGCGGTATGGGCAAAACTTCTCCGGCCGGAATCCTCACGATCCCGCGGCGTAATGCTCAAGCCTGCGGATTTTGCTTCGGCGGAAGCCGCCAGCAGTGCGCGAGCAGCTTCGGGCTGGAGTTCAACGGTTATTCCGCTTAAATTGACCGAAGAAATACCCGCTTTTGCCTGGAATCCGCTTACTTCGTCTTCGCCGGTAAACATCACTTTCGGCGGAGGGACGGCCTTGCTCAGAAATACGGCCCCGTATTCGTGTAACAAACGGCGTTCGACGCTGTTTGTCTCATCGACAACGTCGGTAAGCTGATAACCATGGCGCCGGATATGTTGAGTCAAATTATTGCGGAACCCCGACGGCTTTTTGGCGTCAGTGCTGGATGTTTCGTTCATTATATTGGCGGTTTCGTCTGATTTATTTTCGGTTGACGTGATTTCGTTCGAGGTGTCGGCCGTATCCCGGCCGGCCGCCTTATCATTTTCGTATTGCTCGCTCGTATTGGCGGCGGGTTTATAACACGCGGCGGTGAGACCCGTCAGCGCAATCACGGATACCGCCAAAAACTTCGAAATTCTACCGAAACGCATTAGCTAAGATAATAAAACGAAGTTTAAAGATAGTAAATCCTGCGAATTTATATTTTAATAGTAGTTAGCCGGAACTTCACCGGTCATCACTTTCCCGCACTACTTTGGAGTGATCAATAGTTTCAATGAACTTAATCCTGTTGAAGGAAATCAGCGCCGAATACGAAAAGCACGATTGGAAACTGCAAAGGATTCTGATTGAGTGCGACGCTGACGACTTGAAGGATAATGAAATCAAAAAGGCCGTTGGAAATGTTGAAATCCGCCCTTCCGCAGTCGACGCCGCCTGGTTTTCGCGGCCGTCAAAAGGCACGCGGGAAGCGTGGGAATTACGTATCATTGCCGAGCAGCCGTTTGCACTTTTTGAATCGTTTTCAAGTGATGTGAATGAGGAAAAACGGGAGCAGGTTAGAAATGAAATGGAAACCCGTCTGGCAAATATATCATCTCAGAAAAAGGCGGTTTTGACCGAAGATTGACCGCAAAATTCGAGTTTGCCAAGATGTTTTATGAGTGATAGTCTCTGATTGAAATGATGATCAAGGGTTTGGGTCTGCAGGTTGAAAATGCTTGGAAGAACCTGCGGCCGATGACAAAAGAAATGCTTGTACGGGTTATGAAACCTCAAAAACAAGCGTTGCGAAACAAAAACTACTCCTATGACCCGCACGCGGATTGGGAAATTAGCCGTCTGCTTGACGCCCTTGACCTCGAGGCGGTAGCGTCGAAAGTCGGGCAACAGCCGCAAAAGAGCCTGGTCGAAATTAATGACCTGGCAGAGGCCTGCGCCAGCGTCCTCGAATCAAAAACCGAATCGGCCGAGATCTTTATCCAGCTCGCCAAACGGGCCCTTTCCCGTAACGATTACAATAAAATCGATAGACTTTCTAATGTTCTGATGGAGAGATTTTCGGCCAGCGAAATTGCGGAAGTAATCAGACAAACGGAAGCTCCGCAGGTACGGGCAATTGCCTATGAGACTCTGGCAGTGATGTCGACATCTTCGATCAAACCGCTTCTAAAAGATCCGCTCTACTTCGAAATCGCTTGCAATGTTTTGGAACAGCAGGCCGTCGAGTTTGAAAAAGACGAGGCTGCGCTGATCCTCGAGCAGTTGGCCGTTGATTTCAGCATCAGGTAACAGGCATCTCGGACTATCCGGGTATCCTGCCCGAAAGCCAGAAGCTGCCATACACGACGCCCCCGATTTTCGGGGTTTCGCTTACCAGTTTCGGGTCTGCAACGATGTCAATCTCCCCGCCTTCTGTTTCGGTCAAAAACCAATAAAACTTCTTAGTCGAAAGGCTGTTTTCCCTCAGTCCGAATTCCTTGATTTCCCCGGTCAACACCGCGTGCGCCTGAGGAGGAATCGGATCATCTGGTTGTTCGTCATTGGCTTTAAGCAATCCGGTAGAGACAAAAGACCTGACCCGGCCATCTGCGCCTTTTCCCTCAAAATCCAGATAGTGCATTCCCGATTCAAATAGCCTGAAATCGTTTGACGCAAAGGCCGACAGCTGGATCTCGACGGTCTTTGGCAACGTGATTTTCTCCTTGAGTCGAAAATCCGGGACGTCAAATACAAACGGAAAGTCGTCGCGCGGATCGCTGCCTCCTTCCGCAACGGGATTTGACCGGGCGTGAAACGCGCCGTCGAGCTGCGAAGTGTCCCGCTCGATGGTCCCGGTCAGGGCGACGTTTCGCCGGCTTTTTCCGTTAAATGCGGGATTGAATCCGATGATGTCGTGGGCGGGATCCGCCTGAAGAAATAGTTCGGCACCCGATTCGTCGGAAAACCGGTAATAAAACCCGTGCGGCGGACAAGGAATCGGCGTCAACTCGTTGATAACACTCATTATAACGTCGTTAACGTCTTTATCGGAACGGACCGGAAATCCGATATCGGATAAATTGCTCATAAAATTTATATCACGTAGAATTGAAACAGGCGCTAAGGTGATTCCGCTCTAACCCTGTGCCCCCCGGCCGCGTTGCGTCAGACTCTTATTTTTCCTCAATGTAATTTATTTCCGCGGGAGATTCGTGCGGCAGCGCTTCCGCTCTTTTCGCTTCGAGCAGCGCCTTTTTTATTCGGTTTCGGCCGAAGCCCCAGCGAAACGGAGTCGGCAGAAACGAAACGCCGAAGGCCCTGACACCTAAATACATAATCGATGCGCGGAATCTGTTTCCCCAACCTTTTCTGCTTTTAACGCACCTGTAGAGACGTTTATCCGATTGCCGGCGTTCCTTAAGAGAACCGCCTTTGTAATAATCAAGATCGTGTTCGACGCAGCAGTCGCGATAGCCGCCGTCGAAAAAATGGGTACATCCGTCGGATACGAAACCCGGTGGGATGTCTCCTGAATTCTGATCGGCGGTCGTTTCAACCGGTCCATGGACCGGCATTTCCGGCGCTTGCGCGATGCCGGAAGCCGTAATGGCGGCGATCAATCCAACTGCTCCAATTTTTTTTCGAATCATCAACCGACAATAAAACCGCCCGGCTGAGGGCCGGATTTTCGCATTTTATCCGCCCGAGATCGCTTCGTTACTGGCCGGTTTGTATCTTTTCCCATACATCGGGAATTTACCGGTCAACTCCCTGACTTCGCGTCTTACACGGGTTTTGACTTCCTCAGAATCGGAATCATGGATGATCTCGGCAATCATCCGCCCGATCGCCCTCATTTCGACTTCCTTCATTCCGCGCGTCGTTAAAGCGGGCGTACCGATTCGGATCCCGGAAGCGATAAAAGGTTTGTTTGTATCAAACGGGATCGTATTCTTGTTGACCGTAATGTGAACTTCATCGAGAGCTTTTTCGGCCTTTTTCCCGGTAATTCCGTTTCCGTTGTTAAACACATCAACCAGCACCAAATGATTGTCGGTACCGCCGGAAACGATCCTTAAACCGTGAGTTTTAAGTTCTTCGGCCAGCGCCCGGGCATTTGTGATGATTTGTTTCTGATACACCTTGAAATTATCCTGGAGCGCCTCGCCAAAAGCCACCGCCTTGGCGGCGATGATATGCACCAGCGGCCCGCCCTGAATGCCCGGAAAGAGGCTTCGGTCCAGATCTTTGGCGTATTCTTCGCGGCACAGAATCAGTCCGCCTCGCGGACCGCGAAGGGTTTTGTGGGTCGTCGTCGTAACAAACTCACAATGCGGAACAGGACTGGGATGAAGGCCGGCGGCGACCATTCCCGCGATATGGGCGATATCCGCCATAACCAACGCCCCGACCGATTTCGCGATCTCGCTGATCCGCTCAAAATCAATGATTCTCGAATAGGCCGACGCACCGCAGATTATCAGCTTCGGCCGGTGTGATTCAGCCGTTTTTTGAAGCGCTTCATAATCGATCAATTCGGTCTCGGGTGAGACGCCGTAGTCGGCAACCTCATAATTTATTCCCGAAAAGTTAAGCGGATGACCGTGTGTCAAATGGCCGCCGTGGGAAAGGTTCATCCCCAGAATCTTATCTCCGTGCTCGATTGCGGTCAGAAAAACCGCCGTATTCGCCTGGGAACCGCTGTGGGGCTGGACGTTTGCGTGATCTGCTCCAAAAAGCCGGAGTGAGCGGTCGATGGCCAGCTGTTCGACCACATCGGCAAACTCGCAGCCGCCGTAATAACGCTTCCGCGGGTAACCTTCAGCGTATTTATTCGTAAAAACCGAACCCATCGCCTGAAGGACGGCTTCGCTGACAAAGTTTTCCGATGCGATCAGCTCGAGTCCGTCTGCCTGCCGCCTTATTTCATCGTCTATCGCCTCTCTGACCCCGCCGTCGACTTCCGCCAAATCTGATTCAAAAAATTTACTCATAACTTCTTATCTCTTTTGTTAAACTAATTTACCTGTTGCGCGGCAAAGACGGACTGCCGCTTCCCGCTCTTATTTCTGCCTTTCCCCAAAAATCGCCGTTCCAACCCTGACGATCGTCGCACCCTCCTCAACCGCAGTCTCGAAATCCTGACTCATTCCCATCGAAAGTTCACCGAAATTGCCGGAAAATGCCTGTTGTTTTAAAAGTTTATCACGAAGCTTCCTCAACCTCTTAAAGTAGGGCCGCACTTTTTCGGGATCGGAGAAAAACGGGGGGATTATCATTAACCCGGTAAATTTCAAATGATTACACGAACGGAAGCAATCTATCAGTCCGCCTAATTCGGCTTCGGCAATTCCGGACTTAGTCGATTCGCCGGCCAGATCGACCTGCGCCAGAACCGTGAGCTCGGTTCGGCCTTCTTCTTCGCAAATCCGTTCGAGCCGTTTTGCAATCGAAACCGAATCTACGGTTTGAATGACGTCAAAGTTCTGGACGGCTTTTCTCGCCTTGTTCTTCTGCAAATGCCCGATCAAATGCCATTCGGCTTTTTCCCGGCCGATTTCAAGAATTTTCGAAATTCCTTCCTGGACCTTGTTTTCGCCAAAAACCGAAATACCCGCATCTATGCCTTCGCGGAGTATCTCGGCCGGGTGTGTTTTGCTGACCGAGACGAGTTTTACGTCAGACGGGTCCCGGCCGGCATTTTCTGCGGCGATCGAGATTCTATCCTTAACTTCCGAAAATCGCCTCGCCAACGTTTGCTTCATCGGTGCCATAATAAAAGAAACCCCCGCCGCGGACAAAACTCCGGTTTACGATTTACGGGATTCGCTATTACGCTTTACGCGATTCGCTTTACGATTTACGGTTTACGTTATACGCTCTACGCGATTCGCTCTTATTTTCGGAGGGTAAGCTTCCAGCTTGCCCGGACGCAAGGCGTCCGAAACTGACGGCGTAAGCAAGACGCAGTCAATCTCTTTAAAAATCCACCTGTCAATCAGCATACCGATTCTTGGCAGCCACAATTGGCGGAAAAGACAGGGCCGTTTGCATATTGCTCAATTCTTTATTGTCTTCCCATATGTGAGAGTTTGATTACGTAACTCGCAGACGACGAATTACGGACGCAAAACGTCCGGGCAAGCTGGGAAGCTTACCCTCCTCTCCGTAGACGCACCACGTATGCGGTTTGCCGAATCGCGTGCCTACGTTTCACCGTTACCCAATCAGGGAAAAGCTTAACCCTCCTCTGCATATGCACATCACGTATGCCGTTTGCCGAATCGCGTGCCTACGTTGCACCGCTACCCAATCACATGTATATTAGGTTTCGCTTTTGGATTGCGGACGTGGCGGAACTGGT
>JBFGKW010000103.1:0-9137 GCA_041576495.1 Aridibacter sp. | reverse complement strand
TTCTGGGGGCCATCAGGCTGCTGCGGAGCGTTTTCGGGAAATTGGGGCAACGGAATGCTGCAGGATCTTTTAACGGACGGAACTCTTTTCGGGTTCGATGAAACCAATACGATGGCGGTTGGTCAAAACAGGTATCAAAACCTGGAATTTTACTTCGGTGACACTTGGAAAGTAAGACCAAACCTGACGTTGGAATTGGGCGCCAGGTATTCCTTGTTATTCGAGCCATATGACGCACGAGACAGGATCAGCGGGTTTTCCCCGTCCGCCTACAATCCGGCGAGGCCGGCAACTGATCCGTGCAATGGTTTGGTGGTTCCGAAAGGGACGAATCCTTGTGAAGGAATTCCGGGCGCAAGTACGCCGGTTCAATTTTCAAATCGTTCGCTCCGTGAAAACAGCTATGGCAACATTGCACCGCGGATCGGGGTCGCCTGGGATGTCTTCTCCGATGGCAAGACGGCCATCAGGGGCGGGTTTGGTCAGTTTTATCTGCGGGAGCGAACCAGTCCATACTTCGCTTCCTTAACCCAGAATTCACCGTTTGCGACCTTTATTGCTGGTCAGAGGGAGATTGACGGTTCGCAATTTGCTGGTTTGACGGCCGCCTCCGCCGGGTCGCCTAGATTCGGATTGAGTCCGGAAGCCGCAACGCCTTATTCGCTGCAGTTTAACGTCTCGTTCGGACGCGAATTGTGGAAAGATACTGCAATTGAGGTGGGCTATGTAGCGAATCGGGCGCGCAGACAGTTGACTCACAACGATGTCAACCAGGTGCTCGAAACAAACCGTAGGGCAGCACCGTTTGTCGCCGATCAAAACGCTGTCAATGCGTTGCGTCCTTACCCTAATTACGGCACAATCTATCAGTTTGAGCGTAACGGAAGGGGTGATTACGATTCGCTGCAGGTGCTTTTCCGGACGAGATTTCTCGAAAAATCGTCGCTGCAATTTGCCTACACGTTTTCAAAATCGAAGGCTGATTTTGGGTTGAACGATTCCAGTGGCGGAACAAGCAACTTCGCGGTTCTGGACAGAAATAACCGGGGTCTCGATTTTGCCGAATCGGATATCAACCGACCGCATATTTTTGTTGCCAACTTGATTTACAATTTACCTTCGTTTAAGGAATACAGCCCTGCTGTTCAGACCCTTCTTGGCGGATGGGAAATTGCGTCAATCATTCAGGTAACAAGCGGAACATCCCTGACACCGAATTTGAATGCGACCAGCATTCAGGGTGCCGGGAATCCGCAAGCGTTTCCAGCCGGGATTTCCGGATTTGGAACGGGTGTTGCGAATCAAAGGCCGATCCGGGTCGAAAACGTGCCTTGTCGGCTTGACACTCCAAAGGGAAGCTTCTTTAATCCGGACGCTTGGACGTTTGTCGGATACAAGATCGGCGAAACGGCTCCGGTTAAGACGACATGCGAAGGCCCCCGGACTAAAAATGTAGATTTTTCGATTTACAAAAACTTTGCACCTGGTTTTTTAACCAACAGTGTTTTTGGAGAAGCTTCACGAATCCAGTTGCGATTTGAATTCTTTAATGCTTTCAACACGCCGCAATTCGGAGGTAGTCTCCCGTCAATCTATTACGACGGGCAAGTTACATGTGGAGCCAATCCCTGTAGTCAGACGAATAACACGGTTACCGCATTTACGGGTGCTAACGGGAACTTCGGGGTTGCAAACTCGACGAGAGGCGGTCGCGAAATTCAGTATGCATTGAAGTTCTACTTCTAAATTCCGACTAATTTATGTAGGCAGGGAGATAATTGTCAAATGGCAAGTATCTTCTTGCCCTTTTATTTTGTGATATAATTTTTGCATACCCAATACTTATTTCTAGACAGGATTTTATAGTGCTATGACGGGAAGAATACTGATTTTGGTAATATGTATCTTCGCTGCAAGCATTCACGCTCAAAACACCGTTTCGGCAAATAATGGTAAAGATTCGCCGACCTCACGGCCTACGTCCGTCGACGAGTTACTCAAACACATAGCCGCAGCTGAAACTCATCAGCGTTCTGGAGATTTGATTAATGCGGCTGCCGAAAATCGGTCAGCTCTCGGCATTGCGCTTCAGCGCTACGGGAATATTGCGATCGAGGAAGGGAAATATACCGACGCGGTGAAACATCTCACCGATTCATTGGCATATTCCGACAGCGCCTCCGGCAGAACAAATCTTGCAATCGGCTATTTGCGTCAAAATCGGTTTGAAGATGCATTGGAGCATTCAAGGATTGCCGTTTCGATCGATCCGAATCATATCGGCGCACGATATATTCTTGCTAATATCTATTACACCAGGGAAGATTACGAGGCAGCGCTTCCGGAACTCGAAAGGGTATTCTCCGAGACTCCGGATTTCGAGATTGCACGTGCTCTTGGGTTTACTTACTTAAGTTTAAAACAACCTGAACTTGCGCGACCCCATTTTGAGAAGATGCTGGCCCTTATTGGAAAGGAAAGTGTCGGGCTTCACATCTTATTTGCTAAATTTTACGAACGTACGAATTACCCTGCCGATGCCGAACGGGAATTGAAGCGTGCGCTTTCTATTGATCCCACTGCACCCAAATTAAATCTGTATTTGGGCCATTTATTAATGAAGGAAGGCGGAAGCGGACGACTTGCGGAAGCCGGGGCGGCTTTTGAACGGGAATTGCAGCGGAATCCAAACGACTTTTTTTCATTGTTCTTTGCGGGGGTTGTTGCCTCGACCGAAAATAATCATCAAAAGGCGGTGCAGCTGCTCGAACGGGCGGTAAGGACAAACCCCGATAGCGGCGAAGCGCATCTGTTTCTGGCCCAGTCACAGTTGGAAATAGGTGATCTCGTCAACGCGGAAAAACATCTCAGACGGGCTGTCGATCTCGAATCAAAGGGCGGTAAGAATACCCAGGCGCGCCGCACCCATTTTCTGCTCGGAAGGCTTTTGCTGCGGACCGGACGACAGGAAGAGGGACGTCAAGAGCTAAAGATTGCCAGCCAGCTGCAAAAAGCGGCACTTGATTCCTCGCGGAGTGAAATTGACCGGATACTGGGGCAGGTTGCAGAAAACAGCGAACTGAATTCAGATGAGGAAAAAACATTCGGTTCGGATGTCCGGATAAAACTGAAACCCGAAAGGGTCGATCAGCTGGAGAAAATAAAAATATTTTTACGAGACGTAATAGCACAGGCATTCAATAATCTGGGCGTAATTGCGACGCAGCATAATCAGTTAAGCGAGGCGGTCAGGAATTTTTCCGCCGCTTACGGGTGGCGGCCGGATTTTCCGAATTTGAGCCGTAATTTGGGTATTGTCAGCTTCCGGGCGGGCGATTATGAAAAAGCGATCCTCCCTTTGGACCGCCATCTCAGTGCTAATCCGCAGGATGCTCTGGTAAGGAAACTCCTCGGTTCGAGCCATTATTTTGTAAAAGACTTTGAGAAGTCGGTTGAGATTCTAAAACCGATTGAGGCCAGCCTGCCGGCCGACGCGGAACTGGCATATTTTTATGGGATTTCGTTGGTTCAATTAAAACGAAACAACGAAGCGGTCCCGGTTTTTGACCGACTCGCAAAAATCTCACAAACAGAACCGGCGGCGCTCTCTTACGCCGCCCAGGGTTTTATGATCCTCGGCGATTATGAGCGGGCCGTTAGAGAATTTGAGCGGGTTGTTTCGCTCGCTCCGGATACGCCGAAGGCCAATTATTTTATCGGACAGAGTCTTATCCGGCTCAACCGTCTCGCCGAAGCCGAAAGATATTTTGGGCGTGAATTGGAAATCGATCCTTACGATGCGCTGTCGAAATATCATCTGGCGTTGACGTTGATCGAGCGAAAAATTGAAACGCAAAGAGCGGTACGGACTCTTGAGGAAGCTATCGGACTGCGTTACGGCTATGCTGATGCGCACTACCAACTCGGCAAGATCTATCTCGAGAAGGGCGAATACCAAAAGGCAGTAGCACAGCTCGAAAATGCCGTGTCGGCCGACGGCAGCAAGGATTATATTCATTACCAGTTGAGCATTGCCTACCGAAAGGTGTCCCGGAAAGAAGATGCCGACCGTGAACTAAAGCTTTACCAAAAAATGAAAGAGGAAAAGCGAAAGAAGGATACCCCGATGCCGATGGGAGGTACCGAAATCTCGCCCGGAAAGTAATCAGAGAAGCGTTAGCGCGGATTTCTTGTTACCGTTTACCCCCTTTTGTTCTATCGGATCAAATACGCTAAGAATTGGCTAAGAATTATTGCAGATAAAGATATTGAGGCCCTGAACCCCTCTGAGAAATATGTTAAATAATAGAGTCTTGACCGTATTCATTCTTATTTCAGTTTTATCGATTCAAACTGTTTGGCCGCAGGACGATGTCTGTCAGGAACGCGAGATTCCGCAGCTGATTGACATTTACGAACAGAGTGGGATCAAGTTTGTCCACACTTCAGCGCCGGAAAAGAAGTATATCGTTGAATCGATGAGCGGCGGTGTCTTGCTGATCGACTACGACAGGGACGGCTGGCTCGACATCTATTTTACAAACGCTCCGACAGTCGAAATGGCTTTGAAACAGGAGAAATCCAAAAGCCTGCTCTATCGGAATGACGGTGACGGCACTTTTACAGACGTGACGGATAAAGCGGGCGTCGGGTATCCCGGCTATGCAATGGGCGGAGCCGTAGGCGATTATAATAACGACGGTTTTCCGGATATGTATATCACCTGTCTCGGCGGAAACGTTTTGTATAGGAACAACGGCGACGGGACTTTTTCCGATGAGACCAAGAGTGCCGCAGTTGATGACGGCCGGTGGTCCGCCGGCGCGGCATTTGGCGATTTCGACGGCGATGGTTTTCTTGACCTGGTCGTGGCAAATTACGTTGATTTTGATTTGAACGATTTGCCGGGGTTCGGTTCGCTTCCGACATGCAAATATCGTGGCGTGGACGTCCAGTGCGGACCCCGCGGGCTCAAGGGTGCCGGTGACAGTTTCTTCAAGAACAACGGCGACGGAACGTTTACGGATATTACAAAACAGGCCGGGCTGGCCGACCCGGATGGATTCTATGGAATGCAGCCGTTATTCTCCGACTTTGCAGACACGGGCAAACTGGACATCTATGTTGCCAATGATTCCACGCCGAATTTCTTTTATAAAAACACCGGCAACGCAGATTTCGAGGAATTAGGGCTGATTTCCGGAACCGGTGTCAGCGGCGACGGTTCGGAGCAAGGCTCGATGGGGGTTGCGATCGGAGATTATCTGCAAAGCGGCAAGTTTGCGATCTATGTCACGAATTTTGCCGACGAACATAATACCCTTTATCGAAACAACGGAAGTTATGATTTCACGGACGTCTCGTTTACCGCGAAAGTAGGACAAATTTCGCGCCCTTATGTCGGTTGGGGAACGGGGTTTTTCGATTTGGATAACGACACCTGGCTCGATCTGTTCGTCGTCAACGGACACGTCTACCCACAAATGGACAACATTGTCGCGGGAGCAAAATATCAACAGGGCAAGCTCCTGTTTATTAACAAGGGTGACGGAACTTTTTGCGACGGAACCGTGCAGGGCGGCGCTGCATTAACGGAACTTCGGGTATCGCGCGGCGCGGCATTCGGAGACTTGGATAACGATGGAAGCATCGATATTGTGGTTGAAGATCTGGACAGTTCACCGATGATATTGAAAAATGAGGGTGATAAAACCAATCATTGGCTGACGCTCGAACTCGGCGCCAAACACGGAAATCCGCTGGCGATCGGAGCGAGGATAAAGGTTACGACGGGAAATACAGTCCAGACCGAAGAAATCCGCAGCGGCGCCAGTTATCTATCTCAAAACGATTTGCGCGTACATTTCGGTTTGGGAAAGGCGCTTAAAGCAGATCAAATCGAAATTCGTTGGAATTCCGGCAAGGTCGAGACCATCAGGAACGTAGCGGCGGATAAGTTTTATGCGATATTGGAAGGCGAGGGTCTGGTGCCCTTTGAAAAAATTCGACCAAAAATGGTGAAGGCAAAATAAAAAAGCAAAAGAGCCATCTTGATGGCTCAAAAAAGCTTCAAAGAATAGGTTTATTTCAAGAGGCAGCGGGTTTTGATATACTTAGCAAAAACAGACGGATAGCTTTTGGGTATCGAGTTAACGACTAAATTGATTTATGGGACATTTAAAAATTAAAAATATTATTCTATCGACTTTCTTGGTATTTTTCGCGGGTTCGGGATCAATTTACGCACAGGAACCGGCCGATATACCGGTTGCCCCGGCGGCGCCTAATTTGCGCGATGATGATCTTCGAAGGCGTTCGATTGATATGGAACGGACGAAGCGCGATGCCGCTAAGAGTGATAAAGAAATGCCGGCAGTCAAATCGGATATCGACGCGAAGTTCCCCGAGATCAAGGAAGATTTTGAGGGTATGCAAATCTTTCAGTCGGCAATTGTTAAGGCCTATACAACCGGCGAAAAAATAAACTATGAAGCGATCGCAACGTCCGCTGACGAGATAAATAAACACGCTGCGCGTCTAAATATAAATCTCTTTGCCCCGGCGGCGAAAAAGAAAAAAGACAAACCCGAAGATCTTAAGGAAGAACCTGAAAGCGTAAAAAATCTCATCGTTAAGCTTGATAATGCGATCCTTGCATTCTCGACCAGCACGATGTTTAAGAATTTAAGAACGGTCGAGCCCGAAATCGCCGGCAAGGCTCAAAGTGATTTGGCGGAGATAATTAAAATTAGCGCCGAACTCTCGAAAGAAGCAAAAAAGATGAAGTAATTCATCTCGTTGCAGCATACATTGACCCTAGGATTATATGGAACCCCGATGGGCTTTGACATTAAAAGAATCAAATTATTTAGTTTCCTGATCGTCGCTGTTTCAGCGGTTTGTATTAGGGCCCAGCTTCCCCCTCCTCCGATACCGAAAGCCGAAGCCGAAATACGGGACAATTCAATCAAGATGCGCTCGTATGAGCTCGAACGGATTAAGCGGGATGCGGCCAAGCCATATTCAGCGACGACGGGAAAGGAACGTGAGATTAAGTTCGCCGAGATCAAAAAGGACTTTGAAGAAATTCAACGGCTCCAGGATTCGATCATCAAGGCTTATACCCACGGGCGCAAAATAAATTATGAAAGAATCGGAGAATCGGCCGCCAAGTTGAGGAAGGATGCCCTCCGGCTTGATGTCAACTTGTTTGGCACAAAACCGGAAGAAGCCGGCGATCAAAAGGGGAAAGACGCCGGAAAGTCCGGGAGCGTTAAGGACCTGATCATTGAATTGGATCGAACGCTCAGCGAATTCATTGCCAGTCCGATATTTAATAATACCAAGGTCGTTGATTCCAAAGCATCAAAAAAAGCCCAGATCGAGCTTGAGAAAATCATCGATTTGAGCCAAACGCTTTCAGATGCAGCTAACCGGATGAAGTAATCGGAGCGAACAATCAAGTTTATCAAAAAGGCGGGAATCGGATTTTCCGCCTTTTTTGTCATTCGAAATATATGAACAAAAAAATTCGTTGGGGAGTTTTGGGAGCGGCAAGCATTGCCGTCAAAAAGGTAATTCCTTCGGCCGCGGAGAGCGGTAGTTCCGAAATATATGCGATAGCTTCGAGGAACCCCGAAAAAGCGGCACAAACTGCGAGGTCCCTGGGGATTGACAAAGCCTACGGTTCTTACGATGCGTTATTGGAAGATTCGGAAATCGACGCCGTATATATCCCGTTGCCCAACGATCTGCACCTTAAATGGACGTTAAGGGCAGCCGAAGCGGGCAAGCACGTCTTGTGCGAAAAACCGATCGGGTTAAACACGGGAGAAGTAAGAAAAATAATTGAAGTCCGCGATCGATATAATGTAAAGATCCAGGAGGCGTTTATGGTGAGGACGCATCCGGCCTGGCTCAAGGTCAAAAAACTGATCGAATCCGGAAGGATCGGGAATCTTAGCGCCGTCACGGGATTTTTCAGCTATTTTAACGATGACCGGTCAAATATCCGTAACCGGCTCGAATCCGGCGGCGGTGCCCTTTATGATATCGGCTGCTACTGCATAAATATTGCGCGCGTTGTTTTCGAAGATCGGCCGGACCGGGTTTCGGGGCTGATAAACCGGGATCCGGACACCGGCGTCGATAGTTTGACCTCCGCTATGCTCGAATTTCCCGCGGGCCAGGCGGCATTTACGTGTTCAACGCAACTCGTGCCTTATCAGAGGATGCATTTTTTTGGTACCAAGGGCCGGATTGAAGTGCAGATCCCGTTTAATATCCCTTTGGATTCACCGACAAAAATCTTTGTCGATGACGGATCGGATTTGTACGGCGGGAACATCGAGACGATTGAAATTGAGGCTGCAAATCAATATATGATTCAGTTCGATTTGCTTTCAAAAGCGATACTCGAAAACTCAAACCAACCCATTTCACTCGAAGACTCGTTCGAAAACGCGGCAGTCATCGATGCGGTCTTTCGAGCGGCCGAGAGCGGAAATTGGGAACGGGTCGAGCAAATTTGATGCTCGACCAATATTTGCGGATCGACTGACGTTTCTGGCTAGAAACCGGCTGATCTCGAACCGTCTAGGGTTTAGTTCGGCGATATCAAGACATAATCGCGCCCTTTATAGAGCCTGACTCCGCCGGCGTCGGATGTCATCATCAGCGGGCGCGGACGCCTCATTCCCGGATCTTTTGTCGTGCCGACGGTAAGAACTTTCTTGCCGCTGATATCAAACACGTTTAATTCTCCCTTTTGCGCAAATCCGATGCCGTAAGCGCCGAGTTCCAGATTCTTGTCACCGATTTTGATCGGCGAATCGGTGATCAGAAATCCTTCATAAACACCGCTGATTTCGGTTGAGTAACCCGAAACGTCAACCAGCCCGGATATCACAAACCGTTTTTCGCCGAATTTCGCGACGGCGGAATTTCGAATCTGCGTGCCTCCGCTCAAACCCGCAAAATAAAAACTGGCGGGAACGATCGCTTTTAGCTGATCCCGGTCGGATATCACCTCTACATCCGGTTTTTTCTGTGCCGGCGCTGCCAACGCCGCGATAAAGAGCAATAGTGATAGAACAACGATTTTACTTTTTAATTTCATAACTTCAGCTTATGCGTTT
>JBFGKW010000102.1:0-9338 GCA_041576495.1 Aridibacter sp. | reverse complement strand
CAGTAACAGGAGGTGTCGGTGTAGCAGTAACAGGAGGTGTCGGTGGTCAGACAGAGGTTGCAGAAACCCGCACGCAGTAAGGGTGTTCATATCATAGAATTGAGTGCCGGCCCGAAACGGGAGTGCGGAGTGCCGAGACGGGAAAACAGGCAGAAACACGACCGCTAGGGAGTGTGTACTTCCCACGTTGGGGTACTGGCTGAAACGCACGTCAGAAGGCGTGTCACCCAAAGCACTGAACGTCAATGGTCAGTGGTCAATGGTCAATGGGCGTTCGTCAGCGGTCAGTGGTCAATGATCAATGCCCGATGTATCGGTTAAATGAACATAATTGAGGTAAACAATCTTTCAAAAAAATACGTTTTGCGCGGGCGGCAAAAGGCCAGCACGCTGCGTGACCTTTTTTTGAGTTCGCTCAGGTTTACCAAAACAAAACCGGTGGATGAGAAGGTGCTGTGGGCACTCGACGATATCAATTTTACCGTCAGAGAAGGCGAGACGGTTGCGCTCATCGGAAACAACGGCGCCGGAAAATCGACACTTCTCAAAATTCTCTCGCGGATCATCAAACCGACGACCGGCGAAGCAACGCTGCGCGGGAGGACCGGCAGCCTGCTCGAGGTCGGGACGGGCTTTCACCGGGAGCTTTCGGGACGCGAAAACATCTACTTAAACGGCGCCGTCCTCGGAATGAAACGATCCGAAATCGCCAAAAAATTTGACGAGATAGTCGCGTTCTCCGAACTCGAAAAGTTTCTCGATACGCCGATAAAATTTTACTCGACGGGAATGTATATGCGCCTCGCGTTTGCCGTCGCCGCGCACCTGGAGCCGGAAATTTTGATGATCGACGAGGTCCTGGCGGTCGGTGATTTGGCTTTTCAGCGAAAATGTTTGAGCAAGATGCGCGACATCAGCGAGCACGGCCGGACAATCATTTTTGTCTCGCACAATATGCAGGCCGTAACCAGGCTCTGCTCACGGGCGTTGTGGATCGAAAAAGGCCGGCTCGCAGAAGATTCGGCGGCCAACGACGTCGTCAGCAATTATCTCAATTCACAGACCGAAACCTCGTCTCAAAAAGCCTGGCAATCGCTGCAGGAAGCGCCTGGAAACGATATCGCCCGGCTTCGAAGCGTCAGGGTGTATGACGAAAGCAGGGATGGAAACGCGGCTTTTGATATCCGGCGGCCGGTCTTTGTCGAAATGACCTATCAAGTTTTGCGGGAGGGCCAGGTATTGATGCCGAGTTTTCAATTATTTAATGAGGAAAACACCTGCCTGTTTACTTCCAAGGACCTCGATGATAATTGGCGTAGAAAGCCGCGATTGGTCGGGACCTATACCAGCCGCGCCGTCATCCCGGAAAACTTTTTGGCCGAGGGGAATTTTTACGTCGGCGTAGCGCTGACAACCTATGAGCCGCTGAATGTGCACTTTAACGAACGCGATGCGGTGGCATTTTTGGTCTCCGATTCGCTCGACGGCGATTCTGCCCGCGGTGATTTTGCCGGCCAGATGGACGGAATCGTGAGGCCGATATTAAATTGGGAAACTGAGATTTCAAAGTGAATACCGACCCGGGAAAAAGCGGGAACTAACAGATTTGAGGGTAAAGATTATGACGATGCTGCCCCGATGATAGGTAAAAAGACCAAAGATTAGTTGGATGAATTTACTGGATAAAGTCAAAATCGATTTCAGGATTTGGCTGAAATATGGATTATCAGGCTTAAACCCCCGTCTCAAAAGTCATTTTATTTCTGTAAAGGAAAGGATTGGATACCAAAAGTGGATCAGGAATTTCGACACCCTGACCCCCAGGGCCCGTGAAACCCTTCAGTCAAGTATCGAGAATTTCGGCAGAAAGCCCTTGATCTCCGTTCTCCTCCCGGTATACGACATCGAAGAAAAATGGCTCAGACTCGCGATCGGATCGGTCAAGAATCAGATCTATCAAGAGTGGGAACTCTGTATCGCCGATGACTGCTCTCCGCGTCCGCACCTTCGCCGAATTCTGGAAGATTACGCCAAAAATGACGATCGCATAAAGGTGGTTTTCCGGCCGGAAAACGGTCATATCTCAGCGGCGTCAAATTCGGCGCTTGAATTGGCAACCGGCGAATTCTCTGTGCTGCTCGATCACGACGATAAACTTGCTCCTGCCGCCCTTTTTTATATCGCCAGTGAAATAAACGATTTTCCGGACGCCGGTTTGATCTACAGCGATGAGGATTTGATTGACGAAAAGGCACGGCGGTTTGGTCCCAAATTCAAACCGGATTGGAGCCCCGACCATTTTTATTCGTCGAACATAACCACCCATCTATCGGCCTTTCGAACCGATCTTTTGCGGCGGATCGGCGGGTTTCGAATCGGGTATGAGGGAAGCCAGGATTACGATCTGGCGCTTCGCGTGATCGAGCAGATTGACGAATCGCAAATCCGGCACATTCCCCGGATTCTTTATCACTGGCGCGTCATCCGCGGTTCGGTCGCCCGCAGCAGCGATGCCAAACCCTACGCCCACGACACCGCTCGCAAGGCGATCGGCGAACATCTCGAAAGGCTTGGAAAGAAGGCAAAAGTCGTCCCCGCAATCCATTCGCTTCACCGGGTGCGCTACGAACTCCCGCCCAACCTCCCTAAAGTTACCGTTCTTCGCTTTGCCTCAGATGATCCCGGACTTACCGTAGACGCGGCCCGTGAACTCGCCGAAAAAACCGACTACTCAAATCTTGAAATCGCCGTCATTTGTTCCGAATCCCAAATGCGAAAATTCGAGGATGAAATGGACGGCACGCTGCTGCTGAAAAGTGCGCCTTCAGAAGACGGGGATGACGGGGCCGCGGCATACAACCGGGCAGTATCGGAAACAAACGGCGATATTCTCTGTTTTCTCGGCGGCAATCTGCGGCCGACGTCGCAAGACTGGCTGAAAGAACTGGTCAGTTTTGCGGTCCAGCCCGAGATCGGCGCGGTCGGGGCAAAAATTCTCGGGCAAAATGACACCGTGGTTGCCGGCGGATTGCTGATCGGAGTCGGGCGGGCGGCTGCAATCGCGCACTACGGGTGTCCGCGCGAGCGTGATGGCTACCTGACGCGCAACCGGATCATAAACAACTACTCCGCTGTATCGGTTTCGTGCCTGGTGACGAGGCGTAACCTTTTTGCGGAAACAGGCGGGTTTGATTCCGTTAATTTTCCAAACAAGTATTACGGCGTCGATTATTGTCTAAAGCTAAGATCGCAAAACCTGCGTGTTGTCTGGACCCCCTATGCCGAACTCCATCAGATAGACCCTTCGAAACCGCTTACTCCGGGTACGCCGGGATCGACCGCCGAAACCTCGCGATTCCGCGCCAAATGGAAGGCGTATATGGAACACGACCCCTCATTCAACCCGAATTTATCGAAGAAAAATGGGAGTTTTTTGATAAAAACACATTAATCCGTCTCAGTAAGGCAGCAGGCCGCACCCGTGTTTTCCCGCTTCAGACCATTTCGAAAAGTGCATACTAAGTTTACACTTTTGATGGACTCGGGCCGTATTTTTTGATAAATTGTCGCTTAGCAGTAATCAGATTCGACAGTTTTTTCGGCAAAATTCATCCGTCGCCGCCTTTCTTCTAAATTATTGAAATAATTGGTTGATTGGTGATTTCTAAAATTATCAAATAATGAATAATAAGTGGGTTTCGGATAAAACCGGCCAGACAAAAAACACGACCGCGTCAAAAACGGGATCGGGGAAGTCTTCGCCAAGAAAAACAAAGCTGAGCGCCGATCAATTCATCGAACGCATACTCGAAATAAGCGAAGAAATCGATGAGGGGCTGGCTGCCTCCGCCGAAGAGACGATTCTACATATCCGCGATTCGCACGAACTCAATCTTCATCAGCAGGCAAAGCTCGACGCGCTTTATTCGATGACCCAGGAAATCCGGGGCCGGTATCGGGAGGGACTGGGCGTCCTTGAAAGATATTCCGACGGCAAGAGCTTTAAAAACCTTGACCCGGATGCACGGCTGCTGGTTAAAAACCAACTTGCCGTTTCGCTCAACAATGCCGAAAAATCGCCTGAGGCCCGGTCATTGATCGGGGATGCGCTCGAGGAAGCCGAAGAGGAAGATCTCGAAGACTACCGGGCGGCACTCTATTTGACGAGCGCCAGGATCAACAAAAAACTTGGCGAAATTGAAGATGCGGTTGCCGATGCCGAAACCGCGCTCGATCATTTTCGAAATATCGCCGATTCACGCGGTATGGCCCGTGCCTATTATCAGCTCGGCAGCCTCTCGCTGCTCAACGGCCGCCAAAAAAAAGCCCTAAACTATTTTAATCTGGCGACCCAGATGGTCGGTGAAGACCCGGACCCAGTCATTCTCGGCCGCGTTTTTGCCGATATGGCCTCCGTCCACTGGTCGCTACAGCAGCCAAAAGAAGGGATCGAATGTCTCGAAAAATCGATCGAATATCTGACGCAAACCGAAAATCAGCTTCAACTCATTTTCGCCTACAATGATCTCGGTGTCAGCCTGATGCTCCTCGGCGATTGGGTCGGTGCGGAAAACGCGATCGACACCTCGCTTGGGATCGCAGAAGAAATCGAACATCCCCATATCGCCGGGATATATGATTCGCTCGGTGAACTCAAATTATTAAAAGGCGAAATTGAGGAAGCGGCCGAATTGCTGGGCCGCGGGATTGAAATTGCGCGCGAACAGGAAAACGACTGGTACCTGATCCAGAATCTGCGCGGCCTGGCGCGGGCAAAACTTGCCCAAGATAATCCCGACGGGGCGATCGAAACGGCAAACGAAGCGCTTGAAATCGGTAAACGGATTGGAGAATTGGAGTTTACAAACCTGATCCGTTTGATATTGGCAGAAGCCTATCTGGAAAACGATCAGCCCGCGAAATGTGAGAAGGAATTAGAAGCGATTGAAGCCGATGATCCCGAAACGGACTTTTTTGTTTTCGGAAACATCCCCCGGATTCGCGGTCTGATGGCATATCGATCCGGTGATCAGAAATCGGCCGTCAACCACTTTCGCAAGAGCCTGACGATATTTGAAGCCCGGGAAGATCTCTATCACATTGCGCTGCTACACTTTTTGCTCGGCGAGACATTTTCGGGTTCCGATTCGAAAGAAGCCGCCGCCCATTTTGTAAAGGCGAGCGAGATATTCAGGAAACTCGGCATCAAGAAGCTGTACCTTGGGGCAGAGAAAAAGATCGAGGGACTCGCGGATCAGAAGGTAAAAACCGGGAAAACCGAATCGGCCAATACCCAGCTGCTGATGCAGCGCCTGGCGGAAGCGACGGCCTCGAGAGAACTGCTCCTTCGGGAACTGGTGGCGATTCTGCAGCAGGAAAGCAAAGCCAGCCGGATGATTGTCGTTGAAACAGGCGGCGAAAAAGGATTTCGGCCGTATCTCACCCACGGCTATACACCTGTTGAAAGCAACCAGATCGTCAAAGAACTGCAGGAGGCCGTGGGAAGCGCCGATCTGACCCGATTTGCCAAAACAAAAAATGCAAAAGTTTATTCCTTGCTCCCTCCGAATGCCCCGGCCGCCTATTTGTATATATTTCCGAAATACACGGCAGCGCTTGAAAATGGCGGAGATATCGAACCGCTGCTCCGGATCGTCGAACTCGGCATGGAAGTCTGCGAACTTCGGCTGCACGACGGCGACGTGCGGGTCGAAAAAGATGCCAATCCTCTTATTTCTCAAAGTATGATGCCCGGCTTCATCCATTCTTCACCGGCCATGACGGCCCTCGTCGAGGAAGTATACAGCATTCGCGATTCGGATGTGACAGTATTGATCACCGGCGAATCGGGCACCGGCAAAGAATTGGTTTCAAGGGCAATTCACCGCGTATCGTCGCGCAAAGACAAGGTATTTGTTCCATTCAACTGCACCGCTGTTCCCAAGGAGCTGACCGAAGGCCATCTTTTCGGCTACAAACGGGGCGCCTTTACCGGCGCCGCCAACGATTCCCCGGGAATGATCCGGACGGCTGACGGCGGAACTCTCCTGCTTGATGAAATCGGTGATCTGCCGATCGACGTCCAGCCGAAACTGCTCCGGTTTCTGCAGGAAGGCGAGATTCAGCCGCTTGGTGAAAAACGGCCGTTCAAGGTCGACGTAAGGGTCATCGCGGCTACCAATATGGATCTCGAGGAAAAGGTAAAACAGGGATTGTTCCGCGAGGATTTGTTCTACCGGATCAATGTCGTACGACTCCGCGTACCTTCTCTGAGAGAGCGACGTTCGGAAATAAAACCGATGGTCAAGTACTATATCAACCATTATTCATCGCGTTTTAATAAGGAAGGCATCACCATCAAGCCGCAGACGATCGATCTCTTGATGGTTTCCGACTGGGAAGGAAATGTCCGCCAGTTGTGCAACGAAATTCAGCGGATCGTCGCCCGGGCCAAAGACGGGGAAGTGATCACGCCCGATCACATTTCGCCGGAGCTCAAAAAGAAACCGGTCCAAAAGACGTTTGACGAAAGCGGCAACGTAAAACCGATCCTGTCTAACACCGGGTCAGCGGGAATGTTTTCGGTCGGCATTGACGGAACTACCATCGAAGAGGCAGTCTCCGAACTCGAAACCCAGATGATCCTCGACTCCATGCGCCGCAACGATGGAAACATCACCCGGGTGGCGAAGGAACTCGGCCTGACCCGCCGCGGCCTGTATATGAAAATCGACCGATACGGGATTAAGCGAGCGAGCTAGGAGCGGGTCAAACATTGACCATTGACCATTGAACAGCCAGCCTTTATGCAGAAACCCGCACGCAGTAAGGGTGTATCTTAACCATTGACCATCAGTCAGAAACACGACCGGGAGGGAGTGTGTAGAACATTCGCCATGGATCACTGACCATTGAACAGCCAGCCTTTATGCAGAAACCCGCACGCAGTAAGGGTGTATCTTGACCATTGACCATAAGGGAGAAACACGACCGCCAGGGAGTGTGTAGAACATTGATCATTGAGCATTAACCATTGAACCCATCTGGTTACCCGCTACCAATTACCATTTTCGCATATTACGAATTACCCCCCGTTTTGCTAAGATTGGCCCATGCAAAAAACCGATCTCTCAGTGACCGCTGAAATAAAACTCTATTACGACCTCCACCTTCCCGAGAAACGCCAGCCAAACGCACCGCTCCTTATTTCGGTCCACGGCTACGCCGCCCACAAGAACTATATGATGCGCGAGGCCAAACTCATCGCCCCGAAGGATTTCGTCATCGCGTCGCTCCAGGCCCCAAACAGATTTTGGCGTGAGGCCGAAGGAGGCGAGTACAAAATAGCGTTTGGGTGGCTTAACGATTTCAAACCGGAAGAAAGCGTCGCGCTCCACCAGGAGTTTGTGCTGGACGTCATCGAGCGGCTTTCATCCGAAGTGGGAATCGATAAAGAAAGGGTTTTCCTTTACGGGTTTTCTCAGGCGTGCGCGCTCAACTTCCGCTTTGCCTTTACCCATCCGGGAGCGCTCAAGGGAATCATCGGCGTCTGCGGCGGGATTCCGTCGGATCTCGGGACAAATGGCGATTACAGCCCGACCCGGGCCGATGTGCTCTACCTATACGGCGACAAGGACGTCTTTTATCCGCCCGAAAAATTCCGGTCATACGTCGAGAGGTTGAATGACTACCTGCCAAACTGCGAAACGAAGAAATACGACGCCGGCCACGAAATCACTCAGGAGATGCGCGCAGAAATGAAGAAATGGCTGCTTTCGAAGTAATGTGCAGAGGTAATAAGTACCGGGTAATAACACCCTTACTTCGTGCGGTTCTCTGATGGTCAATGGCATCGTTTGACACCCTTACTTCGTGCGGGTTTCTGCATGTTTTCCGCTAGCGGCGCAAGTACTCAGAAAGACGGCCGACAACTCCAATGGTTGCGGGAAGCAATTCGTAATTCGCGGTAATCAATACGCCAGGCGGCCTATGGTCAATGGTCAATGACCGTTTGACACCCTTGCTTCGTGCGGGTTTCTGCATGTTTCCTATCTCAGAACTCAGCACTAAGTACTCAGTACTCCCGCTTCGGGCTTCCCGCTTCGGCTCTTATCTTATCTCCCGGTAGGTCTTTCCCAGAATTTTTGGGGGCACACCCACCCAGTAGAGTCCCTGCCGGATGCTCCATTTCGTAAAGGTCCACAAAAACGAACTGTTCTCAAAACGTCTCGAAGAGGTCGTCACCGGCAGGTGGATGTTTACAAACCGCCCGCGTTTCCTGAGTCGCTTGTAAAAATCCACATCCTCAAACAGCGGATAATCGCGAAATCCGCCCATCTTTTCAAAGACTTCCCGCCGAACAAAAAATGCCGAATCGCCGTAGGCCAGCCCCCAGCCCCTCAACAGCGGATAGAGCCAGGTCATAAACCGCGCCCAGAATCTCTCGCCCGAAAAAATGATATCGAAGTTTCCGCCGACCACATCGGGGTAGTTCATAAACCGCTTGATCTGCCCGCCCGAGCCCTGCCGCGGCCGCGTATCCGCATGGACAAACCACAGGGTCGCCCCGCTTGAAGATTTCGCCCCCTGATTGAGCTGCGCTCCACGGTTTCCTTTCCCCATCCTGACGATTTCGAACTTCTTGACCATTTCGTATTTCTCGACGATCTCCACGGTCCGGTCCGTGCTTCCCCCGTCGACGACGATGATTTCATCGACGTTGACCAGTCGCGAAAGCGCGTCGAGCGTTTTATCGATCGTCGCTTCTTCATTAAGGGTTGGAATTATTACGGAAAGTTCCATCGCGTCGTGCCTTTCCGGTTAGCGTACCGAACGCGGGATTAAACAGCAATGTCAAAACGTTGCGGCGAATCAGGCATCTCTGATTACGAATCCAGCGAATCACGAATTACCAACTACCAATCACCAAATACCTTTTACCAATTACCCTTAACCGCCCGCCTAACAAATTTGCAATCTCCATCCCGCAATGTTATAAAATTGATTCGCCTTTTTAAGGAAGGCGGACAGCTTATTCCACAGTAGCTCAATGGCAGAGCATTCGGCTGTTAACCGAAGGGTTGTAAGTTCGAGTCTTACCTGTGGAGCCAATTTAATAAAAAAGAAAAGCCCGACCAATAAGGTCGGGCTTTTCTTTTTTTCCTGGTACTTCGTCCAGAGGGCGAACCGGGCTGACCGTCATAGCACACGCTCAAATCAGTAGATTACTTACGGCAGTTGCCGGTTTACCTGATTGCGCTTAGAAACAGACCAATACTTCTCTGTCATTAGCAGCCGTTGAAGGTCCGCCACTCATACATCCGCCTGTGATGAAGGTG
>JBFGKW010000101.1:0-9404 GCA_041576495.1 Aridibacter sp. | reverse complement strand
GGGACCGGGCGGATATGTGGCAGCTGTGCGCGGGGCTCAAATGGGACTCAAAGTGGCGCTGGTCGAAAAGGAAGACGGCGGCCGCCTCGGCGGAACCTGCGGCCTCCGCGGATGTATTCCGACCAAAGCGTTACTCAACGCAGCCCACCTTTATCAAAAAGCGGGGCATTTCGAAGACTTTGGGCTCAAGGTCGATAACCTCGGCTATGACTGGACCGGTGTCCAAAAGTACAAATCCGATGTCGTTGCCAAAAACTCGGCCGGGGTCTCGTATCTGATGAAAAAAAACAAGGTGACGGTTTTTAACGGGTTTGGAAAAATCGCCGCCCCGGGCAAGGTCGAAGTCGCCTTAAACGACGGGAAAACCGAGACGATCGCTACCAAGAACATTATCATCGCGACCGGTTCCGTCGTTCGCCCGATTCCCGGATTTGAGACGGACGGAAAGCAGGTAGTAAATTCCGATCATATCCTCGAGCTCGAAAAGGTTCCAAAATCGCTGGTTGTCATCGGTTCCGGCGCCGTCGGGGTCGAATTCGCAAGTGTCTATGCCCGATTTGGCGCTGAAACAACGGTTGTCGAGCTGCTTGACCGGATCGTTCCGCTAGAAGATGCGGACGTTTCAAAACAGCTTGAACGTTCGTTTAAGAAGCAAAAAATCACCTGTCTGACCGGGGTCAATCTTGACACGATGAAGAAGCTGAAAAACTCGGTCAAGGTATCCGGTAAGGATTCGAAGGGAAAAGCCGTCAATCTTGAAGCGGAAATGATTTTGGTCGCGATCGGCCGGATGCCGTATCTTGAGAATCTGGGACTCGAAAATACAAAGGTCAAGGTGACCGAACGCGGAGTGGTCGAGGTCAATGAATTTTGCGAAACCGCTGAGCCAAATGTCTTCGCCATCGGCGATATTATCGGAACCGCCTGGCTGGCGCACCTGGCGTCAAAAGAAGGAATTTTGGTTGTCGAAAAAATCGCCGGGAAAAAGGTCGAGGCCATCAACCAGAACCTGGTTCCGAATTGCACCTATTGCGATCCGGAAGTTGTGTCAGTCGGAATGTCAGAGGAGAAAGCCAAGGCGGCCGGATATGACGTCAAGATCGGCCAATTTCCCTTTTCCGCATCCGGAAAAGCGAGAATTCTCCATGAAACCGACGGGTTTATCAAGATCGTCAGCGAAACGAAGTATGACGAAGTGCTGGGTGTTCATATTATCGGGCCCCATGCCACCGAATTACTGGCGGAAGCCTGCGTCGCGATGGCGCTTGAAACCACCGCCGATGAACTCGGAAGAACGATCCATGCCCATCCGACCGTTTCCGAATCGATGATGGAAGCCGCGGAAGGCGTTCACGGCCTGACGATCCATATGTAGTGACTGAGCAGTGAGCTGTGAGCAGCGGTCAGTGGTCAGAATGCAGAAACACACACGAATGGCCCGTTGGTCGAAGAAATATTAGCCACGCCGTAAACGGCGCGGCTATACGTTTGCTCCTCCGGCCGAACAGTTTCACGAATTCTGCTAGAATCTCCATTTTATGCCAAACCAACAAACGTCTTATCCCCGAAAAAAAATCAGGATTTTGCTCCTCGAAAATGTAAGCCAAGCGGCAGTTGCCGAGCTTAAAAACAATGGCTACACGAATATCAAAATACTCCCTAAAGCATTGAGCGAAAATGAACTTTCTCGGGAAATAAAGGGCGTCCACCTGCTCGGAATACGCTCGAAAACCCTGATCACCGAAAAAGTTCTGGGCTCGGCCGATAAACTTCTTGCCATCGGATGCTTTTGTATAGGGACCAATCAAGTCGATTTAGAGGCCGCAACAAAACGCGGAATCGCGGTCTTTAACGCGCCCTACTCCAATACCCGCTCGGTCGCCGAACTGGTGATCGGCCTGTTCGTGATGCTGATACGGGGAATTCCGGACAAAAATAATGCTGCCCATAAGGGAGTTTGGCTTAAGGACGCAGTCGGTTCTCACGAGCTACGCGGCAAAACGGTCGGGATAGTCGGCTACGGAAATATCGGGTCGCAGGTTTCGGTCCTGGCAGAGGCAATGGGGCTTAATGTAGTCTATTTTGATATCGTCACAAAACTCCCCCACGGAAATGCGACCAGGGCAAAGAGCCTCAAGGAACTATTGAATGAGTCTGACATCGTGACCCTCCACGTCCCATCCGACAAAACGACCCGGAACATGATCAACGGCAAAACGGTCCGAGAATTAAAAAACGGCTCGATCCTTGTCAATTACTCCCGCGGCGACGTGGTCGATCTGAGCGCCATTAAAAAATGCATTGAAAACGGCAGGCTTCGTGGGGCGGCGGTCGACGTTTTTCCTGAAGAACCTGAAAAAAAAGGGGATAAATTCAAATCGGTCCTGCAGAAGCTCCCCAACGTCATACTAACCCCTCATATCGGTGGGTCGACTCACGAGGCACAACAAAGTATCGGAATGGATGCAGCCACGAAGCTCATCGACTATATCGAATTAGGAACAACAACCGATTCACACACGGTTCCCGCAGTGAGCCTGTCGCCTCGGGACGATACGCACCGCATACTACACATTCACAAGAATAAACCGGGAGTCCTGAGCGAAATAAATGCCGATTTGTCTGAAAGCGGAATCAACATCGTGGGACAATACCTGAAGACCAACGACGAGATCGGCTATGTCATTCTCGATATTGACCGCGAGATCTCAAACAAAGCGTTTGAAATCCTTAAGAATATTGACGGGACGATAAAAACGAGGATGGTCTACTAATAACTTCGGCGGAAATTGGCAGAACCCGAGAGACCGTTGACGGAATAGATCCAAAATATTTTAATCATTGTAAATCGACCTTTTTATTCCATTATCTTCGACTTTTCTGACGAATCCGGAGCCGGCTTTCGAGTTTTAGTTGTATTGGATTATATTGGATTTCCATAGTAAAGTTGTATCAATGAGTAACTTTCATAAAATTTTCTCAGGCAGGGTGAAGAATGAACGACCTTGAGGGTCTCAGAGTCGAACATAAATGTTTAGAATGCGAACATCGTTCGGATGGCTTTTTTTGCAATTTGCGCGATACGAATTTGCGGATTTTTGAGTCTCTGAAGATAACCAACGCCTATCCAAAAGGCACCACGCTCTTTATGGAAGGTCAGCCCTCAAACGGCGTTTTCATTCTGTGTCAGGGGCGCGTCAAACTGTCGAGTTGTTCAAAGGACGGAAAACTCATTATTCTGCATGTCGCCGAACCGGGTGAAGTACTGGGTTTGACCTCGGCAGTTTCTAATTCCGTTCACACCGCAACGGCCGAAATTATTGAGCCTTGCCAGGCGAATTTTGTGCGAAACGAAGACTTCCTCACGTTTCTCCGCGATAATACCGAAGCTTGCTTTAGCGCGTTACAACAACTTAGCGAGAACTACAACACTGCGTATTTACAGATTTGTTCTCTCGGATTGTCGAACTCGGTTAGTGATAAACTGGCCAAGCTTTTTCTTGGATGGTGCAAGGCGCATTCGGACGTCTCCGATGACATTCAAATGAAAATGACTTACACCCACGAGGAAATCGCCGAAATGATCGGATCCTCGCGAGAGACCGTAACCCGGCTCCTAAAATCGTTTAAAGAGAAAAATTTGATCTCACTTAAGGGTTCAAGACTTGTCATCCACGGCAAGAAAAATCTATCGGCGGAAATTGGAGATAGTGATAAGAATTGATGAATTTGTGACGCTGATCACAGTAAGGTGTGATTTGTGTCCTATGTTCTGAATTTCTAAGGTGAGAGCATCGGTTCTAGTTCGGACGCTTGGTAAAACCCGATGCTTCGAGATAAAAAACCAGTTTCGGCTAACTTCCCTTTTTATCCTCTTAGCGCCAATAGTCTGTTTCACGACCTTCCGCTCCACACTCTCCAGAGTTTTGATCTGATCAAAAAACCGAGAAGGCTCGGAAATGGTGAAATCGTCTATTCCCAGGGCAGACTTGCCTGCTGCATTTACATCCTGATCAGAGGCGAGGCGCTTCAGATTTTGAATCCGGAACTAGCCGGCGTCGCAGTATCGCGCCGGGTTGATCAAAATGAAATTTGCGGCCTTTCCGAAACTGTTTCTGCGATTCCGTATCAGATGACGGTCGCGGCTACTTCACCTTGTCTTTTTGAGGTAATCCGAAAAGACGATTTAAGACGATTTCTCCAAGACGAATCGGCGGTATCTTTTCGGCTTTTAAAACTGCTTGCCGCCAACCTGCAGAAAAGTTATCAAATGCTTTCATCTTCAACATCTTAACGAATCTATAAACCATGTGTGATGCGTGTCACATTAACCCGTGATATCGCTCACAGACCCGCCAATTTTGAATAGTTTAGAATCACTTTAGCGGAGAGATTTACTCCGGCATTTTAACTACTCAAACGACCGGAGAAAAACGGAGGCGCATAATGAACTCGAAAAAAATCATCAAAATCGCAACCTTAAGCGTATGGGCGGTTTTCTTGATACTTTGGCTGATGATCGACACCCAATCAAAGGTGTCGAGTTTTGGCGGCCGAAACCAAGCGGATGAATCCCCGGTCATAATGTCCGGCGATCAGGACGACTATCTGGGCAGCGAAACCTGTAAGGCGTGTCATGAAGAACAGTTTGATAGTTTTTCAACAACAAAGCATGCCAAACTTTCACAGGTTGATAGCTGGAAGGATAAGGTCCAGGGCTGCGAATCCTGTCACGGACCCGGAGCGGCTCACGTAGAAGGGGGCGGAGACAAAACAAAAATAATCTCATTCAAGGATAAATCAGCAAAACAAATATCGGAAACTTGTCTGACTTGTCATTCAAGCAGCGAAGAACATAGCAGTTTTCGACGCAGCGACCATTTACGCAACAACGTCGGCTGCACCGATTGCCATACCGCGCACGGAGCGGATAAGCACGCAACTCAGATCGGTTCGGCGTCAAATCCGGCAATCGATTCTGACTATAAGCCGGGTACGGGAACCCTGGCGATGTTAAAAGTCAGCGAACCTCAACTTTGTATGAGCTGCCATACCTCAACAAGAGCTCAGTTTAGTCAGCCGTTTCATCACAAGGTGATGGAAGGACAAATGAACTGCAGCGATTGTCATAACGCCCACGGAACCTTTGAACTCAAAAACGCGAGGCTTTCTGTCGGAGCTGATGTCGCATGCGTGAAATGTCATACCGAAAAACAAGGACCATTTGTTTATGAGCACCTACCGATTACGGTAGAAGGTTGCGCGACTTGTCATAACACACACGGCTCGTCCAATCCCAAGATGCTCAAACGAAATCAGGTGCGGCAATTATGCCTCGAATGTCACAGCGCAATCTTTGACAATTTGGCGCCGAACGCACCCGGTTTTCACAATATTTCGACTTCCAGATTCGCAGATTGTACAACTTGCCATGTCAAGATTCACGGCTCTAACACAAACCATGTCTTCTTTAGATAGTGAGTTGTTTTTAACGAGGAAACAGCTATGAAAGTACAAACACATAAAATCCTGACAATAATCATTAATTTTTTCGGTTGTATGGGATTGCTGTGCGCCGGTTTAGCGGCGCAAGATTCTCCAGCCGTAAGCACGGGAGTGCAGGAAACCTCGGTTTCAGCCGAAACTTCATCTGACAAGACCTCAAAATCGACAAAAACCGCGCAAACAACGACCGGCGGTTACGAATTTAAATCGAGTATCGAAGTCGGGTATCGTTTCCGCGATCTCGACGGTAATGAAAATAAATTTCGAAGCGACTTGAATTACAAAGCCGGGGCCCGGCTGTTTGATTCGACATTTTTGGCGACTGCCGCCGATTCCGACCGAAAACCATTCGATACGCTGCTCATAATGGGGAGCGGATGGAACGCGGACCGGAACGGCTATGCCCGCGTAAACGTCGAAAAGGTCGGATGGTATAAACTGAATTCGACCGTCAGGCGCTTCCAGTATTTCAATAGCCTGCTCAATTTTGCCAAGAACCAGCATACTCGAAACACGGATCATAATATCGGTGATTTTGATCTGACCATTTTGCCACAAAACGAGGCGGTAAGTTTTCGGTTTGGATATTCATTTGACAGAAATTCCGGTCCCCAAATGGTGACCTATGATTTCAGCCGGGACGAATTCCCGGTTAATTCGGAATACCGCACAAATGCAGATGATTTGAGATTCGGGGTTGATCTAAAAGTCCTCGGCTTTGATATTTCATTCACCGAAGGGTACCGGAGATTTCGGGAGCGGACGACCTTTTCGATCGATACGCTGCAATTGGGTAACAACCCGAATCCGAATGCATCGATATCGACCCTTAGCCGGGACCTTCCATCCTGGGGCCATACAAACTATCACCAGTTTTTGATTCACCGAAATTTTGATAAAAGAGTCGACTTCACCGGACGCCTGGTCTATTCGGATACAAACTCGGAGTTTAGTTTTCTGCAAAGGCTGACCGGCAGGGACAGGTTCGGTAATCGAATTATCCTGGACGAGGTTAACGGTTCCGGAGATGCCGACCGGCCTAACATCTTTGGCGATTTCGGATTGACCCTCTTTGCGAGCGACAAATTCAGGATTTCGAATACATTCGGATTTCAAGCCTACCGGATAAGCGGCGGTGGAGATTATTTTGAAATGGTTAACTCGACAACGTCGGGCGGAGTACCGTTGCCGTTGGGATTGGAAGGTGAGTTTATACATCGCTTTACCAACTATCGCCGGTTTATTAACACGATCGAAGGCGACTATGATGTCAATCGTTTCTTCTCGTTTTATCTTGGTTATAGATTTACAGACCGGGAGGTGACGTTGAATCGATTTGATCTTGATACCATAACGCAGGGTTCGTCAAGGTCTTCAGACACCGCGTCCAATAAGACACACAGCCTGCTGGCCGGATTTAAGGCGCGGCCGATTCCTAGAAAATGGACGATATATTTCGACATCGACCACGGTCAGGCGGATAACGCATTTACGAGAATTGCGAATTACGACTTTACTCAGATGAGAATCCGCAACCGGATTGAACCGACGGACGAATTTTCGTTCAATTTTTCATTCGAGCTCAAGAACAACGACAATCCATCGCGCCCGGACGCCGCGGTGCCGCAGGAACTCGGGGCAAAATCGAGGAGCAGGATTTTTTCAAGTTCGTTTAGCTGGACGCCAAATAACGAAGTCACGTTAAACGGCGGTTATGTTAACAACCGTCTGACGAGCGAAGCCGACATCCGGTTTCCGAGGTTCGGCCCGGTCAATCTAGGGCTCAGCCGATATCTGCTGCGCAGTAACTACGGTTATTTTGACGGCTGGTTCAGACCGCACGAACGGGTGTCGTTCTTCGGCGCTTACCGGATATCGAAGGATACCGGAAGCGGAGACATGTTTTCAACCACACCTGCTGTAATCGAGGGAAATTATCCGATCGATTTTCAATCGCCCGAGTTTAGATTGATCTTTAAGATTAACGACAGCATCGATTGGAATGTAGGCTATCAGTATTACAATTTCAATGAGAAGTTTGAAAACAATCAGGATTATCGGGCACATCTTCCTTATATATCCCTTCGGTTTTACTTTGGAGGTGCGAAGGATCGCTAACGGGGATGAAATGCGGCGAATGATTAGCAAAGCGGATACTCGAAGACTGGAAGGGTAATTGTTGGCCGCGAAATTAAGGCAAGCTGCTAATAACAGCTTGCCTTAATTCTTTCGGCCCTCGATTTATCCGGTAGGCAATGAGGTTAATGTGAACGAAGAAAGCGAAAAGGAAAAACCGGAAAGTGTCGGAAGGCGGCAATTTCTTGATTATTTGCTTGGGACGGGAGCGTTTGCGACGTTGGCCGCTATCGTTTACCCGATCTTCAGGTTTATGGTACCGCCGAGGGTTATCGAAGCGCAGCAAAACTCGGTCGTCGCGGGCACGACCAGTGAGATTCCCGTCAATTCCGGAAAGATCTTCAAGTTCGGCAGCAAACCGGGCATTCTGATACGGACTCAAACAGGAGAACTAAAAGCCCTTTCCGCCACCTGCACCCATCTCGACTGCATCGTTCAATACCAGCCCGCCGAGAAGAATATTCTCTGCGCCTGTCATAACGGGATATACGACCTGAACGGGAAGAACGTCAGCGGCCCGCCGCCGCGTCCGCTTGAAGAATTCAAAGTCAATGTCAAGGGAGATGAAATAATCGTCACCCGGGGATAGATGTGATGAATTTTGAAGGCGCAAAAAACTGGATCGATGAAAGATTAGGGATCAGCCTGGTTGCCGAAGTTGCCAAAAAGAAGGAAGTTCCGGTTCACCGCCATTCCATCTGGTATTACTTTGGAGGAATGACGCTTTTTCTGTTCACGATTCAAGTAGTTACCGGAATACTGCTTCTCCTCTATTACCGCCCAAGCGCCGAAAACGCTTTCGAAAGCGTGCAGTTCATCATAACCGAAGTCGAATTCGGGTGGCTGATTCGTTCGGTGCACAGCTGGTCGGCAAATCTACTGATTCTGGCGCTGTTCATACATATGTTCAGCGTTTATTTTATGAGCGCCTTTCGCGCGCCCCGTGAGATGACCTGGGTCACAGGTTTCGTTTTATTCCTAATCTGTATTTGTTTCGGATTCAGCGGTTACCTTTTGCCCTGGAATGCGCTCGCTTTCTCGGCCACAAAAGTGGGCACCGAAATCGCCGGTGCAATTCCGTTTGTCGGCAGCGAGGTGGTCAGGTTTTTGCGCGGAGGCGATGAGGTAACCGGGGCGACCCTGACTCGTTTCTACGGATTTCATGTGGCGGTGCTGCCGGCGTTTACTACGGCTTTTCTGGCGGTTCATATCTGGCTGGTCCAGATGCACGGGATGAGTGTTCCGCCGGGAGTCGATGAGAAATCGACAAAGAAAATGAAATTTATTCCCAACTTCGCTTTGCGCGACCTGATCGGCTGGTTAATTGCCTTGGGCGTTCTCGCTGCCCTCAGCGCGATATTTCCGTGGGAGCTCGGGACGAAAGCCGACCCGTTCTCGCCGGCGCCGGCGGGAATCAAACCCGAATGGTATTTTCTGTTTATGTTTCAAACGCTCAAGTATATCCCGGCAAAAATCCTGATATTCGATGGTGAGGTTTTGGGGGTTCTGGCCTTTATGGCGGGCGGATTATTATGGTTGATCGTACCTTTTATAAACAAATCAACCAGCAGCCGAAAACTGAAATTGGTTTTTACCTTATTCGGTGTATTTGTTCTCGTTTTTATAGTCGTAATGACACTAGTCGGGTTTCTTACTTAATGGAGAAGTAAAATGCGTGGGCCGGTAGAAAAATCACTTGGCAAATTGTTTCGAACTTTAATTAAATCGATAACAGTGGTTTATCGCTGCGTCTCGCCGTTTCC
>JBFGKW010000100.1:0-9430 GCA_041576495.1 Aridibacter sp. | reverse complement strand
TCGAGGACTCGGACTGATGGTCGGCGTTGAATTCGTTAAGAATATGAAAACGCTGAAACCAGACCCGGAAATGCGTGACCGGGTAGAAATGGAATGTTTCAACCGCGGACTGATTATCCTCGGTTGCGGAAAAAGTGTGATCCGTTGGTCGCCTCCGTTGATTCTAACCAAGGGAAATGTCGATGTCGCGGTCGAGATTTTTGATGATGCGATCGCGGCCGCAACCAGCTAAGTTGCACATAGCAGGTGCATTTGACAACTTCTGTGTCGACAACACTTTACAAGTATTTTCTTAACGTGTTGGATTAATATCTTTCAACAGTCTTCGGGCGGTTGCCAAACTCGATAAACGTATCTCCAATAATCCTCGATTTGGTAAAAAGACAACCGGCCGGATATCAGATCCGCGCCGGCTCGTTTTTTTATGGACGATTTAGCCTTTCGCTTTCCTAATCTCTTCGATCATCACCGGCACCGCTTCAAACAAGTCGCCGACAATACCATAATCAGCAATATCGAATATCGGCGCCTCGCTGTCCTTATTGATCGCGACTATCATGTCGGCGTTTTTCATACCGACGATATGCTGGATAGCGCCCGAAATCCCGAGCGCGATATAAACCTTGGGCGCAACGGTCTGACCCGATGATCCGATCTGCCGGTCGATCGGCAGCCACTCGGAATCGCAAATCGGGCGCGAAGCGGCCACATCCGCCCCCAAGACTTCTGCCAGTTCTTCGGCGACAGCGATGTTCTCCAATGATTTGATTCCCCTGCCGACCGCCACAATGATCTCGGATTTGGTCAAATCAACGGATGCCTTCGCTTCCTGGAACGGTTCCTCCGGTGTCATCCGGATTTCACCGATCTCAACCTCCATCGTTTCAACCGCAGCACTTCCTTTGGCCGCATCATCACCCCTAAACGCGCCGGACTGAAAAGTCACGAAATGAGGCGCGCCGCCGGATAACGTCACATCGGCATCGAGCTTCCCTAAGAATATCCGCCGGGTAAATGTAAGATTACCTCCTTCGTTTTTATACCGGATGCAATCGCCCAGCATTTCTTTTTCAAATCGAGTAGCCAGCTTGGGGCAGAAATCCCTCACCTGATAAGTGTGCGCCATGATGACGTATTGCGGGTTTTCGCTCTTGATTACCTGTTCAAGCGCCGCAGTATACCCGTCGGGAGTATATTTACCGAGCTTATCGTTTCTTGCCAAGATTACGGTGCTAATGTCATAGCCCGCGATCTCGTTTGCCAGCGGGCAATCCTTATCGCAAGCGACGACCGCAGTTATCCCCATGCCCAAATCCTTTTTGAGGCTTTGAGCGGCAGTAATTGCCTCGAGCGAAGTCTTATTTAATACACAATCCTTGTGTTCAATAAATACCAAAATCATTATAAAACCCTCGCCTCCGTTTTCAGTTTCTCGATCAATTCGATTGCCCCGGCCTTGGCGTCGCCATTTCCAAGCAGTTGGGTCTCTTTTGTCTTTAACGGGAGATAAACCTTTTGAAGTTTTTGACCCGATTCGAAATCGTTGACGACCGGAGTCAACTCTTTGATTTCTTTCCGTTTGGCAGCCATTATTCCTTTTAACGAAGCATACCGAATCTGCGATATCCCCGACTGGATCGTCATAAGCGCGGGCATTTGATATTCAAACCACTGGTACCATCCGCTCTCGAGCTCGCGTTTTATGCGGATCGTCGATCCGTCCAGGCTGTCGCGGTCAAGTTCGATAACAATCGTCGCGTGAGGGATCCCGAGCATCTCCGCAAGCACAACCCCCGTTTGTCCATAACTCGCGTCATCTGACTGAAGCCCGCCAAAAATCAGATCCGGATCCTCATCCCGAACCGCATCGGCGATTGTTGCGGCGATTTGAAACGGTGAGAGCGCGTTTTCATCATCGACAATGATATGTATTCCCCGATCGGCACCCCTTGCCAGACCGTCTTTTATAACCGCCTTAGCGCCGGTTTTGCCAAGCGTACATACTATGACTTCGCCGTCACCCTTAGCCTCTTTCAAACGAAGCGCCTCTTCAAGCGCGTATCCATCCGATTCATTTGTCTGCTGAGAAACATCTGAATCGTCAATCCATTGTTCGTCGCCGCGGATGCGCAATACCGCGTCCTTGTTAGCGACCTGCTTCATCAAAACTATTATCTTCATATTGCTGACCCCGTAAACAGTTCTTCCGGTGAGTTATCCCAGCAGGCTTTAATGATCAAAGCGCCGCTTTTTGCGGATTCCGGGTCGAAACCGCTGCCCCAACCCCGAAGTAACCGCCGATCAAAATGAATGGCTATTCATTCGTAATCCAAAAATTAAAGCGTTCCCTTAATATCCGGTTGTGCGGAAACGCCTGTGACTGATTTATTCAAAACGCCGGAAAATCAAACACGCATTGGTCCCGCCAAACCCGAAACTATTTGAAAGAACACATTCGACTACCGCATCACGGGCTTCATTCGGAACATAATCCAAATCACAATCGGGATCAGGCGTGACGTAATTGATCGTCGGAGGCAGAATGTTATCGGATAGGACTTTGACACTGAATACCGCTTCAATCCCGCCGGCCGCACCTAATGCGTGCCCCGTCATTGATTTTGTCGAACTCACAGCCAGGGCATTTGCGTGTTTTCCAAAAACCTGTTTTATCGCCATCGTTTCAAACTTGTCATTATAAGGCGTTGATGTACCGTGCGCGTTAACATAGCCGATATCTTCGGGCGAGATTCCGGCATCGGCGATGGCCTTATTCATAACCCGGATCGCACCCGAGCCCGATTCATCCGGCATCGTCACATGAAAAGCGTCGCTGCTCATTCCGTAGCCGACAATCTCAGCATAAATTCGTGCGCCGCGAGCCTTGGCATGTTCGAGTTCTTCCAGAATCATGATTCCCGCGCCTTCACCAATTACAAATCCGTCCCGGTCCAAATCAAACGGCCGCGAAGCGGTTACCGGATCGTCATTTCTAGTCGAAAGCGCCCTCATCGAGGCAAATCCCGCGACCGACATCGGCGTAATCGCACTCTCCGCGCCGCCGCAGATCATCGCATCGGCGTCACCCCGTTCGATAATCCGGAAACTATCTCCGATCGCGTGCGCCCCGGCCGAACACGCCGTAGCCGTGGCCGAGTTCGGCCCCTTGGCCCCGTGCCTGATAGAGACATTGCCCGAGGCGAGGTTTACAATCGCTGAGACTATAAAGAACGGTGAAACCCTTCCCGGTCCTGAATTCAATAGCTTTTCATGTTCGCGTTCGATTGCCCAAAAATCCCCGATTCCCGAGCTGATATAAGTCCCGACCATCTCCGCATTTGAATCGTTAATTTCGAGACCGCTGTCTTTTATTGCTTCATCAGAGGCGGCAATCGCAAAATGCGTAAACGCACCCATCCTGCGGGATTCTTTCTTATCCAAATAAGCCTGCGGATCGAAATCTTTGACCTCGCAGGCAAATCTGACCGGAAAGTCACCGGTATCGAACTTTTTAATAAAATCGGCACCGCTTTCGGCGCGTTTCATCGATTCCCAGGTTGACCGGACATCATTTCCGCAAGCCGTAACCAACCCGAGACCGGTAACTACAACACGACGTTTCATATGTTCCAAATACGGCTTAGCAAAAACGTTTGTTCGCAATTCGGCGACCAACGGAATCCGGCACTCCGAACTGTGAACCCGCTAAAATACTACGTTTAACTCTGCTGCTGTTCAACGTAGGCATAGGCGTCCTTTACGCCCTGGATTTTTTCCGCATCTTCGTCGGGAATTTCGATATCGAATTCCTCTTCAAAGCGCATTACGAGTTCAACTAAATCCAGTGAGTCAGCTCCCAGATCCTCAATAAAGCGAGCGTTTTCGGTAACTTCCGCTTCGTCAACTCCCAACTCATCAACAATGATTTGTTTAATCTTCTCTTGAACTTCTGACATAATATCTCCTAATTTCCTTATAAATTATTTATAGTATTTCTCAAGCTATCAGAATCCTCGACGTTAAAACAGCGAACGTCTCGGCTGATCTGTCGAACCAAACCCGATAGAACCTTACCCGTTCCCACCTCAACAAAAGTCTCGACTCCGCTTTCGATCAGGTACTCGATCGATTGAAGCCACCGGACAGGAGATGAAACCTGAACCGTTAACGCGCGGCGCACCCTATCACTTTCATCGTTCCTGGCCGCCGACACATTCTCAACGATTGGAAAATTCAAATCCTTGACGG
This sequence comes from Aridibacter sp., assembly GCA_041576495.1. Classification (GTDB taxonomy): domain Bacteria; phylum Acidobacteriota; class Blastocatellia; order Pyrinomonadales; family Pyrinomonadaceae; genus Aridibacter. The sequence goes on along the minus strand of JBFGKW010000100.1, from coordinate 5,182 downwards.
CGATTTCTTCCAACACTTCAGCCAGCTTATCCTGCGCCGGTTTCATTAATTCGCAGTGAAAAGGGGCCGAGACGTTTAGCTTTATGGCCCGTCGGGCGCCACTCTCTTTGAGAATCCCGCACGCCCTTTCAACCGCATCCGTATCACCCGCGATGACAATTTGATTTCTCGAATTGATATTTGCCGGCGAACAAACCTGCCCGTTTCGGGCTTCGGCACACCCCTTTTCGACAGCGTCTAAATCCAAACCAAGTATCGCGGCCATCGCGCCGTCTCCTGCCGCTACGGCTGCCTGCATAAACATTCCCCGTTTCCGAACAGTTTGCGCAGCATCGCTTAATGACAATGAACCGGCCGCAACCAACGCCGAATACTCGCCAAGACTGTGGCCCGCCACAAAATCGGGTTTCGGGGCCCCTTCAGATATCATCGTCCGGTAGGCCGCGACCGAAGAAGTCAAAATTGCCGGCTGTGTATTCGCAGTTAGGGCCAGTTCTTCTTCGGTTCCCGAAAAACACATTTCAGAAACGGCCAGCCCAAGCGCCTCATCCGCTTCGTCAAACGCGGATTTTGCCGGTTGGAAATTATCAAACAAATCCTTTCCCATTCCGACGGACTGACTTCCCTGACCCGGAAAAATATACGCAAGCTTTTTCATTTCAAAAATCTAAAACCTGACCAGCGTACCGCCCCAGGTAACACCGCCTCCGAAAGCAGTCATTAAAACCAGATCACCTTCTATGATTTTCTTGTCTTTCAAACATTCATCCAGAGCGATCGCGATTGAGGCGGAGGATGTGTTTCCATGCTGCGCGATATTTGTATAAACTTTTTCTTCGGGAACTTTGAGACGCGAAGCGACAGCGTCGGTAATCCGCTGGTTTGCCTGATGAGGAATGACCATTTTTACGTCGTCAACGGTGTATCCCGCCTTTTCCAACATCTCTTTCGAAATCCCGGCCATCGACCGGACCGCGACCTTAAACAATTCGTTTCCCTTCATCTTAAAAAAGTGATCCCGGTTATCGATCGTTTCGTGGGTCGTTCCCAGCTTAGTTCCGCCGCCCGGCGAATAAAGCTGGTCTTCATATCGGCCGTCAGACATTATTTTAGTGGCAAGTATTCCCTTGCCATCTTCGACCGGCCCCAAGACGGCGGCACCGGCACCATCGCCAAAAATGACGCAGGTCGAGCGATCCGTATAGTCCACATATTTGGTCAGAACTTCCGCACCGATTACGAGTGCGTTCTTTATCTGGCCGGTACGAATCATCGATTCGACCATCGTGATTCCGTAGAGAAATCCCGAACAAGCGGCAAATACGTCCATGCCCGCTGCATTAACAGCCCCTAATTCCCGCTGAATAATGCAACCCGTCGATGGAAGAATCTGGTCCGGCGTGGTCGTTGCGCAAACAATGATTTCAACGTCCTCGGCCCCGATATTCGCATCCGCTAACGCTTTCCTTCCGGCGCGAACCGCAAACTGCGATGTATATTCGTCCGCGGCGGCCTTCCGACGCTGCTTGATACCGGTCCGCGAAGTTATCCACTCATCCGACGTATCGACGATCTTTTCAAGGTCTTCATTGGTTAAAACCCCTTCCGGATAATCGTGCCCCGTACCAATAATTCCTGCGTTCATAGGTTTTGAGTTCTAGAGTTTGTTCTTAACCCGCTTACAGACCGACCAGGAGCCGGAAATGAGAAAGATCCTAAGATCTCCCGGGTCCGGACGAATTAAACTTCGTCTTTGACGTTGAGAATCTTCCGGCCCTTGTAAATTCCTGTCTTCGGATCAATCCGATGCGGCTGCATCGGCTCACCGGTGTCCTTGTCAAGGTAAAATTTTGGCACGGTTAACGCGTCATGCGATCTGCGCTTTCGCGTTCGCGATTTTGAATGTCTTCTTTTCGGATTCGGCATTTATACTCCTATTTACTAAAAGTAAAACCAAGTAATTCGCTTGTTTTACTCGTCTTTATCGATCTTAAGTTTGTCAAGAGCCGACCAACGGGAATCAACCGATGATTCGTCACATTTACAGCTCTTCAAATTCTTGTTAGCGCCGCATTCGGTACATAATCCCTTGCAATCATCTTTGCATAACACCTGAGCCGGCAATGCTAAAAGGATTTGCTCCCGCGCGACTTCCGCTAAATCTATCTTGTTGCCTTCGAATATCGAAACATCCAGCGCTTGAACTTCAAGCTCTATTTCATTTTCTTCAGTGAGATTCGCCATCGTTATAAACGCACTTTCAAAATCAAGCGTCACCGGCGTTTCGACCTTTTCCAAACATCGACTGCAGGCGATATCAAGCTGCGCATTAATTTCGCCTTCAACGAGGGTCCAGTGTTCCCGATTATCAAGCGTACCCTCGAAACCGACGTCTCGGTTTCCGGAAACGAACTCGCTTTCAAAATCGATCTTGTCGGGCCCTATTGACAGATCAAACTCGATCTGAGAATTTTCCAGTTTTGTTAAATCAACGATCATTCGTAACAAGATAAATTAAGCTTTCAAATAGCGTAAATACAAAGGAATCAATTATAACGTTTGCAACTTCGCTGTCAAACCGATGTGAGGTAACAATCGGCGTCATATAATCTTGAATGATTTGAGCGAACGCTCGGTCAGACCGGCTGAAATCTGAATCCAGATTGCCGTTGGTTTATCATTTTCGTAAAACTCATCAAGCGTATGGTCCGATTCGCTGACATTTTCGGCGTAGTAAAGTATAAACTCATGCTTCTTATCTTCGCTGACTACAGCCACAAAACGTGACATCATCAACTCATCTTCCAACTCAAATCCGCGGATTTTCAAAAAATCCTCGGTCAACACTCCTTCGCTGAAAGGGTTTTCCTTTCGCGCCTGCTTATTGCTGTATGCGTAGTTGTTTTGGCGGAATTTGAAAGCGCCGAGCTCCATCGCATTTTCAAATTTGTACCGGTAAAAATTATCGATATGCGGCAAAAAACCCTCAAATTGCTCGATAAACATGCGTTCTACTTTGCCGTTAGCCGCTTCCACAAACAGATGCCGTTCCCCTGCTGCCACATTGCGGATTCTAAACGGAAACCTGCCAATATATTTAAAACTTTTATCGATTTCGACCTCGATCCTCGGCAAAGCGGCTGAGATTAGCGTATTATCGACTACCCTTCGATCAGGGGCCTGGCCAAAAACCACGCTTTCAACTAAGAGTAGGAACAAAAGCCCGCAAGATTTTCTGTATCCCTTTCGAATCATCTAATAAACTGCCTCGTCAAAATTACCGGGACTCGCTTCCGACGGCCTCGTCGAGATCGTTAAACCCTCTATCCTTCAACAATTTAATAAGCCCCTTATTGATATCCCGGGCAAAACCCGGACCGCGGTAGACAAATCCGGTATAGCTTTGTATCAAACATGCGCCGGCTTTGATCTTATCAAAGGCATCACCGGCCGAAAACACCCCGCCGACGCCGATTACCGGCAACTTGCCCGTTGAGTGTTTAGAAATCTGTCGTATTACCTTATTTGACTGCCGTGCAAGCGGTTTTCCACTTAAACCTCCCGACCCGATATCATCGAGATATTCTTGATGAGTATAAAGACCGTTTCTGCGGATCGTTGTATTAGTTGCAATAATCCCGGAAATATCGAGTCGAAGCGAGATGTCTACGATTCCCTCAATATCCGCTTCGCTCAGATCGGGCGCAATCTTTACCAACAGCGGTTTGACGGGGGTCTCGCGCGATTCCGCGAGTTCCCCGTTTCGTTGTTTGAGAGCACTAAGCAGCTCTTCCAGGGCATCCGCCTTCTGCAGATCCCTGAGGTTCGGTGTATTTGGCGATGAGACATTGACGGCAACATAATCCGCCACTTCGAACGCCAGATCAAAACTCTTCAAGTAATTTTCGATCGCGTCTTCGTTGGCAACATCTTTATTTTTTCCGATATTCACACCGAGTACGCATTTCGGCTCAATTTTCTTAAGCCGTTTAACAACCGTCGGCGTTCCGTCATTGTTGAATCCAAGACGGTTGATCAACGCCCCGTCCTTTTGCAGCCTAAACATCCGGGGCTTCGGATTACCGGGTTGCGGTTCAAGAGTCACCGTACCAACCTCGACAAATCCGAATCCGAGCGCCGAGAGTTGATTCACAATCTGGCCATTCTTGTCGAAGCCCGCGGCCATTCCGAGTGGATTGGAAAACGACAGCCCAAACCGTTTGAGATTCTCAAATTCAACCGCGCCGAACCTCTTTCTAAGCGCTGTCTGGGCGAAGTCCGAACCGGCACCCGATTTTAGTACCCGAAGGCCAAAATCATGCGCTGTTTCGGCCGGAAATCTAAACAACATCGGCCCCAATATATTTTCGTAAAACGATGGCATCTGATTCTTTGTTAGATGGTAAATTATTATTCTCGAAACGGAAAACATCGGATGTTTAGCTTTGAACTTTAACCGCACCTTTGCTACGATTTGCCAAGTGTCAAACGAACCTAACTTCATTGAAAAAGCAGTAATAATGGATAGTTCGCGCATGAATCGCGCACTATCAAGGCTCGCATCTGAGATAGTAGAAGAAAATCAAGGTGCTGACGGTTTATACCTGGTCGGAATTCGCCGCCGCGGCGTGCCGCTTGCCGAACGGCTGGTTGAAAAGATTGGAGAATTAGAGGGTACGAAACCGATTTTCGGCATAATCGACATTACGCTTTATCGTGACGATCTGTCGACCGTCGGAGCAAACCCGATCGTCAATCGTACTGAATTGGACGTAGATATTGACGGTAAAACCATTATCCTAGTCGACGACGTTCTTTACACCGGACGGACGATACGCGCCGCCCTCGATCAGCTGATGGATTTCGGCCGGCCAAATAAGGTCCAGCTTGCGGTGTTGGTCGACCGCGGCCGGGAACACCGCGAATTGCCGATTCACGCCGACTATGTCGGCAAGATCGTACCCACCTCATCAAGCGAAATTATAAAAGTGATGTTAAAGGAATATGACGACCGGGAGGCCGTTGGAATTTACGTGTTAAAAGATGATTAGTTTTTAGAGCAAGGCCCGATGCCTTGTTTTTTTGTTGACTTAGAGTTTTGTGAGTTTTGTGAGTTTTGTGAGTTTTGTGAGTTTTGTGAGTTTTGTGAGTTTTGTGAGTTTTGTGAGTTTTGTGAGTTTTG
>JBFGKW010000099.1:0-9461 GCA_041576495.1 Aridibacter sp. | reverse complement strand
CGGGATTGGATCGGTGTTTGGAATACGCACGCTTATTCAAAACGTAGGCGAATTATTTGATGAAAGATAAGGATGATTTGGCGGCGATTATTGTGCCGGCGTAAAAATCTGGGGTGACTGGTAAGTGACGCCAAAGGTGATCCCGGTTCGGGGGCTGAACCGGGTCAAGCCAAAAATGGCGGCCGTATCGAAACGAAGTCCGGAGGCCTTGATCTGAGTCCCGATTCTGAATTGTCCCTGGCTTTCCGTTCCGAGCGGTGCCGTACCCTTCCGGGTGCTGATCCTGCCGTTTACCTCGCTCGCAATATTTATCGAATCATTGACCCGGTAAATACCGGCGAGACCATACAGCAATACGTCATTTTGCGCGAAATTCTCAAGCGGGATGGTCATTATTCCGAGCCCAAGATTTCCGAACGCCTTAAACCTGGGATCCTTTCCGGGTTCCTTGCCGAATGTCTTCTGAGCAATCAGCTTGGTGAAGATATCAGTCTGGTTTGTGCCTATTCCCTTCTTCTCGTCGCTGTTCGGCATTTGAAACCCGAATTTGAAGGCAAGACCCGGGAGGTTCGCAGTCTCGTTTTTCAAACGAATTTTCACCGAGGTCGTAATATCCCCCCAATCATTGGTGGAATTCCGGTCAATGTCGCGCTGAATCGCCGGATTCAGGTCCTTTGAGTTGATTGCGAGAAAATTCTGAACTACGCCTTCAATCTGAACTTCAACGTTTGAAGCATAACCGGTTCGGATTCGAATATCGCCTACCCTTGTCAGGTCGCCGCGCAACCCGGCCAGGGGAAATTTTGCGTTTTGAAAGAAGTCCGAACCCGCGGCAATGTTTATCGTTCCCGGCGGCGTTGTGTCGATATCTTCGGTAAGTAAGGGCCGCTGCTGTGCGCTCAAGATGCCGCTCGCAGATATTATCAGAACCGTAATTGTGAGAAGCTTTTTCATAAACTCGGTGGCGTAATTTTGGTGCGGTCGACTTATATCCGGATGATCAATCCCAAGAATAGATTATTTGCGGGACCGGCGCAATCAATTTTTAATCAGGCACTGCCGGAAAAGCTTGTTTTTTGCGGGAAAAAGGCGTTTATCTCAGAATAATTATCATCGGAATACGTGAATGATCGAAAAGGAGATCGATATCACGACTTTTCGATCCCGGTTGACTGCCGAATCCAACCGGGGAAAAACCGATTGAGGAATTAGTTCGACCAAAACCTCTCACATTCCTCTTTCAAGCTGACCGTTTCAATAGTCGCCGATAAGCCTGTTCACGGCAACGCTCTTTGGACATTGGGAATAAAACTTGTCACAATAATCGCGAAACTACGATTATTTGCGAGTAATAAACTTTTTAACGATAGCAGTTACGACGACAAAGAATAGCAATGAGTTCGACCGACATTGAAAAAGAAGCTGACGATGCAGGCGGTCTGCGATTGGTTTCCGACAACAAACACCCCGAATCCGCTCCGGTCGTCGAGCAGCAATTTGTCAGTTTTATGTTTCTTAGGGTTAGTCCCGAATGGCGTAAGCTGAATAAGGAAACGAAGAAAGTCTATAAGTCGGAATTTCAAAAAATATTTAACGAATTTAACAAGGAACTGCTTATTTATACCTATTCGCTTGTGGGTTTTGATTCAAAAGCAGATTTGATGATCTGGCGGGTCGGGCAATCGCTTGATTCGATACAGGATATGACCGCCCAATTGTACCGTACCAATCTCGGCAGCTATCTTGAAACGGTGGATAATTATCTTTCGGTAACGGGTAAGATGATGTTTGTCCCTTTGGAAAAAAACCCGATCGCCGAAGATCGTTGTCACGTTATCGCCGGCGACAAGAAATACCATTTCCTATATCCCTGCGCCAAAAGCAGCGATTGGAACTCGATGTCGGATTACCAGCGCGAAGAATTGATAAAAGAGAATTTCATGGTCGGCAAAAAATTTGAGAACATCAAGATCCATATGACCCATGCTTTTGGTTTCAGCGAACAGGAATATATCATTAGTTTTGAAACCGATGAACCAAAAGACTTTCTGGCGTTGGCCGAGGAGTTAAGGCAGACACCAAACAGTAAATTCACGCTTCGCGGAATGCCGATTTACACCTGTCGACTGAGAAACCTAAACGCCTGCTTGAATTCACTGGGATGAAATTGGTGATTGGCGGTTGGTAATTTGTGGTTGGTAATTGTTGACCGGCAAAAGGTTAACCGGCCAACCTCTAACTGGTCAATGGTCAATGCTTAATGCTCAATGGTCAACATTATCGCCCGGCAATATTTCTTAAAGGGACTCGTTCAGGGGGTTGGTTTTAGGTTCTTTACCCAGCGGGCAGCGGCCCGACACCAGGTGCGCGGATATGTCAGGAACCTGAAGGACGGACGGGTGGAGGCTTTTGCCGAGGGCAGCGAAGAGGACGTCAAGGCGTTTCATGAAGAGCTGCTTGCGGGCCCGACTTACGCCCGTGTCGAAGAGGTCGAAGAAATTGTGCAGGAGCCCGAAGGAACTTATTCTACATTCATTATAGAAAGATGAAGAGCAGTGAGCAGTAAGCGGTTTGCAACCGCTCACCCGATTGAAATGGAACACTTAAAAAAACTAATCCGTGAAGTGCCCGATTTTCCGAAAGCCGGGATAAATTTTTACGATATTACGACACTTCTTCAGGACGCGGTTGGATTGAGGCAGACCCTGGATGCGATGACGGAAAGATTCAGGTATGACAAGATCGACACCGTGATCGGAATGGAGTCGCGCGGTTTTATTTTCGCCACGCCGCTTGCCCATCAACTTGGGGCCGGTTTTGTGCCGGTTCGAAAGCCCGGCAAATTACCCTCGGAAAAAGTATCTGTTTCGTACGATCTTGAATACGGCCAGGACACTCTGGAAATCCATCGCGATGCAATCGGAGACGGACACAGGGTCTTGATCGTCGATGATTTACTTGCGACGGGAGGGACGGCAAAAGCAACTGCCGAGTTGGTGGAATCACTAAACGGTGAGATCGTTTGTCTTTCGTTTTTGGTAGAACTCACTTTCTTAAAAGGGCGCGCTAAGTTGGGCGGATACAATGTCCATTCCTTTTTGCAGTACGACGATTAATCGTCGCGCTTTTCGATTTTGCTCCCGTAGCTCAGCAGCATAGAGCGACCGCCTCCTAAGCGGTAGGCCACTGGTTGGAATCCAGTCGGGAGCACCATTATTTTCAATAAGTTACAAGGATACTCGTATTCCCCGGAACGTGTCGTAACCGGCTTGGCAGCCTAATCCGGCTGAAATCCTCCATAATATCCCGGTACCGGACCCGAATTTTTCCCGCAACTGGGCAATCCGTGACGCCCATTGATCAAATGTCACGCCGTCTTAGTGTGTAATCTTACCCGAAATAACGCGAAATATTTCGCGAGTCAATCCTAAATACTTCCATAAAATCATCAATCATCGGACTTTTCGCTTCGGCATACTCTTTGCACCTGTTTATTGAGGGAATAAGGCGGGGAGTGGTTCGCCGGGCCAGAGCCGCGACAGATTGTTCCCGGAGGAAGTTCGATACCGGCGTTGCAAGCGAACGATCGAACACATTTTCGAGATGAAAACCAAAGAGATTCCAGAATGTTAAAAACATTGAGCAAAAAATCATCACGTGAATTCTTGAAACAACACCATTTGGGACGTTTGGGTTGTGTTCTTAAAAATGGAGAACCATACGTCGTCCCGGTCAATTACCTTTTTGACGATCAGTACATCTATATACACAGTTTGCCGGGGCTCAAAATCTCAGCCATGCGGGCCAATCCGAAAATCTGCTTACAAGCGGATGAAATAAACGGTGACGGCTTCGAATGGCGAAGCGTGGTCACCCACGGCGAATTTGAGGAGGTGAAGGACAGGGAACAGAAGCTGAAGATTCTCTTCGAGTTTTACGAAAAATTTCCGCATTTCACTCCGGTCGAGGCGAAGATTGAATCGAAGATTTCATTGCAAAATACGATAGTTTTTCGAATAAAAATCAGCAGCCTGACGGGGCTTGCGGAGGATTACAAGGGTAAGATTTGAAGTTAAGACTCTAAAGCGTTCGGTTGAAAAGGGAGTAACGTGAAAGGAATCGACGACTACTTTTGGTGGTGAAATGACGATGAAATTCTTGTCATCATTGACAAAAGGAGCAGTAAGACAATGAAAAAGGAAGAAAAAAATAAAAATACTCAAGTAAAAGCTATGGGAACCCGAAATAAAACGGCTCCCGCACGAGGAACAACCGGGCCCGTTGCCCGTAAATTTAACGCTTTTGACGGCGGCCCGATTACAATGATGCGGCATATTGCCGAGGATATGGAAAAACTGTTCGCCGATTTTCGCAGGGATCGGGGATTTTCGGAAATGTCCCTTTTCGATGATGATTTTTTCAGATTCGAAAGAGACGATTTCTTTAATGGTTTCTCGCCGCCGGTAGAGATGTTCGAACGCGATGGAAAACTGATCGTTCGAACTGATCTTCCAGGGATGGAAAAAGACGATATTACCGTTGAAATTCACGATAATCGCCTTACCATCGAGGGCGAAAGAAAACAGGAAATCAAAGAAGAAGCCGACAACCTGTATCGCAGCGAACGCTCATACGGCAGTTTCTACCGTCAATTGCCGCTTCCCGAATCGGTAAAAGCCGAAGACGCAAGGGCGACGTTTAAGAACGGAGTGCTGGAAATAACGCTCGCCGCCCCACAGCTCAAGTCTAAGGGCAAGCGCCTGGAAATTACGGAAGACGCAAGAAAGACGAAAACCGCTTCACCCGGCGCCTGATTTTCCGCCGTTCTGCGGCTGATGCCGGGAATTCCGGCACCAGCAACTTTGGCGGGCATCATCCATCCAAAGGCGCTGCCCGCCTATTTAATATCGATAATTCCTTTCAAACGGTATTTACAAATGAGAAGCAAAAAAAAATATACAAACCTGACATTCACCAAACGGGTCGATCACGAGGCGGGGCATTCTTCCGATAAACGTATCCACGAACCGGCGGTCTGTGAAGAATGCGGGGCCCTCTACAGCAAGGATCGGTGGACTTTTGATCAAAAAGCGATCAGCCGCGACCCGTTTAACAAGGTCAAGCCCCATATAACCACCTGCCCGGCCTGCCTGCAGATCGAGACGGGCATACCGGCGGGATTCGTCTATATAGAAGGGAAGTTCTTCACGGAACACGAAGAGGAGATCACAAACCTCGTCAAAAACGAAGGGGAAAAAATCGCCTTCACAAACCCGCTGGCGCGGATTATGAGCCTCAAAAAAGTAAAAGGCGGACTGACGATAACTACAACGACCGAACACTTCGCGCAGCACCTGGGCCGCTCGTTGAGTCGGGCATATGGCGGCGAAGTCCGGTATGACTTTTCACACGAAAACAAACTCGCCCGGGTCTATTGGAAACGCGATGAGTGATTTTTCAATTTGCGGATCCCGAAGTTCGGTGCGGTATGAGTTCGTTGCTACTTCTTTTCGATGGTAGAAATTTATAGATCTCGACAATTATGACCGGCAAAATGACCGTGAGGCCGATAACGGCGAGATCATATTTGTTGGGAGGGGCCGTATCAAGAATGCGGGCAAGCGGCGGAAAATAAACTGCCAGCGCCTGCAAGGCTATGACCATCGCGGCCGCAACAAAGATATACGGGTTGCTAAAGAAATTGCGGAATACCGAACGGGTGGTTGAACGGCAGTTAAAAAAATGTCCGAGCTGCACTCCGACCAGCGCGAGCATTGCCACCGTGCGGGCTTGCCTTCCTTCGCCGTATTCGCGCAACGCCCATAAATATGCTGCGAGGGCGATTGCAGCGAGCATTGCGCCCTGCCAGAAAATCAAAAACATAAAAGGTTTTGAAAGCATCGTTTCGCTTGGCGAACGCGGTTTTCGGTTCATCGTTTCGGGTGAAGGCGGTTCGAGGGCTAAAGCGAGCGCAGGAAAAACGTCGGTCACAAGATTTATCCATAGAATCTGCAACGGAAGCAGCGGCAGGGGGAGTCCTGCCATGACTGCTGTAAAAATCATCAGCACTTCTCCCAGGTTATGGGAGAACATCAGATGCACAAATTTGTGGATATTCGCGTAAATCGTTCGACCGCGCTCGATTGCGGTGACGATTGTCGAAAAGTCATCGTCGGTCAAAACAATATCCGAAGCTTCCTTGGCCACTTCCGTACCGCGTCCGCCCATCGCGATTCCGATGTCGGCCTGTTTTAGGGCCGGCGCGTCGTTAACGCCGTCACCAGTTACCGCGACGATTTCGCCCTTCGCCTGGAGCGCCCGGACGATGCGATACTTGTCTTCCGGCGAGACACGCGAAAAAAGGTGGGCCCGCCGGGCCATGTCCGCAATTTTGCCTCCGCCGGCTTCTGCCAAGTCGCTCGAATGCAAAGCGACCACTTCGGCGCCCTCGCTCAGGTTTAACTGACGGGCCACCGCGCACGCCGTACTCGTCTGATCGCCTGTGAGCATTACGACGCGGATTCCGGCCTTTTGCGCCACAGTGACTGCTTCGGCGACTCCTATGCGCGGCGGATCGGTAATTCCGACAAAGCCCAAAAACGTATAATCGTTTTCGATTTCCTCGGTAGAAAAGTCGTTTTTTGCGGTTACTCTCTTGTCTGCAAATGCCAGAACGCGCAATGCCCGGTCAGCCATTTCGCGGTTGATTTCGAGAAACCTCTCACGGGTTTGGCGGTCGATTAAGACGGTTTCTCCTTCATTTGTGAGATATGTTTTGCAGCTTTTAAGGACAACGGCCGGCGCTCCTTTGATCGCCGCAAAAGAATATCCGTGGTTATCTTTCAAAACGGTGATCATCCGTCTGGTTGCAGAATCAAAAGGAACCTCGTATAGATTCTGATGCCTAGATTGCTCTGCTGTGACATCCATCCCGAAACGTTTGGCTGCCATCAGCAGCGCGGTTTCGGTTGGGTCGCCGATTACTTTTGGCTGATCGCCATTGCCTTCAGTATCAAACGACGCCTCGTTGCAAAGTATGCTCACCAGCAAAAGTCGGGTTAGAAGCTCATTACGCAGATGCTCGTTCCATTCGTCGGCCGATTCTGATTCGTTAGCTCTCGAAAATCCGATGACCCGGTCATTTGCCAGATGATATTCCCGCACTGTCATCAGGTTTTCTGTCAAGGTTCCAGTTTTATCGGTGCAAATGACAGTCGCACTTCCCAGGGTTTCAACCGCGGCCAATCGTCGGACAATCGCATTCTGGCGGGCCATTCTCAAGACTCCAAACGCCAGGATCAAGGTTGTCACCGCCGGTAGTCCTTCCGGTACTGCCGCGACTGCTAAACTGATCGATATCTCAAGCATCAGCCAAATGTCATCGCCGCGGAAGATCCCCGCCAAGTACACGATCAATGCGATTCCGAGAACGATATAAACGAGTTTCCGGCCCAGATCACCGAGGCGGCGCTGAAGGGGGGTTTGGCCTTCTTCTACCTGGGCAACCATCTGGCCGATACGTCCGAGTTCGGTATGTTTTCCCGTTGCCGTTACGATGCCGGAAGCGTTTCCCGCCACGATCGTTGTACCCAAATAGAGCATCGAGCGGCGTTCGGCGAGAGGCGCGGAAACCAGAACGGGCGCCGAATCTTTTTCAACCGAAACGCTTTCACCCGTTAAAGTTGATTCATCCGTCCGCAAATTCGCCGATTCGAGTATTCTCGTATCTGCCGGAACCCGGTCTCCGGCGGAAAAAATCAATATATCCCCCGCAACCAGTGTTTCAGCATCGATAACTTGCTGATGTCCGTTTCGCCTCACCCGCGCGGTGATTCGAGTGGATTTCCTCAGCGCTTCAAGAGCTCGTCCCGCCTGCCACTCGATCCAAAATCCGATCGCGGCATTAATCAGCATGACCACAAAAATCGCAAAAGCCTCTAATTGATTTCCGGTTAATAAAGCAACGATGGCGGCGAATCCTAAAAGGAAAATGACGATACTTGAGAATTGATCGTGGAGAAGCTGCCAAAGAGTGTGTTGCGCTTTTTGCTCTATCCTATTTATTCCGCCTGATGAAAGTCTCCTATTCACGTCTTCATTTGATAAACCGATCCCCGGTTCGACGCCCAGCCGCTCCGCTACCTCGTGACCCGGGATGGCGTGTGAAGATTCCTGCTGCTTTTTTGTTCCGGACTCTTCCATAATTCTGGAGCTTAGAGGTTATCAACCTCTTGTTAAAATCTCCATTTGGGGGGGCGAATCGGATCAGCGGCAGGCGGTGATTGACCGGAGGGGCATAAAAACAACCAATTGTCCGATATATGTAGCTTGATTGTCAGACGTTATTCCAGCACGATTCCTTCCGCCGTCAGGGCGTTGAAAAGGGTGCTGATCGGCAGCGAAGTGAGGAAGAAGACAATTTTATCGACTGTTTAACTGTGGTTAGAGGTTTCAAATTTTGGACGCGGAACGTCTCTCGGGGGCTACTGATCCGTTCTGGGTTGACCAATACGGGCTTTCTAACTGAGTCCCTGACCTTCGGTGATACCGGAATTAAGTTCGCGTGGCGGCAGTTTTGAGGCGTAGGAATCCGGCGCAACCGCGGCCGGCAAGCCGGTTTCGTCGGCACCCGAAAGATTTTGCCAGACGTTTCCGATAAAGCCCGTAAATGATCCCAATGCCAAAAACGCAACGCTGAATAATTTGGCCGATTCCTCCAAAATGTCAGACGTAAGAGTTTTGGGTTCCGTGGTTGAATCGATGAAAGTGTGAACCGCGTAAAACAGAAATCCGACGACGAACAATTCTAGAACCAGACGGTATTTCAACAAGCGCGGCAGCAGCAGGATCATCAACGGAACGGCAATAACGCCGTACATTATCACGATCACATCGTTCCAATTCCTAAATACTGTCTGCGGCATTATTCGTTCGATCACAATTCGACCGACCCGTTCGTGAAACATCAATAATTCATCAAACGCCAGGAATCCAAAGCCAAGCGCCATGATGATCCATAGCAACTGATGTTTACCCTTTATGCGTAAATAAATCAGATTTGAAGCGATGGCAAATCCGCAGGCCAGTGCGAGAAAAATCGCCGACATTGCAGTGATCGCTCCGCCCTCCTGGAAATGGAGGTTGGCCGGTTTATCCCCGGGCACTAGGTAGACGGCAGATACACAAAACAGCAATGTAAAAATAGCGACTGCCGGAATCATCCAGCGAATTGCCGGAAGAACCGCCCGCTTCCGCGCTTTTAATGCATCTTTGAGTTGGATAGCGAACTCCTTGATCATAAATATTAATTATCCTAAAAATTTAGCTAAATATTTTTGTCGAACCGGGGGAAACCGGACCGTTCCCGCAAACCGGATGCGGAACAACGGGTTACCCGCAATTAATAAAACGGAGTAATTACACGTCCTGCCGAAACGGTTCGTGTTCTCGACAAACTTTTT
>JBFGKW010000098.1:0-9509 GCA_041576495.1 Aridibacter sp. | reverse complement strand
GTCGCGTATGTCAGGTTTGCTTCGGTTTATCTAGAATTTGAGGATGCTTCGGAGTTTATGAATGAATTGAAATACCTTGTGCGAGCCGGAAAGACAAAGAAAAAACCAAAACCCGGTAAAATCAAGAATTAAGGAAGTCCAGGAAAATGAGTCAAATGCGTCCGAAAATGATACCAACCACCGATGTAAGTGTTGAGGCGGCTGAATTAAGGCGATTGCAAACCCGTGTAGAACGGCTGTTCTCAGCGCTCGAAGAGGCCCTGGAAATCGAGGCGGCCGATACTTATAGTTCGTTTGCTCCGACTATCGACCTTTGCGAGACCGAAAATTCCGTCATCGTCGCCGTCGAAATTCCCGGGGTCAGTGCCAAAGAAATTAATCTCTCCGTTACCGCCAAGGACATCTCCATCGAAGGGGAAAAAAAGCATTCACGGACCGAAAAAGCGATATCTCATTTTTGTTGTGAACGCCAGTACGGGTGTTTTAAGCGCCGGATCAACCTTCGATGGGCGATCAACATCAATGAAACGACCGCCGAACTCAATAACGGGACCCTTTTAATTACCCTTCCAAAACTCGTTGACCGGCGAGGCAAGTCGGTAAAAATTCCGATCATCAACCGCGACTGATTCGTGCCGCACGGCGGGGTTGGACTGCGGCCGGAAATTGCCGGAATTTTACGCAAAATTTACTTCGATCGCGGCTTTGCCCTTTCCCCGTTTTTTCATTAACATAACTCCTTTATGGACGATTTAGGTGATTTTTCCGAACAACTGGGCGATACCGATGTAAACGATTCGCTAATGCAGATTCCTACCGAATTACCGGTTCTGCCTCTTCGCGACATCGTGATATATCCGTTTATGATCGTTCCGCTTTTTGTTTCGCGGGACAAGTCGATTCGGGCGGTTGACGAAGCTCTGAGTCAAAACCGGATGATTTTGCTGGTTTCGCAAAAGGATCTGGACAAGGAAGAACCGGAGCAGGAAGACCTTTATTCAGTTGGGACGGTGGCCGTCATCATGCGGATGTTAAAACTCCCTGACGGCCGGATCCGGATACTCACCCAGGGACTGTCGCGGGCAAGCGTAGACTCGGTCGTTTCGACCGGCAACTACGTTAAATCCGAACTAACGCCGATCACCGAACCGGTTACGCCGATCGATTCACTCGAGGTCGAGGCTCTGGTCAGAAATGTCCGTGATTCGATGGAAAAGGCCGCCAATCTCGGCAAGAATATCTCGCCCGAAGTGCTGGCGATAATTTCGAATCTCGATGACGCCGGCAGACTGGCCGATTTATCAGCTTCCAATTTGGAATTGCGCGTCGAAGACGGTCAGGCCGTGCTCGACGTTACGGACCCGATCGCCCGCCTCAGGAAAGTAAACGAACTGCTCAACAAAGAGATCGATGTACTCACCGTCCAGCAGGAGATCAATACCCAGGCGCGGGCGGATATTGACCGGTCGCAAAGGGAATATTTCTTGCGACAGCAGCTTAAGGCCATTCAGTCCGAACTCGGCGACGGCAATGAGCTGTCAGAGGAAATCGATCAATACCGTGAAAAAGTCAAAGAAGCCCGGATGCCGGAAAAGGCGGAAGAGGAGACGCTTCGTCAACTCAAAAAACTGGAGCGGATGCATCCTGACACGGCGGAGACGGCTACGCTTCGTAATTGGCTTGACGTGATGACGGCTCTTCCCTGGTCCAAATCATCAAAAGACAATCTCAATCTGAAGAAGGCCCAGGATATTCTTGATGAAGACCATTACGGGCTGGAACGGGTTAAGGAGCGAATTATAGAGGCTCTCGCGGTTCGCAAGCTGAAGGAAAAACCGAAGGGATCGATTCTATGCCTGGTGGGCCCGCCGGGGGTTGGCAAGACTTCGCTTGGAAGATCGGTGGCGAGGGCGTTGAACCGAAAGTTCGTCAGGCTTTCGCTGGGCGGGCTTCACGATGAAGCCGAAATACGTGGCCATCGCCGGACCTATGTCGGCGCGATGCCGGGCAGGATAATTCATTCGATCCAGCAGGCCGAAACGAATAACCCGCTTGTCATGCTTGATGAAATTGACAAAGTCGGAGCTGATTTTCGGGGCGACCCGTCTTCGGCGCTGCTTGAAGTTCTAGACCCGGAACAGAATTTTGCGTTTAGAGACAATTACCTGAACGTTACGTTTGATCTTTCGGGCGTGATGTTTATGACGACGGCTAACGTGCTGGATACGATTCAGCCTCCGCTGCTGGACCGAATGGAAATCATTCGGCTCTCCGGTTATACCGAAGAAGAAAAGCTTGAAATTGCCAAACGCCATCTGATTCCAAAGCAAATTGATGAAAACGGGCTAGATAGCAAAGATATCAAGTTTGCGGATACGGCGCTCAAATCGATGATCTCCCAATATACGCTCGAAGCAGGCCTCCGGCAGCTCGAAAGGGAAATCGGAAATGTTTGCCGCAAGGCAGCGCGAAAAAAGGCAGTTCGTGGCAAGAGGTTTGACACCTTGAGGGTTAACAAGTCCAACCTCGCCGAGTTTCTCCGGACGCCAAAGATATTTCCCGAAACGGCGCTTAAAAAAGATCAGGTCGGCGTCGTGACGGGCCTGGCGTGGACCGCAGTCGGCGGCGACATATTGTTCATCGAGGCGATCAAGACAAAAGGAAAGGGCAAGCTCGTGTTAACCGGTCAATTGGGCGAGGTGATGCAGGAATCCGCCCAGGCGGCGTTCTCATATGCGAAGGCCAATGCCGCCGATCTTGATATCGACATCGAAGATTTTGAAAAATTCGACATCCATGTCCACATCCCGGAAGGGGCGATACCGAAAGACGGGCCCTCGGCGGGGATCACGATGGCGACCGCGCTTGTTTCCGCTCTATCAAACCGGCCCGTGCGAAAGGATTTGGCGATGACCGGCGAGATCACCCTGAGGGGCAACGTTCTTCCGATTGGCGGAGTCAAAGAAAAACTACTGGCCGCCCGGCGGGCGAAGATAAAAACCGTCATTTTGCCGGCACCGAATGAACGCAGCCTGGAGGATTTACCTCAGGAAATATCGAGCGATTTGAACTTTATATTTGTAGACAATGTACGCACCGTGTTGAAGGAGGCTTTGTTAACCGCAAAGCCGTCACGAAAGGGTAAGAACAAGGCGCGGAACAGGGTTGACAAATGAAGGGCAGAAAAGCCTTCAGATGAGACGATGTGAGAGCCGGCACGGCTCAATATTGGCGGCAATTTTATTTTGACAGTATGTCATTTGCGTGCTACCTTTTAGAGTGCTAGTCGTGTCGCTCAATCACGGGTAAGGGTACTTTTGGGGCTGAGCGGCGCTTTGCAATTGTAACCAATTACTTAAAAAAACTTGATTATCGCATTGTATCCGCTTTAGGATGATTTTTTTATGGAGTATAGAAATATAGTTTCGAGGTCCTATGCATCAGCATGTTTAGGACTTTCGGCAATGATAATTTTCGCGTCTGCGGCCCTTGTTTCGGCGCAGGTAACGAATACGACTGCCGGCGGCAGAAACAACGCCAAGCCCGATCAGGTTGCAAGCGCCGAACAGCGGATAGATCAAATCACGAATGAATCGGGGCGGTCTTTTAAGAAGGGTTTATTATATCTGCTTGACCGTCGCAGCAGCGAAGCCCGGGTCGAATTTGACAAGTCGGTCGAAGTTTTTCTCATTTCGGGGATCAATGTCCAGAGAAACCGAAAATTAAGCGAATGCTACAACCAGCTTATCGAAACGGTTTACCGGATGGAATTCCCGTCAACCCAACAACCGGCAAATCTGCGAAGCCTTTCTACCGTTTGCGAATGGGACATAAGTCACGAAATGGCCGGGAATGTCGCAAAGCTTATCTTATACGGCCCGGAACCGGACGGTGCACCCTCGGGCGAATCGATCGCCGGCATGGATGCAGACGATATCCAGGTCGGATTTGCGGAACAAAAATTTGAACCGTCGCCGCTCGACGAATTAGCCAAACTCGAACTTAACGAAGACGAAATAAACGTCGACACTCCCGAGGCCCAGCAGGAATACGAACTTATCCGGGTGGCGGTAGAACGCAACCAGTCGTTTGGATTTTCTTTCCAGATGCACCGCCTCGTACAGCAGTTTATCAATTATTACCGCGGACGCGGCCGCCGGACGATGGAAGTCGGCTTGTACCGCTCCGGTATGTTTATGTCGATGGCCCGGCGGATTTTCAGGGAAGAGGGAGTACCGGAAAATGTTGCCTGGCTCGGACAGGTCGAAAGCGCCTGGAAGCCGACCGCCCATTCGTGGGCAGCGGCCGCCGGACTGTGGCAGTTTATTCCGGGAACCGGACAACGCTACGGATTGCGGCGAACGAGTTATATCGATGAGCGGCAGAGTTTTGAAAAGGCGACCCGCGCATCGGCCCAGTACCTGAAGTTTTTGGCAAACCGTTACGGCGGCAGTTGGGAACTGGCAATCGCCGGTTACAACTGCGGGGAAGGCAACGTCGACCGGGCGATCCGGCGGGCGGGCGTACGGAATTTCTGGGCGGCTTATCCTTACCTTCCGCGGGAAACGCGCAACTATGTGCCCAACATTCTGGCGACGATAATAATTGCCAACAACCCGAGCCAATACGGATTCGGGCATATCCGCCCATCCCGGCCTTTGAATTATGACCGGGTAATGGTGCCGGCGCTTACAAATTTGAGCCTGATTGCCCAGGCGTCCGACACAAGCGTCAATTATTTGAGGTATCTCAACCCCGAGCTCCGCTCGAACAAGACTCCGCCCGAACCCTATGTGGTACGGATTCCGCGGGGTACGGTTGATGACGTGGCGGCGATATTCAGGAGAATCCCGCAATCAGACCGTAACGTAGCGCGATTGGCGAATTCATCAAGGGGCGAAACGTGGGAAAACATTTCTCGACGGACGGGTGTCGAGGTCGCTGAGCTTCGGCGCGCCAATCCGGGAATGGTACAGCCGACCGGCCGGGTGATAGTGCCTTCCGATGGAAACGGGGTCCGGAATACTTCGTATTCGCGGCCGACCAACAGGCGGACGGTCACCTTTAAGACGATCAGAGCCGAAACCGGAGATACGGTCGAAAAACTGGCGTTGCGCCATAATCTTTCTCCGGTAGAAGTGGCAAAGTTTAACGGATTGCTTACAACCTCGAGACTGAATGCGGGGCGTGAGATAAAGATTCCGCCGAAATAGACGCTTTCTGATTTGTTTGGATGGAGCCGGGTTTGAGTGATCAGACCCGGCTTTTTGAATTTAGATAGTAGATTAGACGAGACGCAGAAGCGGTTGGTAAGGGTACACCTTGGTTCGCACAGCTTAAATAAAATCGGCTCAGATCCAAGCCATGGCGATTGACGAGCCACACAACGGCCGGAGGAACATTAATCTGCCGTTACTTCAGATTACCTTAAACAAAACCGGCCGGCTCGGGCCGGCATCGGATTCAAAGGCGGCAACCTGCAGATTAAGCAGATATTTGCAGTCTTTTATTTGGTCCGGCACATAAATCAATTCGGTAACCGTGTGATTGATTTTGGTGTCCTGATCGGCGTCGAATTGTCCGGTTTTCATACCCCAGAATTTCCGGTGATTGGACAATCCTCCTCCGTCAAAAATCCTGTCTATCGAAGGCAGATCGACCAGCAAATGCCTGACTCCGGCTTCCGCGATCAGATCCATCGCCTCGGTGGAGAAGAACGGCGGAACATATTTCCCATATTCCTGCGACAATTTTTCCTCCCCGTTTGGCAGCGTTCTGATTATCAATCCCGTTAGAAAATCCGGGTCTTCGGTGCCTTTCGCAACGCCGGATTCGGGAACCTTCAATTGCCCGCTTAGAGCATCGCCGATCAATTGCCGGGTGATCAGGCGGTCACCGGCGTCAAATTCCGCCGGATATGTTTCATCAGACTCTCCGGCAGGTTGAGGATCAATCGTGATCAGCGTCGCGGGAATAAACGTATCAATCAGGCAGTTCCGGATTGATATTCTCTTTTTGGTAATATGGCCGACGCACTCGGTATGGGTAGCGCTGCAATGCGGGATAAAGTCGTACCGCTCAAAATTACAGCTCCCGCCCTGCCTCGTATCGCCGACCAAATCCCCGGCTTGACAGGGGCTTGAGACGGCTTCGGGCGCACCGAAGGCATTTGGCTGGGGCCCGTTAAACATTAAAGGAATAGATATGTCGATCGGGTCCGAAATGTCAAAACCGACGGTTTGATCCTGGAATTTTGCCGATAAAATCATCGATTAAACGCTGATCAAAAAGTTTCTCATTGATCCTATAACAGATTCCGGAAGTGTTGAAGCTTTAAGTGGCGCTATTGCCTAAGGACTTGAACCGGAATCGGGACGTTTGGGGAACCGGCCTGAAAAATTAAAAAGCCCGGTTAATACCGGGCTGAGGTTAACAAGTTCAATTCCGATAACTAGTCGGCCGAAATAAAGGTAAAGCCCTCGGGCGTAAGTGTTGAATTCAGTTCGTTTACCCTGAGCATTGCGGCGGTTCGGGATTCGACGCCGAGCTTTATATAAATGTGTTCGACGTGTTTTTGAACAGTCCGCGTGCTGATATCAAGCAGGATACCGATTTCCGGGTTCGTTTTACCCTTGGCGATCAAAAACAATACTTCGGCTTCCCGTTTTGTCAGTCCCAGCGGCTCTAGAGCTTCAGGCTGAATGGCAAAAGTTTCGCGAAGGAGGAGCGTCTTGCGTTTGGAGCTGTTGTCGACGATGACGCGGATCCGTAGCTCGTTTCCCTTGTGTTCAACTATAAAAGGCTCCTGGGTCATCACCACGCCGTCCTTTTTGCCTGCGAACCGGTATAGTTTCATCCAGTTGGCCAATTCGACGGGAATACCGTTTTCATCGGTTTCCGCTTTCGGGAAATACTTTTTGATCACGGTTTCGGTAAACCCGGTCGATTGGATCACGCTGCCTTTTTCGTCAAACACCATCGCGCCCTGATGCCAGATTTCGAGAAGCGACTCCAGCCACTTGCTTTCATCGGCTTCCGGGCGTTCGGAAACTATCGTCGACACCCGTAAATTGAGTTTCCTGCGGGGGATGGACTGCCTTGCAAATTCTTCCCTGAAAGTAGTCGAAATTGCGGAAAACCGGTTGATCAAACTCGTCCTTTTCAAATTCCTCATAGTCAGAAACCTCTACCACGGGTTGTAGGGACACCGTTGCCGCGCACAACTCTGCCGAAACAGGTTGCGGACCCGTTTATCTGAAAAATTAATCTTAGTATTCTTTCCTAGTATATACGCAATATCGCGTATTATCAAGATTTTTTTTCCACACCCGAAATTTCTGTTGGAAACCCGCGCTGCCGGGCGGCCCCTCAATGCGAAATCACACCGCAAAATCAAGGTTTTGATCGTTCCGACCCACTATAAATCCTCCTTATAAATCGACTGCGTTTTGATTACCCGGACTTGTTGAAAACCGGCTTGCGAATAGAAACCAAATTTAAGATCCCCTGAAAGCGGAAACAAATGTGCGAAAAACGAAGTCGAAAAATCGGCCCGTCTGAGCTGCCGGATACGGCAGGCGTGTTCATCGCGGCGCTTACTTCCGCATTTATACGCAAAACGACGTAGCCGCGGCCGCCCGATCCCGCAAAAACCTTATAAAAACCCCGCAATACCAGCCTCCCGACGCGTTTTCCGCGGGTTTAAGACCATCGATATACGCAATAAAGCGTATTTCCAAGTTTTTTCTTCTGACATATAGTCCCGTTATTACTTACCGATTTTGACTGTTTTGATTAAGCGATTCGGCCTGAAAGTTTTCGGATGGGTCCGCAAATACGCATTGGCCGGTGAAAAGGTGTTACGGGAAGTACGCGTGTGAAATCGTCGGTAACGGTGAAAAACGACTCAATTTGATAAGGGGACTGAGCATGAATTTTAGACCGGTAGCACGAAATTCCGATTTGGTTATCCAGAAAATGGACGGCGAGGTAATCGTATACGACCTGAATACAAATCACGCGCTCTATCTGAATGAGACATCGGCAATTATTTGGAACCTGTGCGACGGCGCCAGGAGTGTGACGGATATTCGAAAGGAACTCAAAGAGAAGTACGGAACAACCGTTTCGAGCGAATTTGTATTGTTTGCGATCTATCAGCTACGGAAAGACAAACTGCTTTCCGCGGACGACGAGATCGACACTTACTTAAAAAAGTTCTCGGGAAGAAGAGCAGTTAGAAAAATTGGATCGGGATCGATGTTAGCTTTGCCGAGCATTGCATCAGTAATCGCGCCAACAGCAATTGCGGCTTCTTGTCTGGCAGTACCACCGATGACCGGTGCCCAAAAAACTGCCTAAATTTTTTAATGCCGCTCTTTCCCCGGCTGCCGGGCAGAAGCGGATTTATGGAAACGCAGCCTGATTATCCGTCTTTAACCAGAACTGAAGCTCAGATAAGAGATTCACGGGCGGCCGGAAACGGATCCGGAATTTTAACTTATAACCATTCGCCGGCTTGCGGATGAAAATAAACGGCCTTGCGAAAAGGCAAAACCTTACGGAAAGGAACTCGGTTCGGAGGGAACTTATGGAATACAAACCAATTGCACGAAGCTCAGACTTGGTAGTGCAGGAAATTGGCAATGAAACACTGGTTTATGACCTTAAAACGCATAACGCCAAATGTTTGAACGAGACGTCGGCAGCTGTCTGGAAGCTCTGCGACGGCAAAAGAAATGCGGTCGATATCAGTATGTCTTTAAGCGCGCAGTTTAAAACATCGGTCGATCAGGAACTGGTCTGGCTGGCATTTGACCAGCTCAACAAGGAAGACCTGCTTAAAAGCAACGGGACGGAATTCGCGCTCCAGGGAACTTCGAGGCGGGAACTGATCAAAAAGGTCGGATTTGCCGCGGTGGTGGCGATCCCGGTTGTCAGTTCGGTCATTGCTCCGAGGGCCGTAAACGCCCAATCAGTGCCGCCATTATGTACACCTGGTGCCGGAGTGCTTTGCACTTGCGTTGGGACGGGGGTTAACTCTTGCCGCGCTGCTGTAAATACGCTTACGGCGTGCTACTTAACGAGCGACGTGCGATGCACAGCAGGGAGTGCGTGTCCTCCTAATCAACCGTCAGGTACAAAGTGTTGCGTTATCGATACTGGACCCAGCGGCGATCCAAACAATTGTCCGCCCACCTAGACGGTGGGTTCTCCTTAGATATTGCGAAAAATTCTTAAGGATTTGGCTTTATCGAGGCAACTCAAGAATGTTTGGTCAGGGAGTTTTTGCAAGAAAAACTTTTGTAAACCGAAGGCGTCCTTTAAACGGAGATATGAAAATGAATTTAGAAATACTAATACCAATAGGAATGATGATTTTGGCGGGGCTTATCACATACGCCATCGGTTTCGGTCTCGGCAGGCGCTCAGCCTATAACGATATCGAGATGAATCTCGGCCGGCCGAAAAAACCGGCATACACGCCCAAACCCCTGTTTAACAGGTCG
>JBFGKW010000097.1:0-9771 GCA_041576495.1 Aridibacter sp. | reverse complement strand
GCCAACACGCCTTATTCCCGATGAAATGGCTTGAATTTGCCTATCCAGTAGTTGCAATTTAAATAAATACCGGAAAGCGCGGATAAGCATGCCAGCGAGGAAAACAAAATCAGCAGCGTGATTTGCCAGGAGCCGGCGAAATAATAAAAGTGCGCCTGGCGGAAAAACCGGGTAGCCAAATCAGGCTCCGGAGTTTTTAGCACATCGCCCGTTTCGGCGTCAATCAGGATCGAATCCATCCCCATCCCGCCGACGGCCTGATAAAAAGCCTTGCCGTCACGCATTAACAGCGTCAGGGCTGTTGTCGGAAGGGTTTTGCCCGCAAATTCGTGCGCCTTTTTAATCGCATCATCCGGAGTGACTTTGACCTGTTCCCGGGCGATTACATCGACTTTTCCGCCTTCGACCGTGTTCGGGATGGAATACAAAAGCCCGCTCAAGGCCCAGGCCAGAACCGGTACCGAGACAAATATTCCGAGCCATAAATGCAGCTGATAAATAATCTTCTTCATAATATTCCGAAAACCGCTTTGACCCGGGCAGCGAGAATTTTCGCCGGGTTTATCTCGTGACCTGATAAATTCGTCTTCCGCTGCGCTCTATTTTACTCTTTCCAAAAAATTCGTGATAATCGGAAAAGAAAAAATCCTAGGCATTCGAAACCAGACAATGAGTAATCAACCAACCGTTTCAGATCTTTTTCGCCGCGCACTCGAAATACGAAAGGATTCACCCGAAATTTCGTATAAAGACATGGAGTCACAGATCGTGAGCGAGAATCGCGAAAACAGCTTTCCGTCACCGTCATTTTTGACGATTCCTGAGCTCAACAATATCGCCCCGGAAGAAGACTGGACTGCGGGTTTACCGATTGTCCTGCGGGGCATTCAAACCGAAGACTGGAATGAAGTCGCGCACGGAATCATAATTTGCCTCGAACAGGTGGAAAACTATCCGAAGGAATCGGGCAGGGAAGATGATCCGGAAAAGGAATGGCGAAACCGGAACAAGGGAATCGATAACGTGACCACCGAAAGTGTCGGAAAATGGATGCCGGAGGATTTGATGAACCTTGCGAAGAAGTCGAGTAAACGGTAATCAGCGATAAGTGGTCAGTGAACAGGATCCACCGGGGCCGGATACGATTTTGTTTATCAAAGATTGGTATGCACAACACTCGACATCTTCTTTAACCGACCACCGACTGCCGCACGCCGACCAGTGCCCCTGCCCTCAGACCCCTGTCTTATGAAAGCCGTATATATAAATGAATTCGGCGGTATCGAAAACCTAGAATTCCGCGAAGTCGACGATCTGCCCGATCCGGCAGACACCGAAATCCTGGTCAATGTAATGGCTGCCGGATTAAACCGGGCAGATATTTTGCAGCGCAAGGGGCTATATCCGGCACCCGGTGGATATCCCGAACGAATTCCCGGGCTCGAGTTTGCCGGCCGGATTTCTAAAATCGGCAAACACGTTAAGAAGTGGGAGCCCGGTGATCGTGTTTTTGGGATCACGGCCGGAGGCGGACAGGCCGAATTCGTTTTGACCGGGGAGAATCAAGTAGCCGGAATACCCGAAGGCTTAAGTTTTGCCGAAGCCGCGGCAATTCCAGAGGCATTTATAACCGCTCACGATGCGGTTTGGATTCAGGGGAATCTAAAATCGGGTGAATCGCTTATGATCCACGCCGTCGGATCGGGCGTCGGAGCGGCCGCGCTTCAGATCGCGAAGGCAAAGGGAATCAAGACATTCGGCACATCACGCACACAGCGCAAGCTCGAAAAATGTAAAGAATTCGGACTCGATCTGGGCATCGACACATCCGGTAACATCGAATTCGCGGAGATCATCAGAAATGAAACCGGCGGGAGCGGCGCAGACGTAATTCTTGATCTCGTCGGCGCCGATTATTTCGGGCAAAATCTCGCCTGCCTTTCTGTTAAGGGACGTTTGATGCTGGTTGGGTTGGTGAGCGGAAGAAAGGCCGAATTTGATATGGGTATCGCCCTTACAAAACGCCTGCATATCATCGGTACCGTTTTGCGCGCCCGGACTGAAACCGAAAAGGCACTGGCGACTCAAAATTTTATTGACGACGTGCTTCCGTTGATCGCATCCGGAAGCATAAAACCAAACCTCGATAAAGTATACGGTTTTCAAGATGTCGGCGAGGCGCATGCTTACCTGGAGTCAAACGCCAGTTTTGGAAAGGTCGTGCTGCGGTTTTGATCGCCGTGGGGAAAGATATTGAAAACGCGGCGCTATTTACCAATCTCTGCCGCCGCCTTGTCGGTTACGATACACAGTCCTGCGACGTGCTCGATGCTCAAGAGCGCCATTTTTGCGGCTGCCTGATCGTACGTCAAGCCGCTTTCAATGCAACCGTCAAATGAAATTACGGACCACTGGTTTGACGCCAGATCGCTTTTTAATGAGTTCGGCGGATCATCTTCTGCCGGGGCAGCATCTTCTTCCTGAGCAGTTTTCATTGCGTTTGCATTCTCGGTTGACTCGGCCGTTTGACACTCCTTCCAATGTCGGATTTGTCCATTAAAACCTTACCTTCGGGCAACGGCCGGCCCGAAAACAATATCATAGCAATTATATTATTGTAAAAGTTTTAACGAGGTTGAATCTCCAGCAATTCGAATGGCAGGCTGTCAGCCCATTTGCGTGTCTTATGGGAATTATGCGTAAATAAGTTTCAAATGAAATCACAAACGGTAAGGGTCGCGCTGGTCCAAAAACCTCCCGTATTTCTAAATCTGGCGGAAACGATTAAACGGGCAAAACTGACCGCCGATGAGTGTGCGGAAAACGATGCAGATATCATAGTTTTTCCGGAAACGTGGTTTCCGGGATATCCGATCTGGATCGACGATGCGGCCAATGCCGCGCTGTGGGACTATCCTCCGGCGAAAAGGCTATACCAGTATTTGACCGATAATGCGGTAACGATACCGGGAACCGAATTCGAGGCGCTAAAAGAAATTGCGGTTGGCTCAAATGCATACTTGGTCTTTGGTCTCCACGAAAGCTCGGGCGGCAGTCTCTACAATACGAGCGTTTTTTTTGAGCCCGACGGAAGGTACCAGCTTCATCGAAAGTTGACGCCCACCTACACCGAAAGATTGATCTGGGGAATGGGAGACGGCAGCACGTTAAGCGTACTCGATACCCCATACGGCGTGATTGGCGGTTTGATTTGCTGGGAACATTGGATGCCTTTGGCGCGCGCCGCCATGCACGCCAAACACGAGGTAATTCACACCGCTCAGTTTCCTACAGTTAATGAAAGGCATCAGATCACGTCAAGACAATATGCATTTGAAGGCCAGTGTTTTGTTTTGGCTTCCGGTTGCGTTTTGAATAAAAAGGAGGCGCTAGAAGGATTTGAATCGCTGGGAACGGGCGATAAAGAGGTATTCGATCTGCTCGAGTCGATGAGAAACGAAAAACTTCAGCGAGGCGGCAGCTCGATAATTGCCCCCGATATAAGTTACCTCGTCGAACCCGTCTACGATGAGCCGGCGATCGTTTACGGCAACCTCGATCTCGCATTGGTGAAACAGGGAAATTTACTCCTCGATACGGACGGGCACTATTCGCGGCCGGACGTTTTCGAACTTCGGGTAAACACAAAAGAGAATCGAAACGTAGTTTTTGAGGAGGTTCAACGGAAGGAGCGATATGAATAACCCGACGGGGAAAACGAAGGACTCCGGTTATCAGGTGGGTGCACGTAAAACGATGGCTGCCGATCACCAAAAACTCCGTGAATTCCTGTTTTCAAATGCCGGAATGTCAATTTGGCTTGGTGATCCGGTAGGCGGGGAACCGGAGCCCGGAAAGTTATTGACGCTCAACGACGGAACCGAAATTCGGGTGACTGTTTTTAATCCCTCGTCTCATATCCGAATGACGTGGAAAAAACCGGGCTGGGACCAAAACTCCCGTCTTCAGCTTCGCGTAATTAAGTCAAAAGAAAAATCCGTCGTGGCGTTTCATCAGGAGATGCTCCAAAACGCCGGCCAACGAGCACAGATGAAAATCCACTGGAATAAAGTTCTCGATCAAATCAGCCGGGAATTTTAAAATGATCGGTGCAGAAGGGCCGGTCCTGTGTGTAATCTGGTTAATCTGCGATCGGAAGCTGTACTATAAAGACGCTGCCCTTTCCTTCGCCTCTGCTTTTAGCGTAAATCTTGCCGCCGTGGTTTTTTAGCACCGATCTGACGATATAAAGTCCGAGACCGGTACCCTTTGTGTTTTGCGCCGCAAGGTTTTGTGAGCGGTAAAAGCGTCGAAACACACTTTTGAGTTCGCCGCGGGAAATCCCGAGGCCCTTATCTTTGATCCGGATTTCGATAATCGCATTTGGCCGGATTCGAAACTTAATGGAGATTTCAATTTTATCCGGTGAGTATTTAACCGCGTTATCGATCAAGTTTCCAAACACCGTACGTAATTCGGTTTCGTCTCCAAATACATAAACCGGCTCCGCAAGCGGGGTAACAATAATTAAATTGTTCGCCAGATTATAACGGCTTCGAACGAGATCGGCAGATTCCGAAAGGAGTGACCCGATCTCGATTTTTGCGATGCTCAACTCGCGTTTCTTTTCACGGGTTCGACTCGCCTGAAGCACCTGTTCGACGGTGGTCAAAAGCCGGCCGCAATCAGCCAGCATCACATTGTAAAATTCATCCCGCTTCGTATCTTCAACGTCTCGCGTCTTGAGCGTCTCAAGATATAGTTTGATCGACGCAATCGGCGTTTTTAATTCGTGGGTGACCGCGTTTAAGAATGCATCCTGCTGTTCGTTGCGTCTTATTTCGCGAACCAGGAAGATCATATTGAGGATCAAGCCGGTAATAATCAGCGCAAAAAAAATGATTCCGAAGACAAGCAGTGCAATTTGCTGCAGGTTGAGCAGGATCCACCCGACATTCAACGCCACCGCCAGTGCGACCAGGGATATTCCGAGAATGAGAAAAAATATTGTGGATTTTCTGCGGCGCATCTGTATAAGGCAAAAAGATAAAAATGAAAACTAAAACGAAAAAAAAGAAAAAGGAAAAAGCTAAAGTTATCATTAAACTAAAGCATTTTCCTTTTTCTTTCTAACTTTCTACTTTTCTACGCCGCTTTTCGCAGCGGCTTAACCTGGCTTTTCGTGTCGTTGAGGTCGAATGCGTAAACGTCTTTCGCCAATCCCAGTTTCTCCAGCACCCTTATTTGAATCCAGTTGATGTCGAATTCATACCATTTCAGGCCGTGTCTCGAGGAACGCGGATAAGCGTGGTGATTATTGTGCCATCCTTCACCAAATGCGAGGATGCCGACGATCGGATTATTGCGCGAATCATCGCTGGTTTCAAAACGCCTGGTTCCCCAAAGGTGGGTCGCTGAATTCACCAGCCAGGTTGTGTGCCAACCCCAGACGGTTCGGAAGAAAACTCCCCAGATAACCATCGTCCATCCCCCGATGGCAAATAAGATCAGGCCGGCGACGACATTCGTCAGCCAGTAATAATTGTTTAGGAATAGATAGAATTTATCTTTATGGAGATCCGGCGAATAACGTTTATGAGTCGCCGGGCTGTGTTCCTGCGCCCCGCCCTTGAAAATCCAACCCATGTGCGACCAAAAAATTCCGCCCCTCGGGGAATGCGGGTCCTTGTCGGTTTCAGTGAATGCATGATGAATGCGATGGGTCGTAACCCAGCTCAAAGGTCCGCCCTGGAGCGCAAGCGTTCCGCATACGGTAAGCACGTATTCCAGCCACTTCGGAGCCTTGAAACCGCGATGGGTCAAAAGCCTGTGATATCCGAGACCGATTCCGAAGCTGCCGGCGATCCACCAGGTGATAAATACCGCGAGCACATTTTGCCAGCTGAATGTAAAAAACGTAAATAGTGACAAGAGATGAAATCCAACTACAAACAAAATCGTATGAGTTTGAATTTTTCTTGATTTTACCTCGCTAATATTCGCTACGTTATCCATTAAAACCTCTTTTATTGATTAATATCGGTGCCGGGAATTTGGCGTCAATATTAATCCTAACAGGTTTTAGATCAAGCAATTGTAAGAGTTTTGTAATAGGTAAATCCGTGTCGGTAAGGGTTGTCGAGTGCCGGGCTAGTCTGCAAATGCGACGCTCAATTCCGGTAGTTTCATAGAATCTGATTTATCGACTTCATCGATACCCTCACGGTCTACGAAATTGTAGAGAATATCCCGTTGCTGTGGACGGAATCCGGCTTCGCGGATTTGAAAGCGGAGATCCTTTTCGTTGGCGTGCGTATCAGCGCCGGCTGCCGATACGACGTTCTCTTCGATCATTGTCGAACCCATATCGTCAGCGCCGAACCGGAGCGCGGATTGGCCGAGTTTGAGGCCCTGGGTCAGCCAGGAAGATTGAATGTGTTCGATATTATCCAAAAACAAACGCGAAACGGAGAGCATCTTCAAATAGTCTATTCCGGTCGGTTCCTTTTTGATCTTCTTCCCGAGGGCCGTATTCTCGCGCTGAAACGTCCAGGGTATAAATGCGGTAAAACCGCCGGTTTCATCCTGTAAATCGCGCACTTTTTGCAGATGATTGACGCGGTGCGAAATGTTGTCGCCGATTCCAAACATCATCGTCGCTGTCGAGCGAAGCCCGACCTCGTGGACCGCCCGCATAACATCCAGCCATTCCTGAGATGTGCATTTAGTGGAAACCCGTTTGCGTACTTCGTCGTCAAGAATTTCTGCCCCTCCCCCAGGCATCGAATTCAGCCCCGCAGCCTTTAGCCGATTCATAATCGTGACGTAATCGAGCTTTGAAATCAGCGAGATATTATGAATTTCAGGAGGCGAAAAACAATGAAGCTGAAAATCGGGATACTTTTCATGCAGCGTCGAAAGCAATTCTTCGTACCACTCGATATTGAAATCCGGATGCAGCCCGCCCTGCATCAAAACACCCGTTCCGCCCAATTCGATCGTTTCATCAATTCGCCTGCAAATCTCCTCGATTGAATGGACATAGGTATCGGGTTTTCCCGGGCGACGGTAAAAAGCGCAGAACGTGCATACGACATTGCACACGTTGGTGTAATTAATATTCCGGTCGATGATATAGGTAACGGTATCCGCGGCGTTCTTTTGCATACGGATTTCGTGTGCTGCGAGCCCGATACGCACGAAATCGTTTGATTCGAGCAGAGTCGTACAATCCTCCGCGGTCATCCGTACGCCCGCAAGCGTCTTGTCAAGAATGGGTTGGATGTCAGTCATTATTTATGCGAAATGCGTAATTCATCAACCGATATGGCGTTTCCTTCCCGGCTGTGACAAGCTCGGCGTCTCGCGCCCAACCAAAATAAAAGCACTTTGCGCAAACCGCCTTTTCGTGGCACGTCCCTTGCCTCCGGTTGATCACAACTTCTGAAATTTTCAGGAGCACTTATGCATTCATATTAAATTTTACTAGAGGCGGGAAAAAATGAAAAACGAAGAAAACGCAATCATAATTTACGACCTATCATTAATACTGTTCGCAGTAGCCGCGGGTTGGTTCTTATTATTCCAGTCCGGATTATTTTAATTGGGATTTTGTTTCTAATTGCGGGCGATTTCTCCATGAATCAAAATGCGGCGCACTAGGGCTGCGTTAAACCGGACTGACTGTCCATAATTCTTGAGTTCGAAGCAATGTTATTGACAGGTTGACCAGAGCCGCTTCCGATTCCTGAGTATTATCAGGCGAGACAGGGCTAAGATCACTTTACAAAAAAACCGCTTTGTATAGAATCTTAGTCAAATGAAATTCAAAACACCATCTCTTTTCTGCTTTGTTATATCACTTATTGCAGTATTGCCGGTTCTCGCTCAATCGGAAAAAAGACCCATCAGCGTCAACGATTTTTTTGAAATGAAAACGGTCCGTGACCCCCAGGTCAGTCCGGACGGCAAATGGATCGCCTACACGGTTTCTGAAATGGACCTCAAGAAGGACAAATCCGAAAAGCGGATTTGGATGATTCCATCCGGCGGCGGCGAGGCAATTCCGATGACGGCAAAAGGCTATTCTGCCGGCAATCCGCGATGGAGCCCGGATGGTAAGTACCTTTCGTTTTTGGCATCGAGAGGCAAGGATGAGGACGGAATTGAAGAGAAGCCGCAGGTCTGGACGCTGAACCGGATGGGAGGGGAGGCTCAGGCGGTTACCAACGTCAAGCAGGGTGTTTCCGGATACGAATGGTCGCCTGACAGTAAACGAATTCTACTTTTGATCCGCGATCCAAAGCCGGAAGAACTGACGGAAGACAAGGAAGATGACAAAAAGGCGAAGCCGTATGTTGTGGACCGGCTCCAGTTCAAACGGGATACCATCGGTTATTTGGACCGCAGAAGGACCCATCTTTACATACTTGCTGTTGGATCTGAAAAGGAACCTGTGCAAATCACTTCCGGTGATTTTGACGATGCGCAGCCGGCGTGGAGCCCGGATGGAAAGTTGATTGCATTTGTCAGCAACCGGACCGAAGAGCCGGACAGCAACCCGAATACCGATATCTGGATAGTTTCTTCCGACAATACGGATCGGGGGCGGACGTTGCTTCAGGTTACCCGGAATCCCCGGGAAGATTCTTCTCCGGCGTGGAGTCCAGACGGAAAAACACTCGCCTACGTCACAGTAAACGCGCCGCTTGATGTGATGTGGTATGCAACCGATCAGCTGGCTACCGTTTCCTCAACCGGCGGAGCGCCCAATTATTTGACTGCCGATCTTGACCGGAATGTGCGGCAGCCAAGGTATTCAGCCGATGGAAAATCGATATGGTTCAGGCTGGAAGACAGCGGTGAGGTTCATCTGGCAAAGATCGAGGTCGCGACCGGGAAGCTGACGCGTCCGGTCTCCGGTCAGTTTGCCGTTGAGGATTATTCTATAGCGGGTGATATGGCGGCGCCGCTGGTTACGCGTCCCGACCTGCCGTCCGAGGTCTTTTCATTTCAAAACGGTCAATTAAAAAAGTTGACGGCAGCTAACCAAAAGCTGCTCGATAAGATCGCTCTGGCGGAAATTGAAAATATTCATTTTAAAAGCAAAGACGGAACTGAAATAGAGGGTTTTCTGTACAAGCCGATCGGCTACCGCAAGTCAATTAAATATCCGCTGATCCTTCGGAATCACGGCGGTCCGGTTTCCCAGTTTGATTTTGGATTCAGCTACTGGGCACAACTCTACGCGGCCAACGGGTATCTGGTATTGGAGACCAACCCCCGCGGTTCGTCGGGGTATGGGCAGGCGTTTTCGCATTCGCTGTTTGCGGATTGGGGGAACCTCGATGTGCAGGATGTGATGGCCGGTGTCGATTATGCAATCAGTCAGGGATATGCGGATCCCGAAAAGCTGGGAGTCGGCGGTTGGTCTTACGGCGGAATCCTGACCAATTATGTAATTACCCAGACGGACAGATTCAAGGGTGCCGTATCGGGCGCCAGCGAGGCACTGTACCGGGCAAACTACGGGCACGATCATTATCAAATGTGGTGGGAAATCGAGCTCGGACTGCCGTGGGAAAACGCCGAAGCGTGGGAAAGAATATCGCCATTCAACAAGGTCGAGAAAATCACGACACCGACGTTGTGGATAGGCGGCGGCGGCGATTGGAATGTGCCGATTCTAAACTCTGAGCAAATGTACCAGGCAATGAAGCGTCTCGGGAGGGAAACACAGCTGGTTGTGTATCCCGGCGAACCTCACGTGAT
>JBFGKW010000096.1:0-9827 GCA_041576495.1 Aridibacter sp. | reverse complement strand
TCATTTTTGGAATATCATAATGGGTTGCTAGGAACTCGCTAATCATCCAGTTGGACTCCATTCAGAAAATCATAAAAGTTTTGAATTTTTTCCATTTTTTTGAATTTCCGCTTTCGACCAAAACCGCAAAAGATGCCGACCGTTTTCAGATGACGGTCAATTCTCCGTCGCAGTATCAGGGAGCAGTAATTGAAGGGCGAATTATCGGCGAAAAATCGGGAATGGTCTCGGGCAGGGCGACCTTATCATTGAGTTTCGAAACGATCCGTCTGAGCAATGGTAATTCATTCCGATTTGCGGGAATTGTTGAACAAGTTCGCGAACCTAACGGAGAAAACGTAAGCGTAAACAATGAAGGGACGGTTCGCGACGGGAGTCAAACAAACAAAACCGTCAAACGTGCCGGAATCGGCGCAGTTCTCGGCGCAATCATTGGTGCGGTCGTAGACGGAGTACAAGGTGCCGCGATCGGAGCGGGTATCGGAGCCGGAGTCGGAGCGGGTTCGGTAATCCTGCAGGGACGGGATAATCTTGAGCTTCCGGGCGGTTCAGAATTTACGATTACCGCGACTGGTCCGGGTCATTCAGCAGTAAGCCAATAGCGGCTCCGCTTAGAAGCCGTAAATCAAAACCCCATGTCTGTGTAACCACAGAGGTGGGGTTTTGTGGATTTTTAATTAAGTAATTTGTCGAGATATTTGTGCCGAGCATGCGGTCGTACTTTTTCCGCTGTATTAATTTCGTAAATAAATCGCAAACTGAGACTAAAGCGGTGATAAACTATCGCGGGCAACTTACCTCAAGGCAAAAACCAAACACACCTCTGATTTTTTTACAACATACCCCCCGATAACCCGCAATTAAGGGTAAAAAACTTCAGCAGCGTTTCCGCATACCGCCGCGCCTTCCCGGGATCGGCATCAGCTCCCGGCGAGACCGATTTAAGCCCCGTAAAACCGGCATAGAAACAGCTGAATAAAATGTAGAATCTTGGACGATTTTTTTTGTTGAAATCGCCCGGCAAACGGATTTATTATCAAAAAATTCGAAGTATTCATTATTCGAAGGAGGAACCATTATGATTCAGACAAAAACGGCGATGTCTCCCGAAATGGAGGCTTTGAAGTCAAAGCTAAAGGCGGCCTGGACGGCGGGGGACTTCGGCGAAATAGCCCGGTCATATCAGCCGGGAGCGGCGGCCTTTGTCGAACGGCTGAACCTGAAACGGGGCGACCGGGTGCTGGATGTCGCCTGCGGAACCGGAAACTTGGCAATTCCGGCCGCCCGCGCCGGAGTTAGCGTCACGGGGATCGACATCGCCCCGAACCTGGTCAAACAGGCGCGAAAAACCGCACAGGCGGAGGGCCTTGATTGCAGCTTCGATGAAGGCGATGCAGAAGCAATGCCTTACGAATCGGGAAGCTTCGATGTCGTTATGACGATGTTTGGAGCGATGTTTGCGCCGCGGCCGATCGACGTCGCAGAAGAATTGGTGCGTGTCTGCGCCTCGGGCGGACGGATCGCGATGGCGAATTGGACACCGGGCGGATTCATCGGGCGGATGTTCAAAATCACCGCTTCCCACGTGCCGCCTCCAAATATGCCTTCTCCGGTCCTTTGGGGAGATCAAACGGTGGTTGGCGAGCGGCTCAACGAGGGCATCAGCGACCTGAAGCTAACCCTGAGGACGATTACATTCAATTTTCCGTTTTCGCCAAAGGAAGTGGTCGAGCATTTTCGTACCTACTACGGACCTACGCAAAAGGCGTTCGAATTTCTTGTCGGGCAAAATGAAAAGCAGCTCGCGCTGAGAAAGGAACTTGAAGATCACTGGGAGAAAAACAATCAGGCGACCGACGGAACCACCCGGTGTGATTCGGAATACCTGGAAGTCGTCGCACGCCGCGCATAAAGGGTAAAGGATTTTTAATAAAATGGAGTGATTAAAAAGGACCGCAGGATCGAAATTTGATTTTGGATTTTCAGCCTGGACAATGAAGCGCCCCGACATTTGAAATCGGGGCGCTTCTCAATGCGCTTTTCCGAATTCGGAGTCTACCTCCCGCGGGGCACCTTATTAAGCCGCATCATCCAGCTGTTGCCCACCCAGTAACCGTCAAACGGCGGGGCCTTGGCAACACGGTTGGGAATGCCCTTTTTGGTCACCATACTCAGTTCGTAAACCCGGGCCACGTTTTTCGCCTTGAGATCCGGCTTGGTGATCGCCAGGTGAATCGGCAGGCGCCAGCTTAGTACCCGTCCGAAGATGTCCTTCTCCGCAACCTGCCAAGGGCCGCGTACCACGACGGCCAGGATTTCGACGCCCCGGCGGACCGAACCGTCATCGTTCTTGACCGGCTCGGAACCCATATTGCCCCACTCCTTGTCTTTCCGGAAGTAATCCATCGCGGACCGGGATAACGCCGTCGCCGAACCGGGCCCCGAAAATCCGGCCATCTGCCCGGCCCATTGCTTTGCGTCAATCTCTGCCTCTATCAACTTCTCGACATCGGCTATCTCGCGGTCGATCGTCACCATCCGCGCGTTGGCGTATTCGTTGGCAGGGTCAAACCTAAGCGCCCATCCGAGCAATGTCTTCCACTCCTTCATAACCTTAACGCGTATGTTTTGGGCGAATTCCGTAATCTTTGGCGCGTTCTTGACATCGTTTGCAAGATACTCGCCATTCGACACCCGAGTGCGGCGTACATTGTACATCCACCGCGATATGTCTCCGTATCGGCTGGATGCCCAACTAAACTCTTCAGGCAGCTCGCGGATTTTTTGGTTATCGTTGCCGGTAGCGGCCATCTTCAGGTTCCACTCGATACCGCCCGACTGATTCAGGGCAAAATCCAGCGGATCGAAGTCACCTTTCGCCCTCGCTTCCGCTTCCGCTTCGGCTCCATCCCTGGACCATAGCCTCGTCACGCGTTCCATCACCCGTTCGATTTCGGGCAGCGCGTTCGCCTCAAGGTTCTGAAGCTTGAGCAACTCCGATTCACACAGCGCTAGCGTGCGCGCGCGAGTAGTCTCGCCCACCGACTCCCCGCCGTAAACCCCGCGAAATGAATCTTTGTATTTATCGTACAGGTCCTGGAGCGCACGGGCGTC
The DNA here is from genome assembly GCA_041576495.1 of Aridibacter sp. Lineage (GTDB taxonomy): Bacteria > Acidobacteriota > Blastocatellia > Pyrinomonadales > Pyrinomonadaceae > Aridibacter. The sequence goes on along the minus strand of JBFGKW010000096.1, from coordinate 6,713 downwards.
CGTATAAGCCTGTTGCCTGCTTCGCACCGCATTCGGGGTTTGAGTCCCTCCGCCTTGTGCCCAAACGGCGCCGGCCAAAGCGGCTGCGGCCAGAACCAGAAGTGCCAGCCGGGTAACAAAACGACACAGGCGATCTTCTTTTCCCCGGACACGCGCCGACGCAGCATGAGCGGGGTTAACGCCTAATGCATTATGAATGGCTAAGAGAGATGTTGTCATTTCAAACCTCCTTTCCTTATGTCTTTAAGGGATCTTATCGCTGTCGATACGATCTTTGATCAGCTATCAACAAAAATAGTAATGCAATCTGTTAAGAAATCTGTCCGACCCTGCAGTTCTTAAAAGTTTCCCGCTCGCCGTTGCAATCACTTGTGAATTCAAGCTTGACCCGCAAAATCCCCAGCATCGATTACTCGCCTGACTTACTTCCAGGGCGGACAGATTGAATTTGAAATACACTTATCCCATTGTTTAATCGTAGCTGCCTTGCCGGAACGCCGGCAATAGCTAATTCACATCAAATTTGTGATTAGGTTTTCGAGTGAAATATGACACTAAATTCGTTTCCAGACGCCTGGCCTTCGTAAATTCTAAAGATGGCGCCTCAGAAATCGCCCAATCTCTTTGTACCGGTTTTTTATTCGTTGGCGGGATTTATCCTGAATGCTACAATCGATATCAACCAACTTATAGATCGATGAGGAGAAATAGCAAATGAAGAACTACTTAAAGGTACTTTTCTGTCTTGTATTCGCAATAATTATGGTGTCGGCTGCGGTCGATGTTTCGGCGCAAACAAGGCCGCGGGCGAGTCAGCGGCAGATGGTTGTCCAGACGGTCGGGACGGCGGAAATTACCATCGTCTATCACCGGCCGAATGTAAAGGGCCGGAAAATCTGGGGAACGGCCGAAGAAAAGGCCCTCGTCCCTTACGGCGATGTCTGGCGAGCGGGCGCCAATGAGAATACGACATTTGAGGTTTCGCAGGATATAACGGTCAACGGCCAGGCGCTGCCGAAAGGAAAGTATGGCTTTCATGTCATTCCCGGTAAAACGGAATCGACGCTTATCTTCAACAAGGTCAACGATGTGTGGGGCACGGTCAAGCCCAAGAAAGAAAACGATGCGCTGCGCATCAATGTAACCAATGAAGAAGGGGCGTTTCAGGAATCACTCAGCTACCTGTTTGAAGACGTGATCGGCGGGAGCGCCAATATCGTGCTCGCGTGGGATAAGATGCGAATTCCGTTTAATATAGAAGTGGGCGGCACGGAAGACGAAGGCTAAAACAGGACTTGTATAGATCAACACACGCGTTTGTCATTCCTTGACAGCGCGTGATCTTTTGTTTAATAATCACTAATGAAAGTGACTTTCATTTTCTATTGAACAAATGATGAATTCCAAACCCGCTAAGAAATTGTCGCCGATCGTATCCGATGAGCAGAAGCTCGAAGTCTCTCTGGAAAACGGGCGGGCGGTGATGCGGCTCTCGACCTGGACGGATGACCTGGGCTGGTGCCTCCAAAAGACTCTGGATTTTGATATCGAGATGCTTGACGATCTGCACCGCTCAATCGCCGCGGCGAGATATAAGGTGAATTCGGAAAAAAACATCGGCCCGGCCAATAATGGAAAGATCATTGATTTTCCGCGTACGTAAATATTCTCCCCTGATCAAATAAAAAAGGAAAGGAAAAGCGCGATGCTTCCCCTTTCCTTTCTTTTTATTTGCCCGAAGCTACTGGCCCGCTACTTCACGCAATACGATCCGTTCGGAATCTACGCTTGCCTCCCGCTCGGAGGTCAGCTTTTCAAGATGCTCAATATGAAGCTGTTCATCGGCGACCTGGCCCTCCAGCCAGAATTTGGTCGGAAGGTCTTCTTCGCCGCAGGAATTCCAGGCGTTCATATATGCTGCCATCGCTTCCCTTTCAAGTTTCAGATCCTGCAGCAGCATCTCCTTTAAATCCGTCGACTGGCGAATCATAGCCGGCTCGACAGTCGGCACTCCGCCGAGGGCGACGATCTTGTTGCCGAGAAACTGGGCGTGGGCATTTGCCTCATCGGCCTGCTCCCGGAAAAACTCCGCAAATTCCTCGCGCTCTATACCGGTTACAAGGTAGCTGTGCTGTGAATACTGGATGATGCCGGTCAGCTCCAAACTCAGCGCCTTGTTTAAGTTTTCTATCAATTCTGGTCTTGCCATAATTACTCCTTCAATCCTCGGATTCAACTATTCGGAAGATTATCAGGAATGTATATAAGAGTCAAGTTAAGTGGTTTATTTCCAGTAAGATAGAATTGAAATTCATTTTCAACTTCAATTAATGTCTAGCCACCGGCTGCGGGCTTTAAATTACCTGAAAGAATTTACAAAATCATAAATCGAAGCCCGAACCTTATGCTTCTGGCAGGACCCGAAGCGGTTGGCTTGCGGAAGAAGGTCGATAATTGATTACCAACAAAGCCGGAAAAATTTGAGTCGTTAAAGAGGTTTTGAATCGTGATATCGATTCCGATCGATCGATTTTTGATTACGCCCGGGACTTCTTCCTTTATTTTTCGGAATTCTTTTCTCTTAAAAATTGGCAAGTCAAAACCGATCGTCAGATCCGTCTGCCTAAACCACGAACCCCTCGCGCTATTTCGCTTAACACCCGGCGGACGATCATTAAAGACGGTATCCCGGTTGTCATCTGCCCCGGTTGTGATCGAATAGGGAGTTGGTGATGATGCGCGGAACATCGGGAGTATACGAAGTTTGTCAAAAAGGGTAAAACTGAGTCTACCGGCGACGACATGCCGCTGGTCAAGGCTTGAAGGGCCTTGATCGAGCGTCAAATTTGAATTATCGGAGGGAAGCTCGAATACGCCTTCATAATCGTTGACCGTTTTTGAAATTGTATAACTGATACCGAACCCTATTCCGGGCGGAATACTTCCGGATGAGCGCATTACAATTGAATGACGACTGAAGTTGCCGCTCGATTCCATTTGCATGATTCTTCCATACGCGGCGTTTGGTCTGAGACCCTCGATTGGAGAATTAAGATCCCTGGTTCGATGTTGATTTGTTCCGCGAAGGAACGTGTAAGCAGAGTCTAGCGTTGCGTTGTCGCTTAATCGGTAACTAAAAACTGTTTGCGCGATATATGTGATGGGATTGACGAGATTTTTGGCTATACTTGAAAACCCCGGCGGTATGTCTTTACGGATGCGGCCCGCGGTAAACGGGTCAGGAAACCCGGGGTTTAAGATGATCAGCTCTCCATTGCGGTCAAACCGTCTGGATAGTACCGAGGCCATTGTGCCTGCGGTGTTCCATTGGTAATAGATTCCGGCCCCGCCGCGAAAAACGACGTTTCTGCTTTCGGATGGCGAAAAAGTAAAGCTGAAACGGGGCGCCAGATTATTTTTGTCGCGAAGCGTATTTTGCAGCTCATATCGGAGACCGATTCCGAGCTGGAAAAATTTAAAGATGCGTATGTCATCCTGAATGAACAAAGACGTATCGACAGTCGTCACGTTTGATTTTCGAAACCCAACGCGCTGGCTGTAAAGAATCGCCCGGCCTTTTACGAATTGGGCCAAGGTTGGAAACAAAAAACTCCCGTTGGCACCATCTGCAGAATACCGTTCGAGATTCTCAATCGCTATGCCGCCACCGATTTTGATGTTGTGGTTCCGGATTCCAAATCCGAGTGTATCGGCAATATTGAGTTTTCTTAATGATTTTGTATTATCGATTCCGGAACCGCCCGAGTTTAGTGTCTGCGAAACAACCAGGCCGGGCGCCGAGCTATTCGATTCTCGATTTGCACTGGAATGGCCGATTTCGAATTGAAATTCGTTCAATAATCTTCCGAAAAGAATCCCGGACTCATTTAGTTTAACCGTGTGGGTCAAGGTCTTAGATTGAAACCCGAATTCCGGTAAAGAAATGCCTCCAACGCCTCCATTTTTTACCTTTATATAGTCACGCGCGAACTTGATGTTGAGCCCATGCGATTTATTCAGATTGAAATGAAACCCAATCGTCGTACTGACAAATTTATTCACCGTTGTTGAACGGTTTTGGAAATTGGTTCCCGGTTGTACCGCAATTATGTTGGGCTTCGATGAAAAATCCGCTGAAATCAGAGCCGCAGTAAACGAGATCTTGTTCTTTAGCAAAGGACCCATGATCGCTGCGAATACGTTCTTAGCCTGCATTGGAAGTTTTTCGGAAGAAAGTGGATTGCGGGCGCCGAGGGCAGAATGCGAATAATTGATCCCGATGAATCCATAGAAACGGGGCGAGCCCGCCTTGCTTCGGATATCGATTTTCGCCTTTCCGACCGTATGGTATTCCGCGTCAAAACGGTTTCGGTTTATTCTTATTGAAGAGATGAATTCCTTTGGCGGCATCACACCGCCTTCGAAACCGTTCACGCGGATCACTATATCGTCACCAAACCGCATTCTAAGTTCGTCAGCGATCTCGTTTGGATTCTCAGGTAACGAAGAAATTTCTTGTTCTGTCATAAATCCGTCAAACACCCGGTCACGGGTCCGCTCCGATCGGCTCCGCTCCACATTTACCTTGATCGAAATTTTCTCTATCTTCAGATTAGATTGCAGCTGTATCCTGCGACCCGTATAGTTGACTTCGTGTTTTTGGCTTTGGAAGCCGGGCGATTCAATTATCAATTCATACTTTCCGATTGGAATTTCCGCGAAAATAATTTCGGCGCTGTTGAATCTTACAATCTCCGAGAATGAGTTAGTCCCAAGGGTCCGAAGTGTAATAACTCCGGTGGCAATTGCACCGCCGTTTTGATCATATACTGTAACGATTAATCCGGATTGTTCCTGAGAATTGGAAGACGCTGTGAGCACCGTCAACATTGCAAGAATCAATAAAATGATCTTCGGAGCGAAACTGTAATTCACCGTTTCCTCCCGTTGACTTCAAACGTCTGCGCGCTAAAGACAGGATTAACGACAAATTCCAAAACGATTCTTTCCTTGATCCGGGTCGTTGTCCTCGGATAAATTTGTTGGCCCAAAAATTCGGATTCAACCAAGATGGAAGTTTCTGAATCGGAGACGATCTTACGTGCAACAAAAATCCCATCCATTTCCTGGTAATCGCTGTAATAATTAGTCGTTTTTGACACCGAACCGTCCGCTGTTTCTTCGACCGTTATCATTAGAAGAAGGTGGGTTTCTTCGTTAAAAAAGAATCTGATCCGTTTCGACTTTTCTGAAATGAGTTCGATTATATCGGCCCTTATTTCATCCGATACCGCTTTTCCGACATATGAAAAAGATTCGCCTGTTTTCCATGGGGATTTCAGGAGCAAAGGGTATAAGGACATCCACAATGCTCGCTGGATTTCCGATTTAGGGACCTGCTTTATCCCGTCAAATGACCTTTGCATTTGCTTTTTTATTTTCGCCGGCACTTTTCCGGATGACAATAATTCATCGGCGGTCACACCGTTTGAAACGAACTTAAACTCGGTTGACGATTTATTCCCGTTGACCGTACTGACAATCGTCGTGCTGTTTCTGTCCTTAGCTGCCCCGTCGGCGTATTCGGTGCGGCTTACCTTGAAGTAGTCTTCATCTTTCAAATCCAAATTTTCTTCAAGTATTTGCTTTGCGACATCAAATTCCTTACCGCGGCCATTTTGATTAACCATTCTGTCAAATCGGTTTGTTACGCTGCTTAGTCGTAAACCCCTTACTTCATCCGGCCTTATACGCTTGTAAACAGCTTTTCTCGCTTTGCTCAAGACTTCGTTTGCCCGTTCAACCATTTCGTTCTCCCTTTTAATTGCGGAGGTCTGCGGATTGACGAGTGATAACAACGTCAGAATCAATCCAACCGAAGTAATAGGTTTATTCAAGGTTTCCTTATTCAACATCGATTCCCGACCTCTCATTAATCTTCTTGCCCGTTCTCCGTGCCGATGAGCCGGATCACACTGGCGATACACCGGCTGAATGGCCTAAAATCGACCACATTCAGCCGGCGGTTACCGTCCTAGAAATCCAATGGTCCACAGTTGATTGAATAACCATCCGAATCCAGGCTCTTTCCGTCGAAATAGTCAATGTCCCGGCTGGGGTCGTCGTTTAGGCAAGGCTCCTCTTCCCGGGGTCTGTTCTTCTCGTCATCTATTCGTTGAAGTGTTTCCCGTTCAGAAATGAGTCCGGAACACTCGTATACGGCGAACCCAAGTAACGCGGTCGCCTTTCCGGCCGCAAATTTGCACTTCCAGCTCGAAACACCGTCTTTTTGGCAAACCTGATAAGCGTCATATGCCGCGGCACCCGCAACCTTTATCGCTTCGAGGCAAGATTCAAGATCGAAAACCCGTGAATTCGGCGCGTGACGTGTGTAGATGCTTATTCCGGCTGATGAGCAAACGAGCCGATCGGCAGCGCTTACTTCATCACGGGCGAAAATTCCTGGTTGACCAAATATCATTTTTAATCCGCTTTCAAGGTGATAACCAACGGTTTTACCCTGCTTATTTTTGATCGCCTGAACATTTCTTCCTTTAAATTCGATCGGTCCGAGAAGATCGGTTGCGTTTCTGACCGATTCCGCAAACGGGGCGTTATTTATGTTTAACGATTTAGCTGAGATTGAGAATGTTAGCGTTCCAATTAAAATAAATGCCGTTGTGAGTACTGAGCAATACCTGGTCATTTGTGTC
>JBFGKW010000095.1:0-9933 GCA_041576495.1 Aridibacter sp. | reverse complement strand
TGGTTGCCCGGTACTTCCCAAATCTTACTTCTGCGGTGTCGGCGGCCTTATTGACCTTCATTACCAGGCCCTTGATAAATTCACCTGTGGCGTATTCATCACCGTACCAATCCGCGTGCTTAAACGATTTCAGTTTTTGCTCGATATCTTTTGGCGTCGTCAATGCCTCATTATTGCCATTCGTCAAAACGTTTCGATATTCGGATCGCCACGGGCGTCCCCGGTCGTAAGCTCGAAGACGGCTTCGGACCACGCTGGTGGCAAGTTTTTGGGCCTCGACATTGATCGTCGTATAAACCTCAAGTCCGCCCTGGGCTACACGGGTCGTGTATTTTTGCTCGAGGTATTTCCGGACTTCCTCGACCGGATAGTCCCATGAAGTGGACTTCGGCAATGCCTGATAATATGCCGAATCTGCAAGCTTTATCGGTTTCGCTTTAGCGGCGTTAGCTGCCGCCCCGGTGATATGCCCATATTTGGCCATTTGGTCAAGGACAATATTCCGGCGGGCGGTCGCCCTCTCCATACTCCTTGTCGGCGAGTATTCAGGTGACTTTGGGATGGCAGCCAAAAGGGCGGCTTCCTCCAAACTGAGATCTTTTAGCGTTTTCCCGAAATAGGTCCGGGCACCTGCTTCAAATCCATATGCCCCGGCGCCGAGAAACACATAGTTCATATACATTTCGAGAATCTGTCGTTTTGTATAGAACCGTTCAATTTCAAGCGCCATCATCCATTCGTTAAACTTCCGGGTCAGCGTTTGATCGCGCGACAGAAATAAATTCTTGGTCAGCTGTTGGGTGATCGTCGAAGCCCCTTCCCTTTTTCCGGTAACGACGTTTTTATAAATAGCGCCCGCCAGGCGGTAGGGGTCGATCCCCATATGATCGTAAAACCGATAATCTTCGATCGCCAGAAGAGCGTTTTCAACCATCGGAGGAATCTCCTTTTCTTTGATCGGAATTCGCTTTTCAATGGCGAATTCGGCAAGCACCGTTTCACCGTCATCGGCGTAAATTTTTGTCACCTGCGGCGGCCGGTAAGTTGCAAGTGCTGAGACTTCAGTCGCGTACCGCGAATTGTTCAAGTAATATGATCCCAAAATACCGGTCAGTCCGCCGGCGGAAAGCGCAAGCATAAGGGCCAACGGAAACCAGGCGATTTTCCAAAAATTGCGTTTTGTTTCTGAAACCGATCTCACTTCTTTCGATTCGAACTTAATTGCATCTTTTGCCATAACTGACTGAAAACTCCTAATTGACAAAACGCCTCATCTTCACGCTGATCACAAAACCAATCGCTATAAATGTAGATAATACCGCAGAAAGACCCGCGCTCATAAGCGGCAGGGGTACCCCGATTACCGGCAGGAATCCGAGCACCATTCCAATATTCAGAAATATTTGAAACGTCATTCCCCCCACAATCGCCATAATTACGAGCATGCCGGTCCGATCAGGCGCCTGACGCGCCCCGACTATCAAACGGGACAAAAGGAGCGCGTAGGCAAGCAAAAGCGACATGCAACCGACAAAACCGGTGTTTTCGGCGGTCACGGCGAATATAAACTCCGTATGGGGTTCGGGCAAAAACTTGAGTTCACTTTGTGAAACTCCCTTATCGCCTTTGATGCCGGTCAGCTGACCCTTTCCGACCGTAATAATTGATTGAAACGTATGATAACCGTAGCCCCTCGGATCCGCATTCTCCGGATCGAGAATAACCTCGATTCTTTCTCTTTGGTAACCTTTGATAAGACCGGTTTGAGTGCCGATAACGTATGATGCCGGTATGAATATCATTGCCGCAACAAGGGAAATGAATACAAACCTCATCTTTACAGCTGACAAAAAAAGCACGACGGCGAGCAAAGGAATATACGTGATCGACTGACCGGCATCCGGCTCCAGCATTATCAAACCCACCGGAGCCGCGAGAATTGCGCCTCCGACCATTAACTCCTTGAATCTCAATGTACCCAATTTACGCTTGCCGAAATAGCTCGCAAACATTAGAACGACCGGGATTTTTACGAATTCCGAAGGTTGAAATCTTCCGATCAGGGGTATTTGAAGCCAGGCCCGCTGTCCGTTTATCTTTACGCCCAAACCGGGTATCAAAACCAGCACCAGGATAATCAATCCGATGACATAAAAGACCGGCGCTGCATCAATCAGCCGCCTGTAGTCCGTCACCGCGACGAGAATCATTGCAATCAACGCAATTATTAACCCGTAAATCTGTTTTGACCAGTAAGTTTCTTCCGGCTGCGCATTGTAGATCTGCCAGACGCCGAATGAGACGATCACCACCGCCAAAAAGGCAGTCAGCCAATCAAAATCCCTGAGACGTCTTTTTTCGATTACCGAACCCATTTCCAGTCAATTTTTTTCGCTACTGTTTTCTCAGCCGGTTTCTCCTCACCGTCCTCAACCTCAATCTTCGGCTTGCCTAAATTGAGGTAAGCCTCAAACACGTTTCTGACCGCAGGCGCGGCGTGAGTTCCCCCGAATCCGGAGTTTTCAATGATCGCAATCACCGAAATCTTCGGATCGTATGCCGGCGCAAATCCGACAAACCAGGCATGGTCTTTTAATTTCCCGGTATCTTTTCCAAGTTCGGTAACCTGCGCGGTTCCGGTTTTGCCGGCAATCGGAAACTCGTCTCCCATTGAAATCCGGCTGGCCGTACCGCCCCCGTTTACCACGCCGTACATACCGTCCAAGACCAGTTTATTTTGTTCCGGGGTCATTTTTACGACACTTACTTTCGGTCGCTTATACTTGAATCCGGGTCGCATTTCTACGTAATTCGGCGACGTTCGCTCACCAACCGCGCCAATCTCCTTAAACTCCTTGAGGAGATGGGGGACATACATCCTTCCCCCGACCCCGATACTCGAAATCGCCCTGATCATCGATATCGGCGTAACGTTTACCGTCACCTGTCCGATTGAGGCAAACACCGTTTCGATATCCGCCCATCGCCCGCCATTCCGTTTTTCGACCATCTTACGGTAGTATTTCGGCGTCCGGCTTGTTTTTTCATTTGGAAGGTCGACCCCGGTTGGTTTGTCATATTCAAATTCTTCAACCATTTTGATCATTCCTTCGAGTCCGAGTTTAAGACCCAGCCGATAATAATATCCGTCACAAGATTTGGTGATCGCATATTGCAACCCCGGAGCGCCGTGGTTTCCCATACACCGGGTAAACTTATTTCCGATTTGGATGCCACCTCCGCAGATGAGATTTGAACTGGCGATCGTTATTTTGCCCTGCGTCAGTCCGGCAACGGATTCGGGGATTTTCCAGGTCGATCCGGGCGGATATCTTCCTTGAATCGCCCGGTTGTACAGAGGCCTTTCCTCATTTTGCCAGTAAGCGGCAATCTGTCGTCTGCCCTCAGGTGTAGCACTACCCTGCACAAATACGTTCGGGTTAAATGACGGGGCGGACGCCATTGCCAGAATTTCGCCGTTTTGAGGGTTCATCGCGATAATCGCGCCCCGCTTGGTGGGTGTCTTGGCAAGCTCGGCTTCAGCGGCAATCTGTAATTCGAGGTCCAGGGTCAGGTAAAGATCCTGTCCCGCCTGGGGCGGCACCGATTCGATTTCGCTTTTAACCCGGCCGCGGCTGTCGACAATCACCTTTCGATAACCGTGTCGGCCGCGTAAATAATCATCGTAATACTGCTCGACGCCGCCCTTGCCGATTATATCTCCCGGACGAAAACCTTTTTCCTGATATTCGGGTTTTTCAAGCTGCTTTGGTCCGATTTCTCCTACGTATCCAAGGACGTGAGCCAGCGTTTCATTGAGCGGATAAAAGCGCTGCGGCTGGAGCTCGATTCGAAGCTCCGGATATTCAAGCGAATGAGTTTCGACCCAGGTTATGTCCTGAAGCGTCGCATTCTCCTTAAGAACCATCGTTTCGTATTCGGGCCTCGTTTTTATCAGGTCAAGGCGTTCTGTGACGAACTCGCGGTTGACTCCTAACCCGTCCGCATATTCATCAATTCTGTCGAGCACATCGACGCCTTTTATGGGATCGTGATTGAGCGTTACATTGTAGGTTGAACGGGAATCGACAAGAAGCTTACCGTTGCGGTCCAAAATAGCCCCGCGCGGCGCGGGGATCCGGATAATCCTGATCCGCTGATTCTGAGCTCGCTCGGCAAAATAATCACCTTTATTTATTTGCAGATGATAGAGCCTCACTCCCAGAATCGCCAACAGAACGAATCCCACCACCTGGATCGTTCCGATGCGAATAGATAAGTTTTGAGCAAAATCATGCAGCTTCATTTATTTTCTTCCAAGACGAATCGGATTCCGGCGCCTCGATTGCCTCCGGGGTGAGAAAAATTCCTTTCGCTTGCGCTTCAAGGACTCCGATGAAAAACTATCCAAAAACAGGTAAATGAATGTTCCGGCGATGGTCGTTCCGATGAGAGTATAAGCGATCGTTATAAATAGTTGACCATACAGCGTTTGACCAAGCAATCGATGCATTCCGTAATATACCAAATCGTCCAATAAACACGCTCCAGCTATGACGGGAATCCGAAGCAATAAGTTGTCCAAATAGACCCTTCTGGCGATCTCGGAAACGACAAAGGCGACCAAGGTTTTTGAGAAGCCGTTAGCACCCAAAAGCCCGCCGCTGAGGGCGTCAACCGAGATGCCCGCGATGGTTCCAAAAAAAAGCGCTTTAATTGAATTTCTTTGGAGCGCAGCATAGACGACGATTATCAACGGCAGATCCACATAGCTGAAAGGTTCAGCGACATTTCTCAAAGTCCACTGAAGCGCGACGGCAACGATTAAAGCTATCGTAATCTTAACGTTTTCCATTCAGCCTAAAAACTAATTTCCGTTGTCGGTTTCATCTGCCCGCTCGTCATCTTCGATCGCATTGGGCAGGGCATCTTTATATTTCGGGCGGGCCGGCGGGGTGTATAACAATATCGCGACTTCCTGCATCGAGTTGATTCGAGCGCTCGGCCTTATATAAATCTTATGCGGCACGGTCGCCGAACCCGTTCTGACCTCGTCGACTACGCCGAGTTTTATTCCCGGAGGATAAACCCCTCCCTGCCCGGTGGTATATACAACATCTCCGACCGTCACTTTCTCGTAACCCGGCACATAAATCATTTCTAGCCGATCTTTGTTCCCGGTACCCTTCACAACCCCCAGCGCGTTTGATGAGCCAAGTTCTCCGACAATCGCGCCAAGCCCTGATTTATCCCTCGTAATAAGATCGATCTGGGCGGTCAGCGGACTCACCGCCGTCACTCTCCCAACCAAACCTCCGTCAACCACGATCGGCATGTTCAGTTTCACACCGTCCAGGCTCCCCCGATTTACTATGGCCGTATTAAACCAAACCGAGGTGTCGCGGCCGATTACCTGAGCAGGCAAAATTTTGTATTCGGAATCTTGTTTCAGCCCGAGCAGCGACTTGAGTCGATTGTTTTCGACCGTTAGCTCCTGACTTCGCTGCACTCTGACTTGAAGTTCCTGAACTTTCTGTTTTAATTTGTCGTTTTCGGATTGAGCTGACCTGAGGTTTGCCAGATATCGAAAATATCCCATTACGGCCGAACTGAGCGTTGTCACCGGCGACTGTATGAAATTGGCACCGGCCTGCGCCCAGACGCGGATAATCCTCTCTTCGTTGGTGGCGCGCGCATCATAAGCCATCAAAACGAAGTTACCCAAAAGTAAAACAAGGAGCAGCCAGGGGGTTAATCTCCAAACTTCTTTTTGACTCCTTTCAAGTGCCATTACTACGGTGAGCGGATTGCGGACGGGGAAAGCGACAGGAAGAAACCCGTCCCTTTGTCCAATGTCATCTCAATTTAACTGCCTGTCATGAGAGAATTATCCCATTTCACGCGTTTGAGAAGTTCAATATCGGAAAGCATCTTTCCGGTGCCGAGCACGACCGATGAAAGCGGGTCATCGGATACGACGACCGGTAAGCCGGTTTCGACCATTAATCGTTTATCCAGATTCTTGAGCAGCGCGCCGCCACCGGTCAATACGATTCCTCGCTCCACGATATCCGCGGAGAGTTCAGGCGGGGTCCGCTCAAGGGCGACACGGACGGCATTTATTATGGTTGAAACCGAATCGGAAAGCGCTTCGCGGATTTCTTCATCAGTTATCGTGACCGTTTTGGGAATCCCCTCGATCAGGTTGCGGCCGCGGACTTCCATTGAAAGCGGTTCTTCCAGGGGAAAACCCGACCCGAGTGCGATTTTGATCGCTTCCGACGTCCGTTCTCCGATGAGGAGGTTGTATTTACGCTTGATATACTGCGTAATCGATTCATCCATTTCATTCCCGGCAATCCTCACCGCCCGGGAATAAACGATTCCCGAAAGAGAAATAACGGCAATGTCGGTAGTTCCGCCGCCAATATCGACAACCATGTTTCCGTGAGGCTCGGTTATCGGAAGGCCTGCACCAATTGCGGCGGCCATCGCTTCCTCGACCAGGTAAACCTCGCTCGCTTTTGCCCGGTAAGCCGAGTCTTCAACCGCACGCCTTTCGACCTGCGTGATTTCTGACGGTATTCCGATTACTACCCGGGGCCGCACCCAGGATTTTCCGTTATGCGCCTTGCGGATGAAATGCTGCAGCATTTTCTCCGTTACCTCGAAATTGGCAATGACGCCGTCTTTCATCGGACGAATTGCAACGATATTTCCCGGGGTCCGGCCGAGCATTTCTTTTGCGTCCCGCCCCACGGCTTCGACCTGGTTGGTTACCTTGTTAATTGCCACGATTGACGGTTCGCTGACCACGATTCCGCGTCCGCGTGCATAAACCAAAGTATTCGCAGTGCCAAGATCGATCGCTAAATCGCTTGAAAATAAACTGAATAAAGACTTGAATGCCATTCTTTTTTTATAACTTCCGTATTAAATTTAGACCAATTATTAGATCCGATTTGATTCCTTTTTATCATTCTCAACGACGCTGTTTGCGTCACCCGAACGCAAATATTCCGACCAGACACTTAACCACTAAGCATACACTAAAGAGGTATTATTTTTCCATCGGGGGAACCCAAAAAAACGAATAATTCGACAACTATTTCGGTATCCAACCACAAGCTGTGCCGAGTGAACCTAAAATTCCGTCGAAAATCTTAAATTTGAATCGATCCGGTGATCACCAGCCCTGTTTTTCGGATCCCGCTGCTGCCGCGCAATTCCGGAAACGCCCTTTGTTTCATTACACGAGGTGGCCCTATTTTCTCAGTTTCGTCTCCAGATTGTTATCTTTCAGCGAATTCCCGGTGGCCCGCTGAAGTTCGGCAATTGCCTTATTGAGCCCGATCCGGGACTGTAATTCCAAGCTGCGTGCGGTCACCAAAGCGGTTTGGCGTTCAAGAACTTTGTAAATGTCAGAAAAACCGCTGTCCAGCTTTCTTTTTTCCGATTCGTACTGTTGTTCACTGTTCGCCCGTGAAACCGCGGCCGATCTGAGTCTCGCCTCCGCGGTCTTTATCGACTGCAGCGCATTTCGAACATCGACCTGAATCAGCTGCTCCAGCTGCTCACGCTGGACCTTAATACGCTCGCTCTGGACCAGACTTTTTCCGAGAAGTGCTTTTTGAGCAGTTCCGTCAGGGGCAAACCGGATTGACACTCCAAAACGGAAGGTAGGGTAACGGTTTGCCAGAATATCGCTGACCGAACTAAGATACCCTCCGGTGAGAGTTGTCGGAACGGATTGCGGTGGTTGTATCGGCAAAGGACTGATCGCCGGACGGGTCGGATCCAGACTGTTAAGGCGCGCGATCGATTCGTTCAGCTTTTCCGTACTTTCGGTGTTGGAAAAGAAACTTGCCGTGTCCGGGTTGGCCGTTCCGCCGATGCCATTCGACGAATAGCTCGCCGTCAGGTTTACTTCCGTTTCGAGTTGATCCTTAAAAAACTTCTTATCATATTCATTGATCTGCCTCGTAACCTCGAGAATATCGAACTCGATTCGGTTTTCAAGCGCCAGTTCCAATGCATCCGTCAAGCTTGTATTTGGACGGTCGATATTTACTGGATCCGTCGGCACCAGCGACTCGCTCCAAATCGGGTCGTCGCGGTTTTGAGCAATCAAATTCTTCAGTGCGTTCTCCGCCCGGTTGACGCTTTCGAGCGCGGTGTATACAAATTGCTCGATATTGGCAACCTGTGTCTCAGCGGCCAGGATATCGACCGGGGCGAGAATGCCTTCGTCCACGAGCCGCTTGTTGTGTGCAAGCTGTTCTTTTGCATCCCGGACCCCGTCCTTTTGAACCTGCAAATTTCTTAGGTTATACGCGAGATCCCAATAAGCCAATTGCACCGTAACGGTGATTTCTATCGCCTTTTGGCGAAACTGTTTGTCTGAAAGCGAGAGGTTCTGTTTGGCGATTTCGATTCCCCTCCGCGCATCGTCATTTTTCCGCCCTCGAAAAAGCGGCTGATCAATCTTAAACTCAAACGAAGAATCAAACTGCGGACTCAGCAGCGAAACCGGGTTATCGGTGATAAACCGCCGGTTGCTGAAACTTGCAGTGTAGGTGGTGCCAAAAGCGGGAATAAACCCCTGATAGCCTAGATCGGCGACAACCGATGTATTTGTCGTCGCGTTGTTACGGTTAAAAATGCTCACATTGGGCGTAGTCGCACGTTCGTAGTAAGAGTTTGCGGTGATCCGCGGCGTAAAAAATCCGCGTGATGCGGCGAAATCATACTCCGCAATCTTGACGTCCTTCCTGGACACCTCGATGTCCTTGTTGTTTTCAAGTGCTTTGACGATCGCTTCGCGAAGCGCGAGCGGCCGTTGATTAAGCATATTGACACCAATCCTGCCAAGCGTCGGCAGATCCGGGTTATCCGATTCGTAATCCTCGGCAATCGGCGGTACCCCCTCGAGACTTTCCGGCCGTACTTCCCGTTTATCGTCAGTACGGTTCAAGTTGTCCTGATCAGCCGGGGTCGGGGGTTTCGCAGGATTCGGAACCGGCTGCTGCGCCAATGCGCTGCCCCAGCCCGTGACGAACAGCACGATAAACAATGTCAATTGAAATGCTTTTCTCTGACTAGACTGCTTCATAAATCTAAACCTCATACATGCTTGACGGAACACTCACGGTTAATAACTTCAACTCGGATCAGGCCCCAATCCCGCAATTCAATAAGTTTGCAAGCTAAATCCAGCGCCTGACCTTCTGTTTATAGTCCGCATAGCACTTACCGAATTTGTCCTCCAAATAACGCTCTTCGCGCAACACGACCGTGAAATGAATCAACAGCAACACGATAATCAGCGGCGGCAAGACCCAAACCGCGTCGAAAATGAAAAAAATGCCGATATAGATGAGCACCAAAGCCACGTAGACGGGGTTTCTGGTCAGACCATAAATACCGTCTACAACGAGAGCGGTGGTCGGTTTCCATGGTTCAATATTGGTGTTTGCCCCAGCCATTCTGGACCTGACATTAAAAATCATTCCCAGGCCGACGGCCGCCAGAAATCCTCCGAACAGGATCGAAAACATAGAGTATGCCGACGGCAGCAGACGAACCGGAAAAAACCATTGAACAATACCGCCGACAGCCAAACCGCTCAAAAAAATCAACGGCGGCGGCGCGATGACGCCCGGATTGTCTCGTTTTGTCTCCATTAATCGATGTTCCTGTCGCGCTCCGTGCAAACTCAGTTGCGGTTAATCAGTCCGACAACCGAGCTCGCGGCCTCGGCCGTTTTCCGCCTGACCACCTCCATCCCCTTGCTCAACCCCTGAAAAATCTTGAGATTGCCCAGATCGTCGAAATACGAGTAAAAAACCGGAACCGCCAGCAACGTCAGCAAGAGACAGAGCGCTTGCCCCCCAACGATCAAGACCCCGACCGAACGGTTAGTTGCCGATCCCG
>JBFGKW010000094.1:0-10142 GCA_041576495.1 Aridibacter sp. | reverse complement strand
TCATAGATCGCAACTCTCGTTCTTTGGCTTTGGACCCGGTCTCGAGTCCGGAATTTGGGTTTTTTATGTCTGTCGCTTTATTTTTCGTTGTATCAGCCATTTTTCGGCAAGGTAATTTGATAATCGTCTGAACGAAATTTTACTTTAGTTGTTTAACTCTGCGCAAACAAGCCCGGTTGATAAAACGCTTACAATTCTTAGCTTTATTAATATAGACGCGTATTAAATTGCCATGTTAAAATTAGCCGTTGACTCAATTACGGATTGATGAAATTGCATATGCCGATCAGCGACTACAGATTGCGCCGGGGAGTTTTGACGGGGCTGCTTTTTCTTTTTATTGCCTTAGCTTCGCCAACGGACACGGCGGCCCAGGATGAAGAGGAATTCACGCAGCAGGCGACCCGGATCGAAGGCCATCAGCAAGATGCCGCGGCCCTTTTTAATCTTGGTCAGGATTTCCACTCTAAAGGTGAATATGAAAAGGCGCTTGAATTTTACGAAAAGGCGCTGGAAAAAGAACCCGAATTTGTCGAAGCCGAGTATCAGCGCGGGATGGTTTTAAAGGCGATTAACAGAACCAACGATGCTGAAGCGGCGTATCGCCGGGTCATAGAATTGAAAAGCGATTGGCCGGAACCCCTGATCCAGCTGGGGTTGTTATTGATCGACCGTCAAAAGTTTGACGAGGCGAAAATGGCTCTGGACGAAGCCGTTAGACTGGATTCGAATTCCTGTGCGGCATATCCGGCGATTACGAAACTTCTCTTGGCTGCAGACGCCCCTCAGGCACGAATCGAGAAACACCTCGAATTGCTTCATCGGGTCGCCGTCGGTAAAGCGGTTCCGGCATCAATATGGGGTGCGATGTCTTCGCTTGAGCGGAAGCTTGGTAACCATTCGGGAGCAAAAATAAGTATTCTCCGAGCGGTCGAAATGGATCCGCGTGATATCGATTTGCTGGCAGGGCTTGCGGAAATCGAACTGGAAATGGGCGAACCCGAATCTGCGATGAAAACGGTCAGCAAGATCCTGAATCTTGACCGCACATCCGCACCCGGCTTATTCTTGTTGGCACGTATTTACCTGGCAAAGGGGGATTCGAAAGGCGCGATTGCTGCACTCGATCAAATTCAATCCCCGAATGAAAACGTATTGGCCTTGAGAAAAGCCATATCGGCAAATGATAACCAGAGTATAGAAAGCCTTGAACAATTACTGGCCGCGGATTCTGCCAACCCGGGGATATTGGGCAAATTATGCGGCCTCTCAAGGGCCGCCGACCCCCGTAAGGCGCTCGACTACTGCAAGCGGGCACTTGAGATCGAAAAGGACAACATCGATCATGCAATTGGATACGGAGCCGCTTTGGTTCAGTTAAAACAATACCCGGGGGCGGCCGCGGTTTTAAGCAGCCTTTTAAAGCATTCGCCGGAAAATTATACGATTCACGCAAATCTGGCGACGGCACTCTTTCAAATGGAGGATTTCGAATCCGCAAAATCGGAATACTTGTGGATCGCGGCGAAAAAGCCGGAACTCGCGATTGCGTACTATTTTCTTGCGATTTCATACGACCGCCTTGAGGAATATCATTCAGCGATGGAAAACTATAAAAAGTTTCTGTTGCTGGCTGATATAAATGAAAACCGGCTTGAAGTAGAAAAAGTAAATTTGCGCCTGCCGATTTTGGAAGGTCAAATAAGACGCGGAATGGGCAAGAAGGGGAGCGGGATCTAAATATGAAATACCCAAAATCCGCGAGCACATTTATTTTTTCCAAGCGTAACAAAACCCCTGTTATTGCCGCGGTCATGTCGATTATTATCTTGGTTGGGCTTACGGGCAAGGCCTTTTCTCAGGATGGGTTACCAAAAGGAGTCGTGCCTCCGCCGCTGGGCCTGATATCAAAAGACGAAAAAAAAGCACTTGAGGCTGAATCCAAACTCTCCGGCCGGACAAAGGTGGCTCTGACATTGATGAATACACGTTTAACTAGAGCGGAGAATCAAACCAAGAACAATGAATTTCAAAAATCCCTAAATAATCTCGGCAGCTTCCAGGCCATTTTACGGGACACCCTCAGCCATTTAAAAAAGAACGAGAAATACAAGGGCAGCTTAAAGAGTTTTAAGCGTTTTGAAATTTCTCTGCGAAAAACGATCCCGCGGCTCGAACTTATCCGTCGTGGAACCCCATATAAATACGGCTACCACGTTCGGCGACTGATTAGAACCGTTCGTGATGCGAGAAGAAAAGCAATCGATCCGCTATTTGCCGACACTGTGATCCCCGAGGGCAGCCGAACGTGAAAAAGTATAAGAAATCTGTTCCATTATTATTGATGATTTTAAGCGCCGGAATTGTTTGGGCCCTTATTCCCGTTTATGTTTCCGCCCAGGGATCTGATTATTTGACAACGGAAGAGATAGAACTAATCCGCATAAATCAGGAAATCGACAAACGGATGGAAATTTACGTAAAAGCCGTTGAGCGAAGGTTTGTGAATCTCCCGGGTGCCGTTCCGCTCACTCAAAAGGACAAAGTACGACTCGAAAAGGAGGCTGAAACCTGGGGCGTTCTACCGGACGGATCAAATGAAAAACTGCTATCTCAAATAGATAACATTCTCGATGAGGCGATCAGCAAGATCGATGATGTCGCAGAACGCGACGTTAAGAGTGATTTGTTCCCCCGGGCGGTCCACATCCTGGCAGATGCGGCCCGCCGGTTCATTCCGCGATTGAATACGATTGCAGAGGCAACAAAGGATCCTAGGGAGATCGCTCTGGCGTCCAGCTCGATCGGATATTGTAATGACATCATTGAAGCTTCCGCGAAAGCGAAAAAACCGGAAGACTCGAAAAAACAAAAGAAAGAGCGCTCATGACCAAATCAGGCGAACCTCACTTTTTCGATGTTTGCGAAAACGTGAAAGAGTATATTGTGTCGACATCCGGATCAAACCGAAGAGCGCTCGTCGAAATTCTAAAAACATATCTTAATCCCGAATCGACCGTACTGGAAATCGGTATTGGTCCGGGTACAGACCTTGATATTCTATCCGAGGCTTTTAATGTTACCGGTTCAGATAATTCAAGGGTTTTTCTCGATTTGTACCGACGGCGAAGACCCGATGTCGCGTTGTTGCTCCTCAACGCGGTCACGCTTGTCACGAACCGGCGTTTCGATTGTATCTTTTCAAATAAAGTGCTCCATCACTTAACGCTTGAAGAACTGGCAGGGTCGTTCGGGTCACAGGTGAAAGTGCTCAATCCGGACGGTATTGCATTTCATACGTTTTGGCGGGGAACGGGAAGTGCCGAGTTTCAAGGGTTGCAATTTAATAAATACCTCGAAGATTCGCTCCTCGAACTTACAAAAACGTGTTTCAACCCGTTAGAAATCGGAACCTATGCCGAAATGAACCGGGATGACTCAATTTACCTTGTTTTAAGAAAGAGAGCATAAAAACGTATGGAAAATGTTGATCGCGAATTCTTACGCCATATTATTGCGACGATCGCATATCGAGGAGCCAAATCGTTGAGAAACGCGCCCATCGATTTTTCGGATTTTAGGATCGGTGAAACGACGAAAACTCCGCTCGAAATCCTTTCTCATATCGGTGATCTTTTTGACTGGGCACTTTCTCAGGTGAAGGGTGAAGAAATGTGGCGCGATTCCAAGGCGCTTGACTGGACCCAAGAGAATCAACGATTTTTTGAGGTGATCGAATCTTTTGACGCGTATATCGCTTCCGGAAACCCGATCCATGTGCCGGTAAAGAAACTTTTTCAGGGCCCGATTGCCGATTCGCTGACACATATCGGACAAATTGCCATGCTCCGGTGGCTTGCCGATTCACCGATTCGCGGCGAAAACTATTTCAAGGCTGACATTGAGGCGGGACGTGTCGGAGACGAACAATCAGAACCGATATACGAGTTTGAATGACTCGATTAAATACCGAGCACAGCACAGATAATGGGCCCTGCGGTTTAATCTTGACCTTGCTCACTTGGCCGTGTTAGTTTCCTGTCTTACATACCAAATCTAATTATGTCTGACACAACTTTGAATAAAACTCCACTTAATGATGTCCATCGTGAACTAAGCGGAAAGATGGTCGATTTCGGCGGTTGGGAAATGCCGGTCGTCTACACGGCAGGAACCATCGCTGAACATCTCCGTACCCGAGAATGCTGCGGACTATTTGACGTCTCTCACATGGGTGAAATCCATGTTGACGGTAAAGACGCGATCCGGTTCGTAAATTCGCTGACTACCAATGATGTCAGCAAATTGGTCGACGGACAGGCTCAATATTCGGCGCTTACTTATGAAAACGGCACCGTTGTCGATGACTTACTGGTTTACCGATTTGGCGGGGAAAAGTTATTTTTGGTATTAAATGCCGGGACTCAGGAGAAGGACTGGGAATGGATCAGTTCGCACCGGGGAGAGTTTGATGTAGATCTGCGACACGCGAGCGTCGAATACTGTCAGATTGCGGTTCAGGGGCCAAAGGCTGTTGAAATCCTCGGATCGTTAACTAAGACCGAACTCGACGCGATAAAATATTATCACTTTACGAACGGGACTGTAGATGGCGTGCGGTCTATCATTTCCCGAACCGGGTACACGGGCGAAGATGGCTTTGAAATCTACGCCGACGCATCGAAAGCGGTGCAGCTCTGGAATAAAATTCTCGATGCCGGAAATTATGGTTCGCAAAACGGGATTCTTCCCTGCGGATTGGCCTCGAGAAACACGCTTCGGCTCGAATCGGCAATGTCGCTTTATGGTCATGAGATCAGCGAAGAAATTACGCCCCTGGAAGCGAACCTCGGATGGATTTGCAAGCTTAAGACGGATTTCATCGGACGGGATGCGCTCAGGAAACAAAAGGAAGAAGGGCTCAAGCGAAGGCTGGTCGGGTTCGAAATGACGGACCGGGGAATTGCGCGTGACGGTTTTGATGTCTATGTCGCCGGTAAAAAAGCCGGTGTCGTGACATCCGGGAGCCCCGCTCCATTCCTAAAAAAGAATATTGGGCTGGCATTTGTCCCGACCGAGTTTGCAAACATTGGACAAGATATTAAGATTGACGTACGCGGCAAACAACTAACTGCCAAAATTGTGCCGACGCCATTTTACAAGCGCAATCGGCAGGTTTGAGACAAATGATTCCAATCAATCGTATTGAATGCATTTGGAATCGGCAATCGGCAACCGGGGTGTCTCTAACAATGACATTCACAACATATCGCTTATATTTGTAAAACGACGCTCGTGATAAACGGCGTCGGGAAAGATAATAACTATCCGGGGAAACATACAACTATGGCAAACATTCCAGAAGAACTGAAATATAGCAAAGATCACGAGTGGATTAAGGTCGACGGCGACATCGCGACAATCGGCATTACCGATTACGCGCAAGAATCTCTCGGGGATGTGGTATACGTCGAACTTCCAAACGAAGGCGAAAACTTTGGCGCTCACGACGCATTCGGCTCGGTAGAATCGGTTAAGGCAGTCTCAGAAATATTTACTCCGATTGCGGGCGAGATCGTTGAATCGAACGAAGACTTAAATGACACACCGGAAGTAGTCAATGAGGATCCTTATGGTGATGCGTGGATGGTCAAACTAAAAATGGACAATTCGGGTGAAGTCGATTCACTTCTTTCCGCCGAAGAATATGCCGAGTTTTTAGAATCAGAAGAAGAATAACTTAAACAATATGAGATATATACCTAATTCTCCGGAGGAGCGTCAGGAGATGCTCTCGGAAATCGGCCTTGATTCAGCACAGGATCTGTTTCGCTCGATACCCACCGACTTACTCTTAAATCGAAAACTAAATATCACCGAACCGCTGGCTGAAAATGAAGTTATAGACGCGATGACGAAATTCGCGGATGGCAACCCGGCCGCCCGAAAAACATCGTTTTTGGGAGGCGGTGTTTATTCACACTTTTCGCCGACGATAGTGGATCATCTAATTCAGCGAAGTGAATTTTTTACTTCATATACACCTTATCAGCCCGAGGTAACGCAGGGGACGCTGCAATATATATTCGAATTTCAGACATTGGTCTGCCAGTTGACCGGGATGGAGGTCGCCAATGCATCGATGTATGACGGGTCGACGTCAATGGCAGAGGCCTTTTTGATGGCCCAGAGAGTTACTCGCCGCGACAAAGTGCTGGTTGCCGAGACCGTTCACCCGGAATATCTCCAGGTCGCGAAAACTTATACCCAGCATGGCGATCTAAAGTTAGAAACGATCGGTTTCGAAGCAATATCGGGGCGGATGCGGGAAAACGACCTTGACAAACTCGACGAAGATACGGCCGCGCTCGTGGTCCAGTCCCCGAATTTCTTTGGCTGTATCGAAGATTTGGCTGCATTAGCCGACAAAGCGCACCAAGTAGGAGCGCTCCTGGTTGTTGTAGTGACCGAGGCAATATCGTTCGGTCTATTGAAGACCCCCGGCGAATGCGGCGCAGATATTGTTGTCGCTGAAGGACAGAGTTTTGGCGTTCCAATGAGTTTTGGCGGACCACACGTCGGTATGTTTGCGTGTAGGCAAAAACATGTACGGAGTATGCCGGGAAGACTTTCCGGAATTGCATATGACAGGAACGGAAATCGTGGGTTCGTTCTCACGCTG
Source organism: Aridibacter sp. (assembly GCA_041576495.1). Taxonomy (GTDB): domain Bacteria; phylum Acidobacteriota; class Blastocatellia; order Pyrinomonadales; family Pyrinomonadaceae; genus Aridibacter. The sequence goes on along the minus strand of JBFGKW010000094.1, from coordinate 3,460 downwards.
GCAACCCGCGAGCAACACATCCGGAGGGAAAAAGCGACTTCGAATATCTGTACTAATCAGGGGTTGATCGCGCTTGCGGCAACAATTTATCTCGAAACGATGGGTAAAAAGGGGCTCCAGGAAGTAGCCATGCAAAATGCCCAAAAGGCCGAGTATGCGGCGAAAACGATTTCTCAAATCAAAGGCTTCTCGCTGACATTTGATTCGCCTAAATTCAATGAATTTGTAGTTACCGCGCCGCGTGCCGCCCAAGATCTTCTGGAAGAATTGAGCAGCGGCCGGCAAATTCTCGGCGGAATCGCTCTGTCACGCTATTACAGCGATCGACCGAATGACTTCCTGGTTTGCGTTACAGAAACGAATTCGAAAGAGGAAATTGATAAGCTGGCAGATTGTTTGTCAGCGCTTTAGCCAAATCGGTTTGAAAAGACGGAGCGAAGATGAGAACAAGAGAATTGTTCGCCCGGGATGTTAACCGGAGAAAGTTTTTTTTCGTCGGCAGGAAAAGTACTAGGCATGAGACGCTTCCGGGGATCGGGTTTACCACTTCGTTTGACGCAAAACAGTTCTGGGCTATTGCGAACTTCAGAATTGAAGGGTTTAGATCGATCCAAATCGGGGAATACCTGATGTCGAAACACAAGATATTGACAATTCCTATCCTTCACGATGAATTCGAGGTAATACGGATCACGCCGAATATTTACATTATGCTCTGGGAACTCGATAGATTCTGTAAAGTCATCGAAGAAATCGTCGGAAACGCATTAGCGCTGAAGGGAGCCGTCACGGGCTGAATTTATAAAAAACAATAAACAAAATGAGTATTAAGAAAGTTACACAACATCCGACACAAAACGAAGCATTGATATTTGAACGGTCGCACCCCGGCAGGGTGGGTTACAGGCTGCCAAAACTCGATATTGAAGAAACGGGTATCGATGAATTCATTCCGGCCGAATTGCGGCGGCAAGACGATTTAAACGGCTTTCCGGAAGTTTCTGAGGTAGATGTAATCCGGCATTTTACCCGGATGTCGACCTGGAACTTCTCGATTGATTTAGGGATGTACCCGCTCGGTTCCTGCACGATGAAATACAATTCACGGCTGAATGAAAAAGTCGCGCGAATTCCCGGGTTTACGGATCTTCATCCGCTCGCGCCAGAAAGCGAATCCCAGGGCGCACTTGAATTAATCTATCAGCTTCAGATGGATCTGGCTGAAATCACGGGTCTTCCGGGCGTTTCACTTCAACCGGCCGCTGGAGCACATGGTGAAATGACCGGCGTCATGATCATTCGCGCGTTTCTGGATAAGCGCGACGGTGCGGAATCGAAGAACCGCCGGGTCATGCTGGTGCCGGATTCGGCTCACGGAACCAATCCCGCATCGGCAAAACTCGCCGGTTTCACTGTCAAGACTATTCGTTCGACGGCAGACGGATTCACGGATATGGAGCATTTGCGTGAACTTTGCGAGGAAGGCGGAATTGCGGGGTTGATGCTTACCAACCCGAGTACGGTCGGAATCTTCGAAAAAAACATCAAAGAGATCTGTCAGACTATCCACGACTCGGGCGGATTGGTCTATATGGACGGCGCCAACATGAATGCGCTGGTTGGTGTGGCGCGGCCGGGCGATATGGGCGTTGACGTTATTCACCTCAACCTGCATAAAACGTTCTCCACGCCGCATGGCGGCGGCGGACCCGGATGCGGACCGTGCTGTTGTACCGAAGAGCTCGATCCATTCCTCCCGAAGCCACAGATAGTGAAGGTCGGCGGCCGGTTCAAGCTGGATCAGGACCGGCCGGATTCGATCGGCCGGGTCAAAGCATTTTACGGTAATTTCGGCATGATGATCCGCGCTCTGGCTTATATTCAAACCCACGGTGACACGGGTCTCCGGGATGTCACGGAAACGGCAGTACTCAACGCGCGCTACCTGTCTCATTACCTGCAGGAAGATTTTCACAAACCATTTGCTGCTGATCCGATGCACGAGGTCGTTTTATCGCATAAGTTTCAAACAAGAAAAGGAGTACACACCCTAGATATTGGAAAACGACTGATCGACTACGGATTTCACCCGATGACCGTCTACTTTCCCTTGATTGTCGACGGCGCGATGCTGATAGAGCCGACCGAATCGGTGGGACGACAGGAGTTAGACGCTTTTGTCGATGCCATGAAATCAATAAACAGGGAGACCCAGGAAAACCCGCAGTTGGTGATTGACGCGCCTCATACGACAAGAATTGGACGGCTTGACGAGGCGACGGCCGCACGAAATCCGGTTTTGCGGTGGATACCGGATTCAGATGCGATAGCCGCGTGACGAGGAACAAGCTGCATCTGCCAAACCGCTGATTTAGGGCGTAAGAGCCGGATATCTTAGTGTCGGCGACCGTTTGAATTTCTGCAATGCAGTTACCATACGTCCACAATCTCGACCCGATTTTATTTTCTATCGGCGGAATTCATTTTTGGTGGTACGGCCTGAGTTTTAGTCTTGGATTCCTCAACGCCCATCTTTTCCTCCGTCAAAACCGGCACCGTGTCGGCCTTTCTCTACGATCCGTATACAATCTGACGATCTTTATCGTAATCGGCGTTCTCATAGGCGGCAGGGCATTGGTCGTCATAAATAACGAATGGGAATTTTATCGCGAACATTTGCTGCTTATCCCGAGTATTTGGGTCGGAGGATTTGCGACACATGGTCTGATTTTCGGCGGCGCTTTCGGGGTCATCTTATTCTGCCTGATAAATAAGATTCCATTACGTCCCATTCTGGATTTATTGGCGATATCGGCCGCCATCATTATGGGATTTGGAAGGATTGGAAATTTTATCGATGGCCAGATTTTCGGGAGTGCCACCGATCTCATATGGGGCGTTAAATTCCCGGAGGTGGACGGATTTCGTCATCCGGTCGTTTTATACGATGGGCTCAAGAATTTTCTCTTGGTCCCCTTGTTGATATGGATCCGGCATCGCGGCGCCCCGCCCGGAAGAATTGCGGTGATTTTCGTAATTCTATATTCGCTGCTCCGGATTCCGATCGACGTCTTCCGGGAATATCCAATATCGATGTGGGGACTCCCGACCGGACAGACGCTCAATATTTTAATGCTGCTGGCCGGTATAATTTTGCTGGCAATTAATATATCGCGCTCGGGGTCAGCTGCTGAAGCCAAGACCGAATTGCCCCGGGAAACGGAAAAGCCGGTCACATGGCGGCTTGCGGTGCTTGCAATCTGCTGTATCGTACCGTTGGTAATTCCGAGTGACGCAACCCGGGACGTTCCGGATGCATATGGTAACCGCCATCAGGGCCTCAAGCATTCGATTATCTATCCCAGAATAAGAGATGACCTAAAGAAAGCAGCGGGAAATTGAACCTTGCCGGAACCGCTTCGGCTGTTATTGACCCGGGATTATTCATTTATCTCTATTA
>JBFGKW010000093.1:0-10651 GCA_041576495.1 Aridibacter sp. | reverse complement strand
GGCCGCGACGATGGTAACTGTTCCTACGAATCTTATCAGCCCGGCAATAATTGGCGTGGACCCGATCAATCCGGTACTGGTCAACAAATAATTCCAATCATGGAAACTTCCTTCGCTTCCGGTAAATCCGCTTGTCAAGACAAGCTGCATGACAATCGCGTCGCTGGCATAAACCCATACGTTTAAAATACTTTGCCCGACCCAGAACAAAACGATTGCCGAAGAATACGGTTTTTGGTGCCACCAGAAATAACCGACGAATATCAATGGAACGATAACTTGAAATAATGAACCACCGGCAATCATCATAAATTCACCGAGAAGCCGAAATATAAGATGCCCGGTTTCATGGATCGGCAGATCGACAAAATCCAGAAAACTGCCTTCCATAGGGTCATACGCGATCGACAAAAAGTAAATTGAAGCAATGCCGGCAAACACTAATTTGGCAATATTCGGTTTCATGATTTTGATTCTACCACTGAGATTCAAATTGCAGTTAATTATGTCAGAATGTAATCTTTGCACCTTATCCGGTGGCTTAAGTTGAGATTATCCCGTATTCCGCCGGCGCTATGAAGCGGACCGTGATCGATCCGCTAAAGGAAAGCGAACGGTGTATAATTCGGAACTAGACAAGCGCATGTCATCAACTGAATCTAAAATCACGGAACTTATCAAACTTCGCGCCCTGGAAATCGGTTTCGATAAAGTCGGGATCGTTAAAGCCGAACCGCTCGTCGAAGAAGGCGACCGCCTTAGGCAATGGCTTGCAAGAAATTTTCACGGCGAAATGAAATGGATGGAGCGTGATCCAGGAAAACGGTCGGATCCGCGCGTCCTGTTTCCGGACGCAAGATCAATGGTCGTGGTCGCCTTAAACTACTATACGCCGCATCAACACGACCGTACCGACGGCGGAAAGGGAAAGATATCGCGTTACGCCTGGGGCGACGATTATCACGACGTCGTAAAGGAAAAACTACGGGATTTGCTCGAATGGACCAAAAATGAAGTACCCGGAACAAAAGGTAAGATATGTGTCGATACGTCGCCGATTATGGATAAGGCCTGGGCGGTCCGTGCCGGGCTCGGATGGCTTGGCAAACATTCAAATTTGATTACGCGGGAACTTGGTTCATGGGTTTTTATCGGTGAACTTTTGCTCAATCTTGATCTCGTGTACGAAACTGAAATCGTTGAGGATCATTGCGGGTCGTGTACCGCTTGTCTTGAGGCGTGCCCTACGGACGCGATAGTCGCACCGTTTTTAGTTGACTCAAACTCATGTTTGTCTTACGCTACAATTGAACTGCGTACCCCAGACCTTCCAATTGAAATAACAAAAAATATCGAGGGTTGGCTTTACGGTTGCGATATTTGTCAGGACGTATGTCCGTGGAATCGCTTCGAAAAACCCACAGAAAACCCGCGATTTGAACCGAGGCCAAACAATGTTTCCGCAGATTTAGGTGAGATTCTTTCGCTTACGCCTGAAGAATACGCTGCGAGATTTCGCCGCAGCGCCATAAAGAGAACCAAATTGAGCGGTCTTAAAAGAAACGCCCGGGCAATAATAGATGCAGAAAATAAACCCTCAAGCTAGCATCCGGAGATAATTCGATGAGAAATTCAGTCAGCAAAGTGTTTATCGTGATTATGGTGTTGGCCACAGTAAATTCAACTGCGGGAGCCGGGCCGTCTGCGGGGATTCGGCTTGCGGAAAACGATCAGATAATAGTTACTGTGGCGAGCGGGCGCATCAGAAGCCAGCCCGACCTCAAGTCGAAAATTCTAAAGGAATTGAATATCGGAACCCGTCTGCCTTTGGTCGATGAACGGGGCGGATGGTTTAAGGTCGAACTTTCCCCAAAAACCGAAACCGAAGACGGAGAAGCCGGATGGATATCAAAGACCATTTCCGCCAAATTTGACGCATCAAACCCTGATCCGATCTTTTTGGAAATTGCCGAGAAGTATCTCAATAGAAAATCGATGAATTTTAAAACGGCTTCACAGCTCTTCGAATTCCTGGGCCCGGCGGCCGACGATGCCAAGACTTTTGAAGCAGGAGGAGATTTACGGCTAAAGCGGCTCGCCGCACTTGAAGCCGCAATCAAAGAGATCAATTACGACACGTCGCAAAAATCACCGTTTAAGGAATTTTTGTCAAAATATGGCAACGAAGTTATTTATCACGAACCCGCCGGAATGTGGATCGTAAGATCGGCGCAGTTTTGGAATCTTCACGAAAGATATAAAAGATACAAAGTGGGCGAGAAAATCGCCTGGCAGGCAGCAAAAAATCCGTTGCCCGGAGAGTGTGAGGGTTATGTCGTTTGTCATTTGAATTATTTGCGTGTCACAAGCGGGGAATACCTTAACTTTTATCCGGGCGGAGAATTTAGTAAACAGGCTTTGACCGACATTACTAATCTTTTAGATCCGATTATTGCCGACCTTCCACAAAAACGAACCTACTATGCGGCCAGTGATATCAGCGATCGGGCTGAATTCAATCGAATACTCTCGGAACTTCGCAACATCGTTTCCCGGACGCCTTATATTGAAAAGAATCGTACGATCAAACAAATTAACCAAATTGCAGAGAGTTACCGTTAAACAACCGCCCAAAATCGAGTCATTATATTTTGCCCTTCCTCTTTCTACCCTTTTCTTTTTTACCCTTGCCTTTTCCCCGATCACCTTTACCGTGATTTCGCGGTAAATGGCGTAATTATTCCGATCACCGACTACGACAGCTAAGCCCATTATTTTCAATACGTTTTATGCTATTCCCAACTTATTGCCTAATATTGTTAAATAATTTTGGAATTTCTTAAACATTGTTGTTATCATATAGTAGATCGCGTGGCGTTCCGCGCATCGCTTTGTACCCCTTATTGTTATGCAAAAGATTGAATTAAAAGCAGCTAGCCCCGGGCAAAGTGGGTTTTCAATAATCGAATTACTTATCGTGGTTTTGGTGATTTCGATTCTGATGGTTTTCTCGGTGAGATTCGCGGAAACAAAATTCTTTAAGCCGGATCAGCAAGCCCAACTCGTCATCGATGCGTTTAAAGAGGCCAGGGCCCGATCGATTAACCAGCAGGAAACGATGAGGGTGGAAATAAGCCAGACCTTCAGAATGATCCGGTTGATTACCGAGAACGAGCCGGGTGATGCCTCAGACGACGTCCTGATGTATGAACTGCCTCTTGCCCGGCCTTACGAAGTCGTGTTCGATGACAAGCCGAATAATACCAGCGGGAATCCTCAAGAGCCCACACCGGTCCCGATAATTAAGTTCAGGGCAAAACATTTGATCGACCCGACTCAAACCAGTAACGACCAGGTCGCTACATTTCGATTTTTAAAGAACGGCAACGTGGTCGACGCCGGATTGAATGCGGCCGGCGACGGCGCAGTTGTTTCCGGCGTGACAATATATTTTTGGACCCCGATTATCGATCAAAATGGAGCTGCGACCAAGAACGGACAAGTATTGCGGGCGTTAACGATGCTAGGCAATTCGGGTACCACGAGATACTGGAAGTGTCCGGTAAAAGATGCCTTCTGCACAAAATGGGAAAAATAGTAAATTGAAAATGCACCAAAATCAATCAAATCAGCAGGGACTTACCTATATCGAAGTGATGATCGCTATCGCGATACTGACTGTCGGCATCCTGGCTCAGCTTTCCGCCCTAACCTTTAGCGTGGTCCGGCTCCGTGACAATGAACAGAGAAATGCTGCCCGGCAGCTGTCGAGTTCGGCGATCGAATCGATTTTTGCTGCGAGGGACATGGGTAATATAAACGGTTTTGATAACTGGGAATCGGTAAATTTGAGCAGCGTATCGCCAAACGGGATTTTTGTACCCGGGTGGCATCCGGTACGAAAAGACCCGGGCAAAGACGGAATAATCGGAACAGCAGATGACGCTTGCGCTTACAATACGGCGTGTGTGGTTTCCGGTTACACCAATACCAGTGCTGTGGACGTCAGGTTCGAGCGGAGGATCATCATTACCGACATCAATGAAACCGGATATTCCGAGGTTCGGAAACGCCGCATTGAAGTAAAAGTGAGATATTTTGTCGGTCAGCTCTTACGGGAAGAGACCTTGTCAACAGTAATCGCTAATCTCCCGTTCTATAACTAAATGGGAAATTATTTTGAAATGCATAAATCCGAAAGAATAAATACCGCATCGCCGGAAGCCGGATTTTCCCTGATCGAGGCAATCATTACGGTGGTCATCTTCCTGATTATAATGGCAGCGATTTTCGGCGTCCTGAGGGCTGGTAACGTTATGAGGAATACGGTCTCGGATCGATCTGAAATCGTCGAAAATGCCCGCACCGCTATTAACTTCCTCGGCCGCGAAGCAGTAAACGCCGGACTCGGCTATTCCCGCACCGGCGCCGTAGTGCCTGACGATTTGGCGAGCGACCTTTTTGAAATTCCTAAAGATCCCGGCAAGGATAGAGACCTGTTTCCGGCCGTCATCGCGGGTAACGACATCAGAAACAGCAGCCTTTCGGTTAGCGGTCAAAAAAACGATGTCATAGTATTTATTTCCCGCGATCTACAGTTTAATAACGGGAATCACGTAGTCATTACCGATTTCGTTGCCAATGCGGGTTTTGCCGCCCCAAAATTGACGACTCCCTTGGGCGCCTGTTCGGCCTGCAGGAAATATGATCTCTATCTGATCGAATCGGCAGGCGGGAAACAGGCCCTGGCGATGGCCACGAAAACGGACAACGAGAAGATCGAAGTCGACGTCGGCGACCCGCTCGGACTCAATCGGAGCCCATTCATTTTGGCAGAAGAGCGAACCATTTTGTCCAAGTGCCTGGTTGGAGAAACGTCGAATTGTTTTAGCTATTCTCCCCAGGCAACGGCAAAGAGAGTATTTATGACGAGTTACAGTGTCGACGCGGACGGAACTCTCATTCGAACAAACTACGGGAATTTGTCGGGCGGAACCGCAGCCCAGCAGATACAAAAGCAGCCGCTTGCCTACGGGGTTCAGAATTTTCAGGTCAGGTACCTGATGCAGGACGGAACAATAACGGATGATCCCTCAAACGGGTATGTCGACCAGATGCGCCTGAATGAAGTGGTCCAGGTCGAAATCAATATAACGATCAAGTCGGAAACAAACAAAGAAGGCGTAACCAGTACACAGCTGATAAACCTCGATTCTACGTTTAGTATGAGAAATCTGCGTTACGATTTTGAGTAATCGAAAAACTTTTTAGCCATATGAACAGCAAACGTAAAATAAAACGACTACCTGCTGATGTGATATCCGCAGCGTCACATTGTTCAAACGAACAAGGCGCAGCATTGGTCGTGGCACTGATGGTGTTGGTTCTTTTGATGGGATTTGTCGCATTGGCAGTTTCAAAAACATCGACCGAAACGCGAATAACTTATAACGACGTTTCAGAAGCTCAAACCTACGCGGCCAGCGAAGCGGCTCTTGAAAACACGACACGCGACTTTATCGATTTATTTGAAGTTAAACTAACGCCGTCTGACGCGGATGTGGATCAGGTTGAATTGAAAGTGCCGGACGGGTTTCCCGAATACACTTTTGTAAATGAAATAAAAAAGACAGACGCTAGCCGGTCAATAGTCATGACCGGGGGTAAATATGGTGGATTGACGGCCGTCCGGGACTCTTGGGAAATTCAGTCATTCGCAACCGATAACCGGACTGACGTCAAGGTCGAAGTGCGCAGACGGTTTTTTAGTGACCGGATTCCCATTTTTCAGTTCGGTGCGTTTTACGAAGACGATCTTGAGCTCAATCGCCCTCCGCTTTTTACCTTTGGCGGAAGGGTTCACACGAACGGGAATATTTGGGTAACGGCTCATTCGAGTTATGGAATCTACTTCAATTCAAAGGTGACGGCAGCGCGGGAAATTGTTAACGATATATGGAAACCTGGAACCGCGTTGACCGGAGTCGACGACAAAGGAAAAGTTTACGTCAGCGATTCTTCGGGTGTTCCCCAGGAATTGATGACCGGCGATGGAAGCGTTAAGTGTGTCGGAGGAAGCGGACCAAACGTTTTTGCATCAAACCCGAATTTACCGCCATGCAGTAAGAATCCTAACTGGAACACCCAAAAGGCTAAGTTTCATGGAAACCTTGAGAGTAATGTAGCTCCGTTGACTCTGCCGATAACCAAGTTGAATCTGGATCTCGTCGAGTTGGTAAAAAGAGGTAAAAATATCGGCGATATGCACAACAATGCCGGCGCGTTTACCGCGGTAAATTCATCCACCGTCGATGCTTCTGCGACCAGCCGTGAGAGATTCGTTAACAAACCCGGATTGAGAATTTCCCTCGCTGACGCCCAAAACAAGCTGCCCGGTTGCGCGACAGTCGCGGCGGGAGCGTCATGCGGGGTCAGGCTCGATGATGTGCTTGGAAGCTCTGTCGGTTATCAGCCGGTTGCGATGACCGACGGCTACCAGACGACGCCGCTCAACGCCACTCGGATGGGGATCAGCGGCCGGCAGATTTGGATAAAAGTCGAAATGGTTTCAATGACGCCTAATCAAAGTGCGCCGCAGGCCGTTGATATTACGACAGATTTCTTAAGCCTTGGTGTCACGGAACGTGCCCCGACCAGCAGCGATCTAAATATTTCAGGCTATTCTTCGACCGCAGATTCAAGGTCAATTATAAAACTCCAGCGATTCAGCTTGCGCGGCCCCAATATTCCGGATTCCGGATCCACGTCCTATACGACAAACTATACCTTGAACGGTAAATTAGAAAACCTTGTCGTCAGGTACAAAGATGTAATCAGCGACCCGAGCGGCGGCTGTTTGGTTGATCTATCGATACCAAAATGCACCCCTGCAGACGCCTTCGCCTCTCCTTTTCCAAACAGCAGCGCGTCATTGGACGCCACCATGCTGAAGGAAGATGCCGCACATCTCAAATGGGCAGACATCAAGGGCAGCGGCTACAAATTTGCGATCGTTCCGTTTCCTATTCAGGTATATGATGCACGGGAGGGGCGTCCCAACGACACCGTGGCTGATGCCAATTCGGCGTTTGGCGCAGAGAATGTTCCGGCTGCCGGCGTAATGAGCCTGATTGATATCGATGTCGCCAATCTGCGAAGATTCTTTAACGGTGACTTTGACGGCGTGTTCCCGACAACGACCCCGTATGCGACAGTAAAAGGAAGTTCTTTAAGAAGCACCGATGTTCCCGATATTGCCGGTTGGGTGGTGTCAGTTTCCGACCGCCGCGGCGATTACGACTTCGACGGTGAATACGACATGGAAGACATTTTCCCGGACGGCATTCTACAGTTTAACGAAGACGTAAACAAGAACGGCACGCTCCAGCGTGATTTTTCGGATGAGGCCGCCAGCTACACAGTTGCGGTCCCGCGCGGACAGGCAGCAACCGCCGACCATCGTTATTACCGGAGAGGTGTGAGATTGATAAATGGCTCCACGTTACCCGGTAAATACGATTCCGCTGATCCTTCAAAGACCAAAGGATTTTCTTTCGCGTCCGAAAACGGCGTTTATGTCAGAGGAAACTATAACGTGACCGGAGTCGCAGTCAGCACCACGACCGCCGCCACGCCCCCGGAAAACTATATGCCGATGGATTCGTCAAATCATATTCCCGCCGCAATAGCGGCCGATGCGGTGACAATACTGTCCAATGCCTGGACCGATGCCAACAGCTTTGTAAATCCGTTTTCTTCGTCGAGCAGGCAAGCATCCGACACGGCATTAAGATTTGCAATGATTTCGGGTGATGCGGAAACAGGCAGCAATTCCATCAGTTACCAGCCGAGCCAGTTTGGCCAGTTGAATCTTGGAATTCATAATTTCAAAAGATTCCTGGAAAGGTGGTCCGGCACCCGATTGAATTATTCGGGTTCGTTGATCAATCTTTTCACTTCGCGAAACAATAACGGCTTTCCGAAGTGCTGCAACACCGTCTACTCCCCGCCGACACGAGACTGGACTTTTGACACTTCATTTCTGGACGCCAACCGGCTTCCGCCGGGAACACCTTATATTTATGCGGTTTCATTCACCGGATTTGAAAGAGTGAGCGATTAAGGCGTTATTCAGCGATAAATGATGAAGACGAAGCCCGATAAGGACTTCGTCTTTTTTTCTGCCGATATAAATCGACTTGCAAATCATCATTGTTAAGAGCTAACGTTAATTATACGTGGCTGAGAATAACACAACACTTTTTGATTCATACGGTCGACGGATTCGCGACCTGAGGATTAGTCTTACGGATCGGTGCAATTTCCGCTGTTTTTACTGCCTCCCGAACGGTGAACCTCCGTTGGCGCGTAAAGAAACGATTTTAACGTTTGAGGAAATCGTCGAGGTGTCCGAGATATTCGTTTCACTCGGAATTGAGAAAATCAGATTGACCGGCGGCGAACCGCTGATCAGAAAAGACGTTGAAAAACTCATCGAAAAAATCGCGCCGTTAAAGCTGCGGAAAACGCCATCGTCAAATTCCAACCGTTTAATAGATCTTGCGCTGACGAGCAACGGACATTCACTTGCGGGCCGCGCAGGTGCTCTTAAAGAGGCGGGCCTGGACCGGGTTACGATCTCTCTGGACTCGTTAAAACCGGAAAATTTCAAACGCATTACCGGGGTCGATAAGTTGGATATGGTCCTGGAGGCAATTGATGCGGCGAAAAAGGCGAACCTCGATCCCGTAAAAATCAACGCGGTTATCGTCAAAGGTTGCAATGATGATGAGATCGTCGATTTTGCCCGGTTTGCGCGCGCGAATAATGTATCGATTCGTTTTATCGAGTTTATGCCGCTCGATTCCGGACACGAATGGACACGCGAAATGGTCGTATCGGGAAAAGAAATGCGTGAAAAAATCAGCCGGGTCTACCCGTTAAAGCTTAAAGAAGAGTCCCGTGGCAGCGAAACCGCCTGGAAGTATTCCTTTGCTGACGGAGCAAAAGGCGAAATAGGCATCATCGCTCCTGTCACTCAGATGTTTTGCGGAGCGTGTTCACGAATAAGGATCACGGCCGACGGACAGATCAGGACCTGCTTGTTTTCGACCTCGGAATACAATCTTCGCGATGTCCTTCGGAGCGGCGCAAGCCCGGACGAAGTTGTGGATTATGTAAAAAAAGTAACTCTCAAGAAGGAAGCCAGTCATAAAATAAACGAAAAAGAATTTGTCCAACCCGATCGGTCGATGAGTTTTATCGGGGGATAGAAAGCGTCGGCATCGGTCTGATCCGTTCGCCGGATTCGGGAAGCAGTTGGCCTGACTATTAGAAACGGCTCGTGACACGCGTATTAATACTTAAAACCTCCCAACCCCTGTTCCATCGTTCCCTCGATCCAAATCTTACGATTCTCTTTCACAAATAGCGTTAGTCAGGCGACACGGCCATCGTTTATTCAAAAGGCGGGTTTGTAATTTTGGCAAAATCATAGATAATACTTGGTTTTGAGACGATCGAGGCATCGTAAATATTAATAAAAACAGATTGGATTTTTTAACGTGGCACTTATTTGGTTTTTATAATCAGTGTGTCGGCAATTGCAATAGCAGTTGCCGTATTTCGCGGTTTTAATACAGCAGATTTTTATAAATTAGGTGGTTTTTTTAATGGAATCTACATTTCTTTTTGTTATCCCGGCAGTAGGGGTTCTCGGACTAATTGTGATGGCATTTCAATCTTCGTGGGTGAGCAAGCAAGCTGCCGGCGAAGAAGAGATGGTTGAAATTGCGGCTCATATCGCTGAAGGCGCCATGGCGTTTTTGAAAGCAGAATGGAAAGTACTGACTTATTTTGCCATCATCGCGGCGGCCCTTCTAGCGTGGTCCGGAACATTGATCGAGACCTCCTCGCCCGTGATCGCAATCTCATTTGTTATCGGTGCCGTATTTAGCGCTTCTGCCGGATATTTTGGGATGAATATCGCTACCAAAGCAAATGTCAGAACAACGCAAGCTGCAAGAACTTCTCTTAAAGATGCGCTAAAAGTAGCCTTCACCGGCGGAACAGTAATGGGACTTGGAGTTGCCAGTTTGGCGGTCCTGGGTCTTGGTTCACTTTTTATCCTTTTCTATCAAATTTACGTTGTGAGCACCGGGGGTTCCGTAAACGGTATCGCGATGGAAAAGGCGATTGAAGTTCTGGCCGGTTTCTCGCTCGGCGCTGAATCGATTGCTCTTTTTGCCAGGGTTGGCGGTGGAATTTATACAAAGGCGGCTGACGTCGGCGCCGATCTGGTAGGTAAAGTCGAAGCGGGAATTCCCGAAGATGACCCGAGAAATCCGGCGACTATCGCAGATAACGTTGGCGATAACGTTGGCGATGTTGCCGGAATGGGGGCGGATCTTTTTGGATCTTATGTTGCGACAATGCTTGCAACGATGGTACTGGGGCGTGAGATTGTTGCGAATGATCAGTTCGGCGGTCTTTCTCCGATGATTCTTCCGATGGCTATTGCCGGGATTGGAATTATTTTTTCCATCGTCGGTTTTTCATTGGTCAGGATTTCAGATGAGAAAGGCAACGTTCAAAGGGCACTGAATATCGGCAATTGGACGTCGATTATTTTAGTGACGGTTGCGTGCTACTT
>JBFGKW010000092.1:0-10778 GCA_041576495.1 Aridibacter sp. | reverse complement strand
GCTGACTGGGGACCTCTTGACCAGCCCGAAAGACCGTGCGGAGAACACGATGATCGTCGATCTTCTCAGAAACGATATCGGGCGCGTTTGTGAGTATGGATCCGTGGTTGTCGAAAAGCTATGCGAGTTGTCCGAACACCCCACTCTTTTTCATCTAGTCTCCACCATCAACGGTACTCTGCGGAAAGATGCAACCTTCACCGAGGTCATCCGGGCGATCTACCCATCAGGCTCGATCACGGGCTGTCCGAAAATCAGGACGATGGAAATAATCGACCGGCTGGAAAACGCCCAACGCGGCCTATCGATGGGCGCGATCGGGTACCGCGGATTTGATAATCGCTTCGACCTGAACGTGGCGATCAGAACGATGGTGGTGCGCGGCACAAAAGCGGTGTTTAACGTTGGCGGCGGAATAGTCATCGATAGTGACCCGTTGAGCGAATATAATGAGAGTCTGACAAAAGCCCGGGCAATCCTGAAAGTTTTAAACGCAAAAGATTGGTTTTAATACCGCGTTAAATTTAATCGATCAATAATAAAGCAATATGAACGGAGAAGAGTCATTGTTTTTCAACCGAAACCATTACTATCAGGCTCCAGACCGGTAGTTTTAACCGTTGGCAACCATTAAAATCGGTCAAAATTGTGTTATAATCACCGCAGTGGCAAGGGAATGCAATTCCTACTTACCGCCTCTTCCCTTCAAAGCGATTGTTGATTGTGGATTACTATAAACAGCTAAATGTTTCTACCGAGGCGTCGTCAGCTGAAATTAAATCGGCGTACCGTAAGCTCGCCCGAAAAAAACATCCGGATGTAAACAACGGTAATGAAAATGCTTCCCGTGAATTTACGCGGATCGCAAAAGCGTACCGGGTGTTAAGCAATGCCCATTCCCGTGCTGAGTATGACAAGAACCGTCTTCGCCAGGAATATAAGTCGTTAAACGGGAACGACTCAATATTTTCATCCGATAATCCGCATGCCAGGCGTGTTCGTCAGATGGCATACGAAAAACGTTATAATGCAATCATCGACCGAATGATTGCCGAAGAACGCCGCGAATCCCTTGCTTTACAAAAAATTATTTTTCCCGTTGTCGCCCTTTTCATCTCGACCGGGTTTGTAGCGATGTTTAAACCCTTATTCTGGTCGAATTCGACTATTATCGGCAAAATCATCCTCCTCACACTTTTCATCGTCGGGGTTTTACATTTGCTAAAACGTCTTCATGCGGGGTTTGAACGATACACCTACAGTTCTGAAAATATCCATGACTCGCTGTTTCTGGAAATCGAAGAGGAGACGCGGCCCTATTCTAGAATCACCGCCGTTTCATTTCTCGTTATCGGTGTATTTGTTAGCCTCGCTGCGGGACTGTTGATCAGTAATATGATGGGAACCGTGCCGACCACATTCATGCCAGACATTTTTTCTCAATCGCTTCAACCCGAACTCGCGTTTTATCCGCCAATTGCCGTACTTCTGGTTGACGTTATGCATTCCGTCGCAAGCCGATTCGAACGCTGATTACGTTTGTTTGCGGGCTTGACACGCAATATCTCAGGACATATACTTTGTAATTTCGTTGAACAAACGAGGTATTATTCTTAACGGAGTTTACAAATGGCAAATCATCAGTCGACAAAGAAACGGATTCGACAAAATATCAAACGGAGAGCTTTAAACAGAAGTAACCGGAGCCGGCTGGGTACACAGATTAAGAAGCTTCGCACAGCGCTGAAGGTCGGCGACAAAAACCAAAGTCAGGCAGAGCTTCAACCGACGATTTCGTTGATCGATAAAATGGTTAACAAGCATATTCTGCATAAGAATACCGCAGCCCGATATAAATCACGGTTGACCAGGCACGTAAACGCGCTGATCAAGTAAAACTCATCACAAACAGGTTAAACCGGGGACTCCATTCAGACTGAATGGAGTCCCCGAATCTTTGGGTCACGGGATCCGCATCAATGGGTTAGCAATTCACAGACCAGCATTTCAAGCTGAAGTCGCGGTGTCGCTTCTGAAGTCTTGATCGCTTTGTCGGTCTTTGCGATTCGCGTCAGTATCCATTCCAGGCGTTTCCGATCGGTTCTGAGGGCGCTCGCGATAAAACTCTTTCGCTTATCCCACGGCATACGGACGACACTTCCGATCTCCTTTTCATCTGCGCCTTCTTCCATCAACTCCTTGACCATAAACAGGCTTCGAAAATTATAAGAAAGCAAGCCGAGCAGCATAAGCGGTTCCGACCCGTCATCAAGCAGCTTCTTTAAGACCGACAGGGATTTCGATTTTCTGTTTAAGAGTAGATGTTCACCCAGATCGAAGTTCGAGAGTTCCCTTGAATTTGGCGCCAATGCATCGACCAGTTCAGCCGTTATTTTTGAATCCGGCAACGCCGACGTGGCCAGTTTTTCAAGTTCGATGGTCAATTTACGAAGATCATTGCCGATATGGGCAACGAGCGATTCCAGCGTCTTTTCATCGGCAGTTGCGCGTAATCCTCTGAGCTTTTCTTTTGACCATGCAATCATTTCCTGATCGGACAAAACCCCAAATTCTACCGCGAATGAGTTGTTCAGAAGAAGCTTTGAAACCTTCCTTCGTTTATCCAGTTCGTCAGCCACAAAAATAAGAACGGAACTCTCGGACGGATGCTTTAAGTAATTCGCCAGTTCCACGGCATCTTCTTCTTTAATACTGTCCTTTGATTTGATTGCGGAAATTACGACATTGGAAACGCGAATTACCCGCCTGGGCCCCAGCATCGGAATTTGGCGGGCCGCCGCCAACGCCTCGGCTAAGCTAGAGGCAGAGAGACTGATTTCAGAATCATTAAACTCCGGCAGCGGCGAGTCACTAAGACTGATTTGCGTGATGGTCTTAACGGCCAGATCCCGCAAGTAAACCTCGTCGCCAAACAAAAGATAAACGGGCGCGATCTCTCGTTTCTGAAGTTTTTTGCGCAAGTCGACACGCGAAAATATCTTCATTATGCTGATTAGGTTCCCTTAGCTTTGCGGACACCGATACCGTTGGTTATTGTTGAAACGACCGATTCGGCGAAGGCCCGGGCGATTCGTTCAACCGCGGGATCTTCCTCGTTGAAGAATGAGCGCGGATCTTCAGAAAATTCGAAAGAATCTCTAAAGATGAAGTTCTGATTATCGTAAAGAATTTTATTTTCGGTAAGATCCCGAATCGTGACTGCCGAGGTTATCGTCACCTCGTAAATCCTCGACCTGCCGTCACGGTCAAGAAGTACGCCGGAAAAGTTAAAATCACGAATTGTGCCCTCGACCACGGCGTCTGCCCCTTCGCGTTGTCCGCGAACCTTAATTCCGCGGCCGCGCTTTATGATTTCGCGGATAACCGCATCGGTAAATCTCCCCTCGACTCTATATCTCGCACCTTTCGCTTCAAATTGAAACGCCGGCACGGCTATTGTTTTGACGTGCTTGGGCAGGCCCGACTTGGTTACCGGTTTGTAGCATTCCTTAAAACCGGTGCAGGTTACGAGCAGCAGGAACGCCGGGATGATAATCCGAAATTTGATCATCTTGCGATTTTGACAGATAAACAGCGAGCTGGTCAAAGGCGGCGACGGCTTAAAACCTTATCGAAATGCAGTGGCCAAGCGAAAACGGGTGGCCGAATCGGATAATCACTAATGTTCCCCCCGATTTCGGAGCGCCTCGGCAACCTTTATCGCATCCAGGTTTGCTTTGACGTCGTGGACCCGCAGCATATTCGCCCCGTTGTATACTGCCACCGCGTTTGCTGCAAGGGTTCCGCTCAATCGCTCGTCAACCACGACGCCGTCCAGAATTTTTCCGATGAATGACTTCCGTGAAAGGCCCACCATCATCGGGAATTCAGAAAAGCGGCTGCAAAGCTTTTCGAGCAAGGCTAAGAGCTCAAGATTCTGGTCCTGGGTTTTCCCAAAGCCGATCCCGACATCGAGACAAATTCGTGCATCTTTAACACCTGCCGAACGCGCCTTTCTGATACTCCAGCCGAGTCCTTCAGTTACACCGGAAATAACATCGGTTTCGGGATACACCTGGTGCATCGTTTCAAAATCACCCCTTGAATGCATTAACACGAGACCAGTACGGTGGACAGCTGCTATCTCGGCGATCTTTTCATCAAATCTTAGTCCCGATATATCATTGATTATCTCAGCCCCGGCTTCGACTGCCTTGGCCGCCACGTCACTCTTCCAGGTATCTACTGAAATAACGGCATCAAATCGCTTATTTATCCCCTCGATAACCGGAATCACCCTCCGCAGTTCATCTTCTGATCTCACTTTTCCGCCGCCCGGCCGGGTCGATTCCCCGCCGATGTCCAGTATATCGGCGCCTTCATCAAGCAACCTCTCTGCTTGACGCAAAGCATCGTCAACCGAAGTGTATTTGCCGCCGTCCCAAAAACTATCCGGCGTAGTATTCAGAATTCCCATGACGATCGTTTTTTTGCCATAATCGAATACGCTGCGGGATGTCTCGAATATCTTTTTATTGATTCTTGGCGGATTCATCATCAAAGCCCCATTGTTATCCACGCCTGTGCTTCTGAAAAAGCAATCCGGCTACGCGTGAACGCATTGATCATTGACTTTCCGTGCAGGATGCAAAAATCGGGCGACGTAAGAAAATTCCTACATCGCCCGTCTACTATTTTAAAATCGGAACTCCCTAAGCTGTAGCCGGATTATTACCGGTAATCGGAGGTAAAATCGGCTTCTTAAATGGATTTGTCGAGCTCTCCTCGGGAGCTCCATCGTCGTCGGAGCCTGGAGTTTCCTCGTCTTCGTCTAACGGTAATCCCGCAACGACTCTTCTGATTTCAACTCCGCCCAGGGTTTCGCGCTCAAGCAGCGCCTCGGCCAGACGAACCATTGCCTCTGAATTCTCTTCAATAATCTCTTTTGCAAGTTTATACTGTTCAGCGATTATCAGATTCACCTGCTTATCGATCTTGATCGCAGTATTCTCAGAATAATCCCGATGCTGGTTGATTTCACGTCCGAGGAATATCTGTTCGTCCTTTTTTCCAAAAGCCAGCGGCCCTAACTCGCTCATTCCGTATTCACATACCATAGCCTGGGCGAGCTCGGTGGCTCGTTCAATATCGTTGGATGCTCCGGTAGTTACATTTGCATCACCAAAATATAATTCCTCGGCAATTCGTCCTCCCATCAGAATCGCGATCTGACTGGTGAGGTACTCTTTTGTGTGGCTGTGCTTATCGGATTCCGGCAGCTGCATGGTTACGCCAAGAGCCATCCCCCGCGGGATAATGGAAACCTTATGAACAGGATCCGCCTGTGGCATTTTCAGCCCGACCAGGGTGTGCCCCGCTTCGTGATAGGCGGTTAGCTTCTTTTCCTCATCGGACAGAACCATGCTCTTGCGCTCAGCGCCCATCATCACCTTGTCTTTCGAAACCTCAAAGTCAGCCATCGTCACAACATTCTTATCATACCGGGCTGCATTCAAGGCGGCTTCATTTACCAGGTTGGCGAGATCCGCGCCAGTAAATCCAGGGGTTCCCCGCGCGATTATATTGATGTCAACATTTTCGTCAAGGGGAATTTTGCGCGTGTGAACTTTCAAGATTCCTTCCCGACCCTTGATATCCGGTCGTCCCACCATCACCCTTCGGTCAAAACGTCCGGGGCGAAGCAGAGCCGGATCGAGGACGTCGGGACGGTTGGTTGAGGCCATCAGAATTACGCCATCGTTCGATTCAAATCCGTCCATCTCAACCAGCAGTTGGTTAAGCGTCTGTTCGCGTTCATCGTGCCCGCCGCCAAGACCGGCGCCGCGATGTCGTCCGACAGCATCGATTTCGTCTATGAAAATGATACAGGGTGCATTCTTTTTCCCCTGATCAAATAGATCCCGCACTCTCGAGGCGCCAACCCCAACGAACATTTCGACAAAATCGGACCCGGAAATCGAGAAAAACGGAACGTTGGCTTCGCCGGCGACTGCTTTCGCGAGCAGTGTCTTACCGGTCCCCGGAGGCCCAACGGTCAGAACACCCTTTGGTATTTTACCTCCGAGCTTCTGGAATTTTTGCGGATCTTTAAGAAATTCGATGATTTCCTGAAGTTCCTCTTTCGCCTCCTGGACACCCGCCACATCCTTAAACGTCACTCGTTTCTGCTGGTTGTTGAGAAGCTTGGCCTTTGATTTACCAAAGCTCAGGGCTTTATTGCCACCGGCCTGCATTTGCCGCAGCGTAAAGGCAAGAAATCCAAAGATCAACAGGAACGGTAAAACCTGAATCAGCAACAACCATCCCCATCCGGTTGACTGAGGCTCTTCGGTGGTTTGTACAGGCGCACTGGAATTCGTTTTGTTGAATTCAGTAATGGTAGTCAGTAAAGTTTCCCGAATCGGGTCACTTCCAATCGTGGTGATGAACTTATTATCGCTCTTATCAGTAAATTCAACCTGCGATTGTCCAAAATCAGCCTTCTTAAATTCCTTGTTATTAATACGGGTTATTGCCGCATCGATGGTCAAATCTTCCGGCGCCTTAGCCTGTTTGTTTTGCAGAAACCAAACAAACAGCAACGCACTCGAAATGATCATTAACCACAACAGAACTTGTTTTGCTTTAGAACTCAAATTTTAGCCTCCAAAAAATACCATTAACTCAATACATTCATTACGATGTGAATTTCACGTAATACGTTGTTTTAATCAGATTCATCCTCATTTCCGAACCCAACCATTGATTGTAGTTGGCAGGATGTCATTTATCAACCTTTGACGATAGGAAAATCAGCTTCCCATTTCTCTTGATTACCCTTTCTCCACCCGGCAGTTCGACCAATCGCCCGCTTTTCACGCTTTCCAGAAGATCTGCGATCGCTTCGATATGCACATTCTCAAGCCTTATCAGTGTTCCCCTACACCTCTCCAACCAGGCACGCAAGAGGCGATTTCGGCGGGGACCGTTAAGTTTCCGCATCGATGCGACCGTCAATTCCATATCGCTTCCGCACATTTTTGCGATATCGTTCTTATCACATTCCCGTAAAACGTCAGCGTCATCCCGGAGGAGCTCCGATGTTCGGGCAAGCGTCTCGATGATTTTTGGATTAAACCCCTTCATCGCGGGGATCAGGTTTTTGCGTACCCTAACCCGTGTGAACGCGATGTCCTCGTTCATCGGATCGGGCCTCCAACGGATACTATTTTCGGCGGCATAAGCGAGTGTATCTTCGCGCTTCGCCCAGCTTAAAAGAGGCCTGATGAGGAAACTGCTCTTTGAATCGTAATTCATTTCCTTGCCGCGTGATTGATCCCCCGGTTCGATTGAACTGATTACATCCATCCCGGAGAGTCCAGTGATGCCGCTTCCGCGAAGCAGATTCATCAAAAACGTTTCGGCCTGATCGTTAATCGTATGCGCGGTGATAACTCCACCACAGTCAAAATCAGACGCCGCTCCAAAAAGAAATCTGTATCGGGCGTTCCGGGCCGCTTGCTCGACGTTAGAAACGGGATCGATTTCTCCCGGTCCGGCGGTATCGGTGATAAACGGAAAACCCAATTCCGCCGAAAATTTGCCAACGAATTCGGTGTCGCGGTCTCCTTCGATACCGCGAAGCCCGTGATTATAATGGGCCACAATAAACTGATTGGCTAATTTTTTTGCGCTGACCAATCCCGCCAACGCGTATGCCAAGGCGCAGGAATCAGCCCCTCCGGAAACGGCAATTAAAAATTTGCTCCCGTCAAAGGGCAAGCCCAACCTCCGCCATTCGGTAATCAGCCTGCGGGTAAATTCATCCATATTCTCCGGCCATCGCCTGCCGGACGGTACTATTATACTGGTTTACCGGAGCATTCCTTAAACGTAGATCGCCCCTGCTTCCCTTTTAAGACTAGGACCGCAGGGGCGATTACCTCAAAAACCTTGGATCAATGCAACTATTTTACGATAAATACCTGGGTGAAATAGTATTTCCCGTCAGATGTCTTGGCCATTCCAATTCCGGATTCGGTCCATATTCTATTCAAGATATTTTCTCTATGGCCGGTTGAGAGCATCCATCGCCCGACGACAAATTCGGCGGGATTCGTAAAACCCTGACAAAACGCGATGTTTTCCCCGATTGCCTCCCAATCAGTCGCCCCGAATTCGGTCGCCCGTTCATCAACCATCTCTCCATTCAATCCGGCATGGCTGAAGAAGTCATTCTGCGCCATGTTTTTTGAATGCTGTCGGGCAAGTCTCGCGGCCCGATTATTCCAAACGAGTTTTACGAGTCCGCGGTCCAAACGCTTTTGATTGATAAGTGCAAACGCCTTTGATTCAATCTCGTAATCATCCGGCTCCAGCGTTTTACTAACCCTGTCAATTACCTTAACCGGGGAATTTCCCAGGAACCGGGTGGCTGCGGGCTTTACGTCTGCGACCGCGTTAGGCGATGACAAGACGTATCTTTCCCGGCGGTCAACATCTGCCGGTGACTGTTGGGCAAAAATAGCGCTTGAAAACGAGTTTAGTAAGAAGACGGAAACCACAATTAAAAGCGTTTTCCGGTGCGAATTAAGGGAAGGAACGATATTCATGTTGACCTCATTTCGGTAGCCAGACAATCTCAATCTAACGATGAGATTCACGGCTTTGCGTTCACCCCCATTGCTGGGGGGTTGCGTTTTCGGCTGAGATCGCGAATCAACTGAATTGATCCTCTCTCAGTCACTTTGGCATCGGTTGAATTCCGGCGAATTCCGCCATTTAAATCAAATTGCTAATCGAGTTTATTTTCCAGTGATGTTTTAAAACAAGAAAACGGCCGATGAACTCCCTGAAGGTAAATTCCCGCGCCGCGTGTGTATCTTTGATGCTATTTTATTCGTTCATATTCAATGTCGAATGCGCCTTTATCCTTGGTCAATCCGCCTGAGGCTCGCGGAAATTGTTGCTTCTCAACCGCGAAACGACCCGATGAGGTTTCTCAGTTTTACAAATGTTGATCTAGGATTCGATTTGCTGTATATCAATCTGAAAGTTATTTTTGCCAAACAAACCGCGCGAATCCTGCAGCAGACGCTCCGCTTCCGCCGCCCGGTTTGCCTTGCGGAGCGCATTAACCATCTTGTTTATAACCCTAATAGCAAAATCCTTGTCATCTACCGCGATTGAACCGTCGCTCTTGATCCCTCGGATGGTCAATGCCTTTCGGTAAGCTTCGATAGCTTCATCGGTTCGATCTGAGCCGGCTAAAAGATCCCCGATTGCAAGTTGATATTTCGAAGCTGAATACTTGTTCTTGTTCACCGATTTATCGACCGCATCTTGCAATACCCGAACCGCGCTGTCGATTTCTCCACTCTTGGCAATCGTCTCCGCCAAAAGTTCCACTAATGCTTGATTGTTGGGGTCCGCAAATACGGCTTGCCTCAATGCGTTGACCGCCATCGGGAGCAACTTTTCATCGACCTTTTCAAGCGACTCCCCTAAAAGATCTACGGCCTCCGCGTTTCCGGGATTATCAGCAACCGCACGAGTTAGAATTTCCAGCGCCTCAGGAAATTGACCTGCTTCGAGCAGCGCGCTGCCCAATTTAATCGAGGCGCTCTCGGGGGATAATGCGCCGTCGTTTTTCATTACGTTGGCGTAGAAAGAAGTTTCTATGGGCGTAGCCGATGCCAGCCAGTTCTTTAGGGACTCGATGCGTTTCGCTTTCTTACCCGTCTCGTCATAAAAAGCACTTAAAAATGCCCACGCTTCCGCGTTTCGGGGATCGAGCCGCCCGATTTGCTCCCATTCAACGATCGCCTGTTCGGCAATAGCCGTATTCAAATTTCCGCGGCCCAAATTACTCTTTACGGTAAAAAGCCTTCCTAAGAAACGATGAGCTCCGAAATTATCAGCATCGAGCCTGACCGCGATTTCCGACAAAAGTATTGCATCATCGATATTGCTCGATGCTCCGATAAGGGCTAGTTCCGCAAGTGCCGTGTACCCTTCGGCGAGTTTGGGGTCTAATTCAACGGCTTTTTGCAACGCGGCGCGCGCAAGCCGTTCTTCGTTTCGTTTTATCGTTTCAGATCGGGACCGCCGTATTTTCCAGAGGTGCCTCTGGCCCGCTAAAAGTTTAATGTAAGCCTGTTCCCGGGCCCGTCGGGAGACCTCCGTGCCGTCAGGAGTATTACTGATGTTCTCAAGCGCCGCAGGGCTCAAACTAGTTGGAGTGACCACCGGCCGCGCCGAGTCGCGTTCAGCGTCCTGGGAAAAAATTCCCACCGGCGCGGAAATTAGCAAGAGCGAAAAACCAATAATCATTGACCGCAATTCCATGTAACCTCTCGAGAACCTCCTCACTTTGTTACTTTCGAACTCAAAACTTCAATCCGCTTTGTGATCCTCAACGTTTATTTGCCGCCTTCAACGCGGCGATCAGAAACCACGGTAGTGAGCGATTTGGGAATCTGAGTACTCTTCAAGTCGCCTTGATTTTCGATGACCTGATCTATCAATTCGAATTTCTTGTCGTCAAATTTCTTTGTCATCAATACGCCGTCACGATCAATGGTCAGCGGGTAAATCCCAAGGAATTCATTTTTAAAGTTGTCAAAGAATGATCTTTTTTCCGGCGCCATTTCCTTGAGTTTTTTCGGATCGGGTTCGGGAATTTTTGCGCCGATTAATTCGAGCTGTTCTTTCGCGTCCTTAACGTGTTCGCTGTTCGGATAATCACGAACAATTTGCTGGAAATACCGTGCCGCCTG
>JBFGKW010000091.1:0-10868 GCA_041576495.1 Aridibacter sp. | reverse complement strand
TTGGCCTGAAATCACCCGGCGCGACCTATGACAGGGGCGCAGTAAAGCAAAAAGAAATACCCGCCTGAAACCCAAAAAAAGGGTTTTTTGCGGGCATTGTTTTCCGCTCTTGGTTCGGGAGCGGTCTACTGATTTTCCGGTAATAGTTCGTAATGACCCATTTCGCGGTTGTAAGCATCGAGCGCTCCGACCGAATCGGATGTCGCGTCGAGCATTTGCTTCGTCATAGCGATCGAATCCGACAATTGTTCGAAGTCGAGCAATGAGAATTTTTCCGGAGTCGACATGGTCACGATCTCGTCGTTAAGGTAGCCGAAGAAGTTTTCTATCGACTGGAGCTGTCCTTCGACCAACTTGACGCTTCGCTCGAGCTCGTCAAAGGATGCGAGACGCCTTTTCAGAATCTCAACGTTGGTCTGCTGAATTCGTTTTGTTTTTGCATCAGGCGAATTTTCAGCCGCCCGGAATGCCTGGCTGAGCTGATTGTGAACGGCCTGGCGGTTGATCGATTTGAGGTGCTGCTTACGGAGCCGGTAGATATCGAGCAGGTCGACAAAATCTTCCCACCGCCGGTCAAGTGACCGCAAATTTGTCGGCAGCTGCTTGGCCCCGGCTAATTTTTTATAGTTATCCTGGATTTTATTCTTCTGCCAGCGCAGATATTCGACCGCCTCGCGTTCCCGCGGGCTGAAACTCTTGATAAGTGCTTCCCGGGTCGCGCGGTTGAGCGCCTTGATCCGCGTTCTTTCCCTCTGTTGAACCAACTGGCGATAAAGCGGAATATTAGGCACGACAAGCAAATAGGCAAATTCAAAGACCAGTGCCACGAGCAGCGGTATCACGCTTTGAGTGTACGCCGCGGCGACCGCAAACCCCGCTAATCCCCAAAAATTAACAGGTTCTTTTAGCGCTTCCTTGGCATAGGATGAATTGAATTTATCGATCGATTGTTGGTACTTTGCTAAATCCGCCATAATTGCTAATCGATTAGATGCTCAACCGACCCCTTCTGTTTTGCCGAAACTTTTCGACTCATTATTCACCAGCTTTTTCGTTCAGGAGTTGTTCAGCTTCTTCGAGCAGCGCATCCGTAGATTTTTCTTCACCCTGCTCTTCATCAACGGATTCATCACCGGCAGAAATCTGTTTGGCTTCATCGCCCGAACCTTCACCCAGCAGGCCCATTTCCTTTTTATACGACAGCAGTTTGTCATGAAGCTGAATATCCATCGCTTCGCGTTCAATATCCTGCATTTGAGAATCTACCGAGGAGGTTCCGAGTTGAAGTTTTGCTTCAGCAGCAGCTACCCTCCGGTCAATTTTCTCCCGCATCTCGTTAAAGGTCGAAGCGTCGTCGCCGATATCAAACGATTCCATCGTCTGGGCGAGATTCTCCTGAAGCTTGGCCTGTTTTGATGCGCTGATCAGCTGCATCGCTTCGGATGTCCGCTGTTTCATGTTCAGAACATAATTGTCCCGCGCCTTGAGTGCCTGCTTAGAGGCATTCTCGGCATATTCAACCTGGGCGGCTGTTTTTTCAAGATCCAACTGCGCCTGTTGAAGCTGGCCGATATAGGCCGTGGCGATGTCGTCTCTGCCCATCTTTACCGAGGCCTTTATTTTTGAATCCAGATCGACGACCTTTTCCGCGAGGGAATCCTTGTTTTTAATTAGCAGGCGTTCGGTTGCCATTACCTGAGCCACCGAATTATTAAGTTCCGGCACGCGATCACGCATGTCGCGGATAGTTTGTTGAAGAACCATCTCGGGGTTTTCGACCCTGTCCAGTGCCGCGCCTGTTCCCGCCCGGAAGATCCTCTTAATTCTCTGCCACAATCCCATTTTTCTGTTCTGCTCCTAAAATTAACGTCTAAAGAACTTAAGCCACAACGCTTTACGTCAGCAAAATTCGTAAAGTTCGATACAACAAGTATAGCAAGAAAATTTCTTACTGAGTAGTGTATCCCAAAACATCCGAAATTGTTATTTAAAAACTTTCGGCCCGCAACTAAATTTCGACTTCGCGGTTGATCCGCCGCGGACGGCGTGCAAGATTTTTGGATTCGTTTCGTTCAACACTCCGGAAGCTTTTGAAACGAGCTTTTTGAAAATGAGACAACGGTGCCAAAACATCCGAATCGTTGGTTAAGGCATCGTATCGATGAATTTAAATATTTTGGCTTATTGACCGAAGTTAGTTAGAATCAGGAGTTTGACGAAATCTACGGCACACAGGAGCCGCGTATCAACTCCCCAAATTCGACCCGAGGAAACGAAATGATGAAGAAAACGATATCTTTTACCTTGCTAATGTCAATCTATCTCGGCCTGATAGCGCCGCTCGGCCTTCACACCAGGGCCCAGATCATGGGCAGGACAATTGAACTCAATTCCAGCACGATTCCGGGCGGATTAAAGTTCAGTCTGAGCGAAGGCACCGAAGGAGCCGAAAACAGGACGGTTCCCTTACCGGCCGATGCCGAGAGGCTTACCGATGGAGAAACTTCATCTCTTCTTAAAAGATTGCCGGCGATAATTGCCGAAGACGGCGATAAAACGGATTTCGCGAAGCGTGTTGGAAGCCTTCCGGCGCCCAAAGCGGGTAAAAGAATTCCCGTCAAGTTTCCCGCCGATGACAGCCGTGATGCTCCGCCGGCAGGCAATAACCGGGCGCTCGAGGTGATTCGTTATTCGCCCGAAGGAGACATTCCGCTGGCGCCGGATTTGAGTGTCACGTTTTCCGAGCCGATGGTAGCGGTTACTTCGCAGCAAGCCGCGGCTGAGACTGTTCCGGTTGTTCTTTCGCCAACAGCGGAAGGTAAATGGCGCTGGCTGGGGACCAAGACCCTGATGTTTGACACAGCCACGCGGTTTCGGATGGCAACCAAATATACTGCCCGCATCGCCGCAGGAACGACGGCGGCCAAAGGCCAGAAACTTGAAAAGGATGTGGTCTGGACCTTTACAACGCCGCCGCCAAAGGTTGAAAGTCACTTCCCAGCCTCGAATCAAACGACGCGTAGAAACGAGCTGATGTTTGTTTCTTTTGACCAGGAAGTCGATCCAAAAGCCGTGCTCGAAACCCTCTCCGTTACTTCCCGCGGAAAGCGTCTGCCCGTCCGCCTCGCAACCGCTGAGGAAATAAAGACCGGCAGCATTCCGTACTATATTAAGAATAGCCAGCCCAACCGTTGGCTCGCGTTTCGCGCCGTAAATTCAAACGGCGGAACCGAAAACGCCCTGCCCGCCGATTCGCCGATCACGGTGACCGTCGAAAAGGGTACCGCTTCCGCCGAGGGCCCGATCAAAACAAATACCTCCCAAAGTTTTACCTTTAAAACCTATGGGGCGATGAAGTTTGTAGAGGGTTATTGCAATCACCGAACCAACAAAGAGTGCTCACCGTTTCAAACCTGGTATCTAAGATTCAGCAATTCCATCGACACGTCGAAATTTGATAAATCGATGATCGAAATTACGCCCGCGGTTGAAGGACTCCAGATTTACCCCAGCGGCTCCAACGTATACATCCAGGGCTATAAAAAGGGCCGGACGACGTACACGGTTTCGATCAGCGACAAGGTTCGCGATATTTATGAGCAGAATCTGGTTGAACCGGCAACCGTAAAAATAAAGGTCGGTTCGGCACCGATGAATATGTATGCGCAGGGCGGCAACATGGTCGTCCTCGATCCAACCACAAAAAGCCCGTCCTATTCAGTCTATTCGATAAATCACAACACCGCGCGCGTCAAAATGTACCGCGTCGAACCTAAAGACTGGGCGGCGTTTCAAAAATTTGTGCGTTACCGGAATTATGACGACGGAACAAAGGCGGAGATGCCCGGGAGCCTGATTAGCAACCGGCTGGTCGACATCAAGAATACCCCGGACGAACTCTCCGAAACCCGAATTGACTTGAGCCGGGTGTTGAGCGGCGGGTTCGGAAATGTCGTTTTGGACATCGAACCGACCGTCAAACGGGATAAGTATGACCGTACACGCATAACTACGTGGATCCAGGGGACAAACATCGGGCTTGACGCCTTTGTCGACCATGAAGAATTGGTGGGATTCGCCACCGAGCTCAAAACAGGAAAACCGGTCGCGGGCGCCGAACTGACGATTTATCCAAACGGCCCGTCAGGATCGAGCAGGATGCCGGTGGAGAGCAAGAGTTATGCACGGACCCTTTATGACTGGCTGACGAGCTGGGGTACGTCTCAAAGGGAAATAGAATCTTTCGATGAAAGCGGCAGGGCGATTGCCACCGAGGAGATCGAAAAGGCGGTATCGGATCAGACCCCGGCAAACGGGGTGCTGCGGCTTCCGCTGCCGGCCCGATCGGCGGATCAGCCAAATTTACTGATTGCAAAGAAAGGAAATGATGTCGCATTCTTGCCGGAAAATTCCGATTATTACTGGCGCGATTCCGGCAGTTGGTACAAAAGGCCGCAGGGCGACCGATTGGGCTGGTTTGTATTTGACGACCGCCAAATGTACCGGCCCAAGGAAGAGGTGACCGTCAAGGGATACATCCGCACGATCGAAGGGGGGAAACTGGGTGATGTCGCGCCGCTTCCAAATTTATCGACCAAGGTAACCTATTCGGTAAAAGACTCGCGTAATAATGAAATTACAAAAGGCACTTTAAAACTGAATCCTTTCGGCGCGTTCGATTTTAAATTCAAGCTGGCCGACGAGGCCAACCTCGGAAATTCGAGGGTCGATTTTTATTTTGGTACCGAACCCGAC
The DNA here is from genome assembly GCA_041576495.1 of Aridibacter sp. Taxonomy (GTDB): domain Bacteria; phylum Acidobacteriota; class Blastocatellia; order Pyrinomonadales; family Pyrinomonadaceae; genus Aridibacter. Next base: position 6,113 of record JBFGKW010000091.1, on the reverse strand, counting down.
AATAGTCCGAACCATTCGCACAGATTTCAAATACAAGAGTTTCGCCGTCCCGAGTTTGAAGTCTCTGCAAAGGTTGTGAGCGATGGCCCCCATTTTGTCGGCAGCAATGCAAATGTTGAGGTTGAAGCCAAGTATTACGCCGGCGGCGGTCTCGCCAATGCCGATGTCAACTGGACAGTTCGCGCCACTCCGACCAACTTTACGCCGCCGAATCAAACCGATTATATCTTCGGAAGCTGGGTGCCCTGGTGGTACGGCTCCCGAAGTGATAGTTACGGCACCGTTACCCAGTCGTTCAAGGGACTGACGGATGCGGGCGGAAAACATAATTTGAGGATAGATTTTGAATCCGTAAAACCGCCGCGTCCGTACCGGATTACCGCGTCGTCCGCGGTTCAGGACGTCAACCGCCAGACCTGGTCCGGTTCGACGTCGCTTCTAGTCCATCCCGCGGATCTGTACGTCGGGATTAAATCGAAACGGACGTTTGTCCAGAAGAACGAGAATATCGAAATAGATTCGATCGTCTCCGATCTCGACGGAAAGCTTGTATCCGGCAGAAATGTAGAAATCAAGGCGGTCTTAAAGGCCTGGACATTCGAAAAGGGATCGTGGTCGGAAAAAACCGTAGACGAGCAGCTGTGCAACATCAAGTCAACGGAAGAAGCGCAGAAATGCAAATTCGTCGCTAAAAACGGTGGACGCTACATTATTACGGCGCTCGTGATGGATGACACTGAACGGTTCAACGAATCGGAAATGACCGTCTGGGTAGCCGGCGGGAAAACGCCGCCTCAACGAAATGTGGCCCAGGAGAAGGTCGAACTCATTCCGAGTCAAAAAGACTACAAACCGGGTGACGTTGCCGAAATCCTCGTCATCGCTCCGTTTGCCCCTGCCGAGGGAATACTGACGCTGAGACGTGACGGCATCGTCAAGACCGAGAGGTTTACGATGACCGATTCTTCGATGACTCTGAAGATTCCGGTCAAAGAAGAGTATTTGCCCAATATTCATGCCCATATCGATTTGGTGGGCGCAACGATGCGGACCAATGACCAAGGTGAGGTCGCTGACAAACTAGCCAAGCGTCCGGCGTTTGCTGCCGGGGCGCTAAACCTTCCGGTTTCGACCGAGTCACGTGAGCTTACGGTAACTGCCGAACCCGTTGATAAAACCGTCGAGCCGGCCGGATCCACGAATGTCAATGTCTTGATCAAAGATTACCGGGGCGAACCGGTGGCGAATTCCGAAGTTGCGGTCGTCGTCGTCGATGAGAGCGTGCTGGCGCTGTCGGGGTACATCCTGGCCGATCCGCTTGCCGCTTTCTATTCAAACCGGGGTGACGGGACGACCGATTATCACCTCAGAAAAGACGTGCTGTTGGGGAATCCAGCCGACGTCAAATCACCGCCGCCTCCGCCGAGTCCGGATGTTTCGGCGCCGCGCGCTGACAATATGAAGATGGTGGCTGAGATGGGCGCCGGGATGGCCGGCGCGGCACGCAGGGCAAAAAACGAAGTCTCGTTTATGGCTGACAGCATTGAAGAAAGGGAAATGGATGGGGATGACGCGATCGGTCAGGAGGGAATCGCGCTTCGCAAGAATTTTGACGCGCTCGCGGTTTTCGCTCCAAATGTAAAAACCGATTCAAACGGGAAGGCGGTGGTCCCGGTCAAACTGCCCGATAATCTGACGCGCTACCGCGTGATGGCGGTTTCGGTTGATACCGGGAAACGGTTCGGGAAAGGTGAATCGTCGATCACCGCCAAGCAGCCGCTGATGGTGCGGCCGTCAGCCCCGAGGTTTATGAATTTTGGCGATCGGATCGAATTGCCGGTCGTCGTTCAAAATCAGACCGATAAAGACATGATGGTTAACATCGGCGTCCGCGCGGCGAATGCGACGCTGACCGAAGGCGGCGGACGAAAGGTGCTGATCAAGGCCAATGACCGCGAGGAAGTCCGGTTTCCGGTTTCCGCCGACGAAGCGGGAACAGCGAGATTCCAGTTTGCCGTAAACTCCGGCCGGTATTCCGATGCTGCCGAGATCAACCTGCCGGTCTGGACCCCGGCCACGACCGAAGCATTTGCGACCTACGGCACGACCGATCAGAACGGTGCCATAGTCCAGCCGATCCTGGCGCCGGGCGATGTCTATCCGCAATTCGGCGGGCTCGAAGTGACGACATCTTCGACCCAGCTTCAGGAACTTACGGATGCGTTTATTTATTTGTACAAATATAAATTTGCCTGTACCGAACAGATTTCGTCGAGGATGATCTCGATCGCCGCCTTAAAAGACGTTTTGACCGCCTTTAAGGCCGAAGAGATGCCGGATAACGCGGATATCAAGGCCCAGTTTGCCAGGGATATCAAAGTGCTTGAATCGCGTCAGAATCCGAATGGTTATTTTGGCCTCTGGAGGCGTGACAACGAACGTTATAAATATCCGTTTGTCACCGCCCACACGGCGCACGCGCTCATTTTGGCGAAGAAAAAAGGATTTGACGTGCCCGAAGAGATGCTCAAGAAGGTCAAGCCCTATCTTCAAAACATCGAAAAGCACTATGACCAATGGCACAAGTCTCCACAGGTGCGCTGGACGATATCTGCCTACGCGCTTTATGTACGCAATTTGATGGGAGATAACGACGAGGCGAAAGCTAGGAAGTTGCTGGCCGAAGCGACGATCGAAAAAATGCCGTTTGAAGCGCTCGGCTGGCTGACGACCGTCCTTGTCGACGGAAAGAATTCCGCGACCGAGATCGAAGCGATTAAGCGTTATGTCTTAAACCGGACCAGCGAAACGGCGGCGACCGCCCAGTTTAATACCGACTACGGTGACGGCGCCTGGGTCATTATGTATTCAAACAGGCGAGCCGACGCGGTTTTGCTGGAAGCGATGCTCAAGGTAGAGGGCCGCGATGCCGCGGTCAAGCAGGGTGCGAGTGCCTCCGACATAATTCCGAAGATAACCCGCGGTTTGCTTGATCACCGTAAAAAGGGCCGTTGGATGAATACTCAGGAAAACGTATTTATCCTGCTTGCGCTTGATAAGTATTTTGCGGCCTATGAAAAGGTTACTCCGAATTTTGTCAATCAGGTCTGGCTTGGAAAGGCTTACGCCGGCGAACAAAAGTTTGCCGGACGGTCGATCGATTCAAATCAGCTCGAAATACCGATGGATTACCTGATGAAACAGGGCGGAGCGGCCGATTTGATTTTGAACAAGCAGGGCCCCGGGCGGCTCTATTACAGGATCGGAATGAAGTACGCTCCGAAGAACCTCAATTTGAAACCGGCCGATTACGGATTTACGGTATTGAGAACATATGAGGCGGTGGATAATGCCGAAGATGTAAAACAGGACGCCAACGGTAAATGGACGATCAAGGCGGGCGCAAGGGTCCGGGTCAAACTGACAATGGTGGCGCAGGCGAGACGGTATCACGTCGCACTCGTCGACCCACTGCCGGCAGGACTTGAAATCCTGAATCCCGAACTTGCGGTCACCGAGGACATTCCGGAGGCACCAAGCGGCAGCCGCAACACATCGGTAGTCGAATACGGAAGCCGCTCATATGGGCGGGGATATCATTACTGGCGCTCGCGCTGGTTTGAACATCAGAATTTCCGTGACGAACGTGCCGAGGCATTCAGTTCGCTTTTATGGAGCGGGGTTTACAATTACTCTTACGTTGCCAGGGCGACCACACCGGGTGAGTTTGTAGTACCGCCGGCAAAGGCCGAAGAGATGTATCATCCGGAAACATTCGGCCGGACCGGAACCGACTTTGTGAAGGTTGAATAAAAGGTTGGTTAGCTGTTAGGTTTGAGGCGGAATTAATTCCGCCTCTTTTTTTGATTGAATTGAAGGCAAACAGGCGCAAGCCGCATGCGTCTATTAGAAGGAGATTCGTTCGGGGCGCATTCGCGGATTCCGTCTGTTATCCTATGAAATCAATCCCGATGAAGGTAAAGGACTTATGTTAAACAGAATACCGGTGTTCACTTTCTTGTTGGTTTTTTTGTCGGTCGGTGTAAACGATATGTTTGCACAAAATGAGGTTGATTGGATTTCAGCGCGGAACGGGTTGATACCGGCGGATGCCGTCCCGGGCGGAAACGAAGACGACGGCCGAAAAACATATGTCTGCCGCGCACGGAGCGGGGGAAATTATGTCTCCGGAAAGGCACTCGATGACCGCTGTTATTACAACCCCGGATCTGGTGAACGTTCGGTTACCCGGTTTGAGATTTTGGTCGGCTCCGGCTTTTCGTGGCGGCGGACAAGCAGTCGCGAACGGGCGGTTATCGCCGGCGGCAGCAACGAAGAGAATTTTTACGTCTGCCGGGTGGCGATTTCAGGAGGCATCTATCCGGGGAGTCTCCAAAGCGGAAAGTGCTACTACACCCGAAATAATCGCGGTTACTCGCGAAGCAATTATGAAATCCTGGAAGGAAGCGAATCTACAAACACGCTTTTGAGGGCGGCCTCACGTGGGGACTATCAAGGGGTGCGGGACGCGCTCCGCGACGGGCAGGCGGTCGATCAAACTGACAATAACCGCCGGACCGCGATGATGATAGCTTCGGAAAAGGGCCATCTGGGCGTCGTCAGGGAGTTGATTTATCAGCGGGCTTCGCTTGACCTGCGTGATGAAAAGGGAAATACGGCGGCGATGCTGGCAGCCGGAAACGGGCGCTCTCAAATCGTCCGGATACTTTTTGACGAAGGCGCCAATTTAAGACTTCAAAACGATCAGGGAGATACTGCGTTTTCACTGGCGGCATCGGGCGGCCATAAACAGGTGGTCACCGATTTCCTGAACGAAAGGATATATGGCGGCGTTGATCGGATTGATAAGGAGCAGGCTTTTCGCAACGCTGCACTGAGCGGGCATCCCGATATTCTGCAGATATTACTCGATTACGGCGTCAGTGTGGAAAGCCCGAATTCACAGGGACAGACGGCACTGATGCTCGCTTCGATGGGGAAGGAAACCGATGCGATCCGCTTTTTACTTAAAAATGACGCGAATATCAATTCCCGCGACGCAAACGGTTACACACCGTTTGTCCATGGCGTCAGTTCGGACTCCGAGAAAGTGTTAAAGGTATATATGGAAGAATTCGGAATTGTGCATCCGCGCGATCCGGAAGCGGAAAACGGATTGAGATTCGCAGCCCGGAACAATAACCGCGATTCGTTAAAGTTTCTGCTCGAAAAGGGAGTAAATGTTGACGGACGCGATCCATTCGATGGTTATACGGCGCTGATGTGGTCGGCCGGCGAGGGAAACGAAAATGCCACCGAAATGCTGATCAAAGCGAATGCAAAACTAAATGCACGGAGCAACCGGGGTGAGACCGCGTTAATGCTCGCCGCGCGAAACAGTAAGAAGAATACGCTCAAAGTCTTGATCAAAGCAGGCGCCGATTTGAATCTGCGTGACGAGTCGGGAACAACCGCTCTCGGTTGGGCGATTCGAAACAAACACAAAGACACCCGAAAAGAACTTCAAAAAGCCAAAGCCGTTCAATAAGAAAACCGATGGAATTTTGCGAGTTTGGAACTTGCCAAATCCGGCCGCAATAATCAAACTCGTCTTGTCGTGGAAAACAAATTCAAAAAAGTTGTTGAGATACTAAGCGTTGAGTCAAAAGCAATTGAACGCGCTGCCGAACGGCTTGACGAGGATGCCGTTACGCAAGCATTGGAGCTGCTTTCGAGTTGCGAAGGAAAGATCATCGTCCTCGGGATCGGTAAATCGGGCGTCATTGCGCAGAAGATTTCTCAAACGATAACCTCAACCGGTACGGTTGCGATTTTTGTTCATCCTTCCGACGCACTCCATGGAAGCCTCGGCGTGATTTCCAGGGGCGATGTTGTCATCGCGTTGAGCAACTCGGGAGAAACCGACGAGCTTCTGGCGCTACTGCCGACTCTAAAAAATCGCGAAACGAAAATACTTGCTATAGTCGGGAACCCCGATTCCAGCCTGGCCAGGGAATCCGATGTCGTGCTCGACGCTTCGGTAGATAAAGAAGCTTGTCCGTTGAATCTTGCGCCTACCACGTCAACCACCGTCGCGTTGTCGATCGGCGATG
>JBFGKW010000090.1:0-11392 GCA_041576495.1 Aridibacter sp. | reverse complement strand
TTTTTACTTTTTACTTTTTACTTTCTACTTTCTACTTATTACCTTTTACTTCTTACGGGGCTCCCCTCATTACCAAGGAGGGGTACGCCGCTTCGGGGGGTGGTTGCGATCTCAATTTTCCCCTTTTTACTTTTTACTTTTTACTTTCTACTTTCTACTTTATTAACAATTGAACCAAAATAAAATCCGCTGCCCGCTGTGCGGGACGGAAGACAACGAATTTTTTTTCCGGGACAAGTTCCGCGATTACCGGCGGTGCGGTGAGTGCTCGCTTTTATTCGTGCCCCCTGAATTTCACGTCACCCGGGAAAGCGAAAAGGCCCGGTACGAGGAGCACAACAACGACCCCGATGATGCCGGATACCGCGGGTTTCTGGAGAGGATTGTGACCCCGGTCAAAAAAGATTTTGCGCCCGGCGCGCGGGGCCTCGATTTCGGCTGCGGCCCGACGCCTCTGCTGGCCGAATTGCTCACCGCCGAAGGCTACGAAATGGAGACTTATGATCCGTTTTATGATAGCGGCCGGGGGGTTTTGGATGAGACTTACGATTTTATCGTTTCGACCGAGGTGGTCGAACATCTGAGCAGACCGCTCGGTGTATTTGAAAAACTCCTGGCTATGCTCAAGCCCGGGGGCGCGCTGGCGGTCATGACCCGGCTGTATGATGATTCGGTCGATTTTAGCGGCTGGCATTATAAAAACGACCGGACGCACATCTGTTTTTTCTCGGTCGGGACGTTTGACTGGCTGGCTCGGCGTTTGGATTTAAAATACGAACGGACCGGGAATGATATCTTTGTTTTTTGGCGGGACACGGACAACCACCCCCCGGCCTGGAGGCCGGACCCCTCCTCATCAAGGAGGGGAGCCGGCAAAAAGTAGAAAGTATCGAGTAAAAGGTAAAAAATAAAGAAGTAAAAATTAGAAACTCGAAATCTGATTTTTGAAAATTGATATCGCAACCCCCCCGGCTTGCAATGCCGGACTCCTCCTCATCAAGGAGGGGAGCTGACGGAATCTTTCAGGCAGACAAACCTCCTTACTTTAACAAGCAGGGAGGCGACGGAATCCTTTAGGCGCGAATCGGAATCACGTATTGCATAGTGCGAGCTGCGTTTCGCGTATTGCGTATCTCGAACCACGTATGAAAGTAAAAGAACTGGCATACCACAAGACACCGCTGGGTGAGCTGACACTCCGGCGGAGGCCGGAACCGCTGCTCAAGATCGAGGAGGTGTTTGAGGTCAAACTCGGCGACGAATTCCTGATGTCGAGCCTGTTTACCGAAGGCGAAACGGAGCTGGCAAACCTGGGCTTAAAAGGTCTGGAGGGAAATCTCGATGTGGCCGTCGGAGGCCTCGGCCTCGGCTACACGGCAGCAGCGGCTCTCGACCACAAAACGGTCAAATCACTGCTCGTGATCGACGCCTTTCAGGAAGTTATCGATTGGCACCGGGACGGCCTGGTGCCGCTTGGCAACAGGCTCTCAAACGATCCGCGCTGCGAATTTCGGCAGGGCGATTTCTTTAAGCTCTCGGCTTCGGGCCTTGACTCCGCGGATCCCGAGCGAAAATTCGATGCGGTCCTGGTCGATATAGATCATACCCCGGACCATTATCTCGATGAGAACAACCGTTCGTTTTACAGCGCCGGAGGCCTGAGCTCCCTTAATAACCAGTTAAGACCGGGCGGCGTCTTCGCGCTGTGGTCCGATGATCCGCCTGATGAAGAGTTTAGAAAGCATCTGGAATCGGTTTTCGGACAGGCGGCGGCCCTCACGGTCGAGTTTCGTAATCCGTATACTAACGGGACCTCGGTAAATTCGGTTTACCGGGCTGTGAATTCAATTGCCGGCATTTGAAATCGCGAAAACCACGGGTTGAAAGTAAAAATTAATATTTGAAATCACAACCACCCCCCGGCTTAAAAAGCCGTACCCCTCCTTCGTAAGGAGGGGAGCTTTTTGTTAACACCACCCCCCGGCTAAAGCCGGACCCGCTCCTCATCAAGGAGGGGAGCCGGGGGAAAGTCAAAAGTAAAAAGTAGAAAGTAAAAGTAGAAAGTAAAAAGTAAAAAGTAAAAAAGTAAAAAGTAGATAGTAGAATGCTGCCGGGGCGCAGGAAACCAAGGGGATTTGATACAATAAATCTTTACCCTAAAAGCGAAAAGCCGAATAATTCAGATGCAGACTATTACCCGCTGGATACAGCAGACATTGGACGTTAATCCCCAGATCCAGGGGAAGTTTCTGACATCGGTCGTTACCATCGCCGTCCTGATAATTCTCCAGCGAGTAATCCTGCTGTTTGTATACCGGAAGACGAAAGACGTCGGGATCCGTTACCGTTGGCGCAAAACGACGACCTATGTCACATTCGGGATCATACTGTTTGTACTCGGCAGCGTCTGGCTGCGCGGATTTCAATCGATAACCACATATTTAGGTCTCGTTTCGGCCGGGATCGCGATCGCCCTCCAGACCCCGCTGGTCAATCTCGCCGGTTGGTTTTTCATACTTTGGCGGCGGCCGTTCAAGGTCGGCGACCGGATCCAGTTGGGCGATGTCCGCGGAGACGTCATCGATCAGCGTTTGTTTATGTTCTCCGTAATGGAAATCGGCGAATGGGTCGACGCCGATCAAAGCACCGGCCGCGTGGTACACGTCCCGAACGGAAAGGTCTTTTCCGAGCCGCTGGCAAACTACAGCGACGGATTTCCATATATCTGGAACGAGATAGCCGTGCTCGTCACATTCGAAAGCGACTGGAAAAAAGCGAAAGAGATTCTGGTTAAGATCGCTTCACACCGCGGCGTCGAATTCACGGAAAGCGCCGAAAATCAGATAAAACGGGCCGCCGGCAAGATGATGATCTATCTCAGCAAACTGACCCCGATCGTCTATACATCGGTCAAGGATCACGGCGTGATGCTGACGATGCGCTACCTCTGCAATCCCCGCCGCCGCCGCGGTTCGGAACAGGAAATCTGGGAAGACATCCTGACCGAATTCGCCGAATGCCCCGATATCGATTTTGCCTATCCCACCCAGCGGCATTATCTCAACCATCTCGAAGGAAAACCGGAAGCGCGGGCAAAAACCGTGGATTCAGGATCCGAATCTTAAAAAAAATTCATTTGATTTAAGCAGGCCCGACGGATTTTTCAGAATCCGTTTAAAAATTCCCTTCCTTTTTGATTCTGATTCCGCTCACAATTTTTTTTTGCGATTTTGCGTCGTTGTGATAGGGTATTTTTATACAAATCCATTAATAAAGTTTTCATAGTATTCGATTTAGATCGATTTCAACCTTTTTGAGAAACGAAGGCAGAACCTGCAAGGGTGGCTTCGATTTTCGCTGGCAGGCAGGAGCAGCGCTCCGAGTAGGCCTTGAGGAGGACATTAGCGATGAAATTATTACTTTGTGAACGCAGATACACAGTAAATGGCCGGGGTGTGCTCGTGCAGCTTGTGATCGGTTTGGCGGCGATATTGGTCCTGGCATCCGGATCGCTCACCGCACAAGAACTGACCGGACGGCTGGACGGAACCGTAATGGATGCGACCAAAGCAGTCCTCCCCGGGGCCGCCGTCACAGCCACGCACGTGGCGACAAATACGGTCTACACTTCGACGACATCCTCCAACGGCAGATTTACGTTTCCCAACGTTCGTCTGGGACGTTATACCGTTGCTGTAGAAGCGACCGGTTTTCGCCGCTCATTGGTCCGCGAAGTTCTGATAGAAGTTGGAAGGAGCGCCACTTTAAACATTACGATGCAGATCGGCAATCTCCAGGAAGAAGTGGAAATCGATGCATCTCTGGCACAGGAGATCGTCAACACAACCGATTCGGAATTGAGCACCGTAGTAGACGAGCGCCGCGTGCAGGAGCTGCCGCTCAATGGCCGCAATGCTTCGCATCTCGCGTTTCTACAGGCGGGAGTTTCGTTTGAACGCAGCCCTGACGGGCAAGGCGACAAACTCTTTGTTCACGGTCAGCGGCACCGCTCGATCAATATCAGCCTGGACGGCATCGATACCCAGGACAACCTGAACCGCGCTTCATCGATCATGCTCGACCAGCCCCTGTTGGCGCTTTCGGCGGAAAATGTCCAGGAATTCAAGGTGATCACGGGAATCTCCTCCGCCGAGTATAGCCGCGGCGGAGCGCAGATCAGCGCCGTCACCCGCGGTGGCTCGAACGAATTTCACGGCTCGGTATTTTGGTTCCACCGGAATACGGTTTTCAACGCCAACGAGTTTTTTAACAATGCTGCCGGCGTAGAAAGGCCCAAGCTGATCCGAAACCAGTTCGGCGGACGCATTGGCGGCCCGATCTGGAAGGACAAGACATTCTTCTTCTTTGGATACGAACAGCAGCGTGAATCCAGGGGGATTGCGGTAAACCGGACGGTTTATACGGCCCAGGCGAGGCAGGGCATCTTTCGGTATCTGAACAACCTGACCACCACACCGGAAAACGTGGCGGCCAACCCCGGCCTGATCCGCAGCGTCAATCTGCTCGAATGCGGAGCCGCGATTATGGCGGCATTGGGACGTTTCTGCGTTGACGACCGGTTTAATGCGGCCAACCCGGCGAGCCTCGATCCGTTCATCAGCGGGACGATGTTCCCGGCCATACCCCTGCCGAATAATTTCGATTTCGGCGATGGACTGAACACAGGCGGCTTTCGATTCAACGCGGGAACGCTGACCGAACAGCATCTGCCGTCGTTCAGGCTCGATCACCGGTTAAACGATAAGCACGCATTTTACGGAACGTTCAATTACGTTTCCCGGAATATCGACGGCGACTTCATCAACAACCGCGAAACCCGATTCCCCGATCTGGGGCCGCTGGGCGCGCGTCTGACCACCTCCCGTGGATACAGCGCCGGACTGACCTCGAGTTTCACGCCGACTGTCATCAACGAATTCCGGTTCGGGTTTTTGGGCGGTGAGAACGCTTTTCAGCGGAAACAACCCTTCGGCACGCCCTACACGATCGATCTGAATACGGTCAGCGATCCGTACGAACCGGGCGGCGGCGACTCGGTTCGCGACAACGTAACGATGCATTTGCGTGATACGGTGACCTGGGTCCGCGGCAGCCATCAGTTTAAGTTTGGCGCCGAATTTCGCCATCGATGGCTCGACAACTACAGCTTCTTTGAACAGCTTCCCGATATTGACCTTGACGACAACGATTTTCCGCCCGATTTCAGCGAAAGCAACCTCCGCGCCCTTTCCGGCGGTACCGACATCGAATCCCCGGACTACGAAACGGCACGCGACCTGATGAACAACCTGGTCGGAGCCATCAGCGAGGTCGAAATTCGTTACAACGTCACTTCGCTTGATTCCGGCTTTGTTCTGGGTGCGCCGGAACGGCGGAAATACCGTGTCCGCGAATTTGATTGGTTTGTTCAGGATACGTGGAATCTAAGGCCCAATCTCTCGCTAAACCTCGGTTTGCGCTGGGAATTTGCCACCGTGCCGTATGAAACGCGGGGATTGCTATTGATCCCGGACGGCGGTGAAGACGCGGTGTTTGGCGTCTCAGGCGCTGACGGGTTTGGTAACCCCGGAACATTCAACGGCTCACCTTGTCCTATTTTGGGTACGCTGCCTATCACTCCAAATACCGCTAATGCCCTATCGTTGTACAATACGTGCGCGGTCCCGAACGTGCCCGGCGGTTCGAATAACGGCCGCCCGCTCTGGGACAACGACTACGACAATTTTGGCCCCGTCATTGGAGTAGCCTGGGACCCCTTCGGAAATGGAAAGACCTCAATTCGGGCGGGCTTCCGCATCAGCTTTATGCAGGATCATTTCGCCATCATCGACACCAACACCGATGACAACGAAGGGCTGACGGTCGATCAGGATTGCATTCCGTTCGACGGCACCTGCACCAATAACACCCTTTTCCTGCGCGATTTGGATGTGAATAATCCGCCGATTGCGGCCGTGCCGGCATTCACGCTTCCGGTGACCCGGACCATTTTGGACAGCACGGTCCAGGATTTCCGGACATACGCTAAAAGCCTTGAAACTCCATACTACCAAGAGTGGACGGTGGGGGTTCAGCGTGAAGTAATGAAGAACCTTGCCGTCGAAATCCGCTACGTGGGTAATCGCGGCGAAAAGCTCCGCCGTGTGGAAGACTTTAACGAATACAACATTAATTCCCGCGACCCGGGAACCGGACAGACATTCCTTGAGTCGTTCATTGCCGCGCAGAAAAACCTGGCCTGCAACCGCACCTTTAACGAAAACAGGTTCGACAATCGAAACCGTCCCTGCAGCGTCGCCAATCCGTTAATGGACGTATTAATGGCGGGCGATCCGACACGATTCAGGACATTTTCCGGTATGATCGATAACCTGGACTTCAATGCAACAGGTGATTTTCTTGATGACCTCCTTATTGACCGAACCTCGCGGACCAACGGCAGCGGAAGCCGCATTCGAAGCGGCAGCTTTCTGGGTGCGGTACTCAGGGGAGACCTCCCGCTCAATTTCTTTTCGGCCAATCCGTTTGTCGCCAGTTCACGCCGGCTGACCAACAACAGCTTTTCAACCTATCACGCGCTTGAAGTCGAGGTTCGGCGGCGATTTTCCGAAGGGTTCACGATGCAGGCCAACTACACGTTCGGCAAGGCGCTGTCCGATTACGATGGCGATTCGAACAGTCTCCTGAACGATTCCCGGTCGAGCTCGGTCCGCAACCCTCGATACAGCGTCGGGCAGTTTATGCCCCGCCATATGATCAAAGCCAACTGGGTGTATGAACTGCCGTTCGGCGCAGGCAAGCAGTTTGGCGCCGGCGCCGGTGGATTCCTGGGCAAACTGATCAGTGGCTGGCAGTTAGGCGGCATAATCAACTGGCGCAGCGGGCGTCCGCTTTCGATCACCTCCGGAATAGGCACGTTTCACCGCTCTGCTATTTCAGATGACAACACCGTCAATCTCTCTCAGCCGACCAGCGCCAAGGAACTCCGTGATCTCACCGGCCGGAAAGACATCGGGGGCGGCATTTTTTGGCTCGATCCCTGTTTATCGGTTCGGACCGGGGCGGCCTGTACAGATTCAAGCGCGACCCAGGGCCTGTTTCAGCTGCCGAATCCAGGGCAGCTCGGTGAATTGACGCAGACGCCGATCTACGGCCCGCGGCGCTTTATGCTGGACTTCAACCTGACCAAGCGGACCAAGATTACCGAAACCACCGACGTGGAATTTCGCTGGGAGGTATTTAACGCCTTTAACAATGTGAACTTCGGCAACCCGTCGACGGATATCTTCAGTACCAGCTTTGGACAAACAACGACGACAATCACGAACCCACGACTGATGCAGTTTGCGCTGAAGTTAAACTTCTAGTTCGGGAGGGGTGAGGACTAAGCTCCTCACCCGGTTCCGGCCTTACGGGTAAAGAATGACGGGACAAAACCTCTCCCTTTCGACATTGAGAAGTAAGCAAGACAAAGCCAATAAGCTGAACAACCGGGGGACGAATCCGGGATTTTGTAATAACAATTGTGGATCGTGTTTCAAATGAGGAGAACTGAGGGCAGCCGGCTTAAACTGAAACTGCTATTGCTTGCGGCCGCGGCCGGCCTGACGCTGTTGAGCGGTACGGCAATCTCGCAGCAAGAGAGTTTTACCCGGCTTCCGGTTACAAGGGAAAGCTGGACGAAGCCTTATCCCGCTTACCGGGTTGTCGGTAATCTTTATTACATCGGAGGATACGATCTGGCATCCTTTTTGATCACCACAGGAAAGGGCCACATTTTGATCAATACGGGAGTATATGATTGTGTCCCGGCATTGAAGGAAAGCGTCGAATCGCTCGGATTTGAGTTCCGGGACATAAAAATTCTGCTCAACACCCAGGCCCACTGGGATCACGTCGCGGGTTTCGCAGAAATAAAGCGGCTGACCGGTGCCCGCCTGATGGCGCACGAAGCCGACGCCGCGGTACTCGAAAGCGGCGGCGTACACCAGTTTTTTAATTCGGATCCATTTGAGTTTTCCAAAGGGTTTGGCGGTGCGGTATTTGAACCCGTAAAAGTGGACAGGCGTTTAAAACACGGCAGCATAATCCGGCTCGGCGCCGCAAAGCTCAAACTCCACCATCACCCCGGACATACCAAAGGCGCTAGCAGTTTTACGTTTGAGACGCGCGACGGCGGAAAGAAATACAAAGTCCTTATCGTCAACATGGGGAGCGTCAATACAAGCCGCGGGGTAAAACTAACGGGTATGCCGCTTTTTCCTGATATAGCTGAGAGCTACCGGAAGACATTCAGAAGGCAGAAGAATCTGAAGTTTGACGCTTGGGTATCATCCCACGCCGGACATTTTGACATGCACAAAAAAATCAAACCGGGCGACGGATATGATCCCGGGAGGTTTGTCGACCGGGCGGGTTACGATGAAAAAGTAGCGCTCTACGAGGGCAGATTTCTTTCAGCGCTGGCGCGGGAACTCGCGGCCGTCGAAAAGTAAGGATCAAGAGAATTCCTTGATGAAAATTCATCCGAAATCAATAGGTTTGGCGGCCGGGCCCGCGGCGTTTCTTCTGATTCTGTTTTTCTTCCATCCAGAGGGCCTTTCAAAGGAGGCGAACGCCATCCTGGCCTCGACTGCCTGGGTGGCGATCTGGTGGATAACCGAAGCGCTGCCGATTTATGTCACCGCACTGCTTCCGATCATATTGTTTCCCTTAACCGGTGGACTCTCGTTGACAAACACCACCGCCTCGTTTGGCCATAAGTATATATTTCTCTATATCGGCGGATTCGTCCTGGCGATTGCAATTGAGAAATGGAATCTTCACAAGCGAATCGCGCTATCGATAATAAATTTCGTCGGAACGGATGTCGTCAGGATCATATGGGGTTTTATGATTGCCACCGCCTTTATGTCGATGTGGATATCAAACACGGCAACGACGGTGATGATGCTTCCGATCGGGTTGGCGATTATCGCCCAACTTCGCGACAATCCGGAAACCGAGGAGAACGAGAACGTGATTTTCGGCAAGGCGCTGATGCTGGCAATAGCCTACAGCGCGTCGATCGGAGGTATCGCCACTCTAATCGGAACGCCGCCAAACCTGGTATTGGCGGGTGTCGTCAAGGAAACCTACGGCATCGAAATCACGTTCTCAAAATGGGTGGTATTCGGACTGCCGATTTCGATCGTCCTGTTATTTGTTTGCTGGCAATACCTTGTTCGGTTCGCATTTACATTCACGCAGCGGGAGTTTCCCGGCGGGAAGGCCGAGATCAGGAACCAGCTTGAGGGCCTCGGCGATATGTCGTTCGAAGAAAAAGTGGTTCTGGCGGTCTTCATATTTACGGCGCTCGCCTGGATAACCCGTTCGTTTTTGATAAATCAATTCGTTCCGGCGATCGACGACACGATCATCGCAATGGTCTCGGCGGTTACTCTGTTTTTGCTTCCGGCGCGGCAAAACGGGGAAAGAATAATCAACTGGGAAGAGGCGGTTCGGCTGCCGTGGGGAATATTGCTTTTATTCGGAGGCGGAATGGCCCTGGCGGCCGGTTTTCAGGAAAGCGGACTGGCGAACTGGATCGGCGGTCAAATAACCCTGCTTGAAGGGGTTTCCATTATCTTACTGGTGGTTTTATTGATCGCGGCAGTAAATTTCCTGACGGAAATCACATCGAACCTCGCTACCACTGCGATGCTTCTCCCGATACTGGCGCCGATGGCTCTGACCATCGACGTCCATCCGTTTTTGCTGATGGTTTCGGCCACGGTTGCCGCCTCGTGCGCATTTATGCTTCCGGTCGCGACGCCGCCTAACGCCGTGGTATTTGGTTCGGGTTATCTTAAAATCCCGGATATGGTAAGGACGGGAATCTGGATGAACCTCATTTCGATTCTATTGCTTTCCTCCTTCGTGTATTTCCTGCTGCCGGTTTTGTGGGAATTTGATGTTGCATCGTTTCCGGAAGCATTAAAAAACATTGCCAGATGAGTCTTATAAATCGATTCGAACAATCGGTCCAGCGGCTGGGCCTGATGAGAAATGAAATTCTTGCCGGATTGACCGGTTTCTGCCTGTTGCTGCTGGCCTGTAATTCGGCGCACTCGCAAAATCCCGTGATTTCCCGGTTCCGGTTGGAAGGAAAACATTCCTTCACGTTAAAGGGCGCCGATACCTGGACAGTAAAACGTGAACTTATCGACGAGAAATCTGGAATTTCTTCTACCTCGGGGAGGTGGCTGAGGGCACGCGGGGAAAGCGCCACGTTTAACCTCGCCAAACTCGATGGCCGGGATACGGTTTACCACATCTCCGCCCGGGGTGTCGGCATCAAACAAAGTTATCGAGTCAGGGTCTTCAAGCCGGACACGATTTCATCTTTTATTTACAAAAGCGGCCCGAATCCGGGCGTCAGGACTTATATTTTTGTTCCGAACACGCTCAGTTCCGATACGGGCATCGTGGTTGTTATGCACGGCCTCAGCCGGAATGCGGATAAATACATTTTGTCGTGGCATCGATGGGCGGGCACCGCGAATTACATCATCGCAGCTCCTGACTTCGACAATCAAAACTGGAAGGGTTCGTACAGGTACAACCTTGGAAATATTCTTACGAACAAGGGGCAGAAGATACCGCGCCAAAAATGGTCATTTCAGGTTGTCGAGGATATTCAGGAGCAGGTGAGGTCGGGCTTCGGCCTCATTAAGGACCATTTCGACATTTTCGGGCACTCCGCCGGGGGACAGTTTGTTCACCGCTTTATGTTGTTTATGCCGAGAGCAAAGGTCAGACTCGCGATCGCCGCAAATTCGGGATGGTATACGCTGCCTGATTTAACAACCGAATATCCCTACGGGCTCAAACATCAAAGTCTTTCGGTTAACAAAGACGATATCCTGAACTGGTCAAAAAGAAATGTCTTTATTCTCCGCGGAACTGACGATATAGTGAGGGAAGCAAATCTCAGACAGACACCCGAAGCCGATGCCCAGGGAAGCAACCGGTATGAACGGGCCGGATTTATGTTTGAGCAGATAAAGACGGTCAACCCGGCAACCAACTGGAGACTGTTCGACGCGCCCGGCGTGGCGCACGACCAAAAACGAATGGCTGCAGCGGCCCAACATTATATCGATATGATGGATACCCGCGACCGCCCACAGTGATTATGACTCGACGCATATTATCTTTGCTTTTGTTCGGATTATTTTTGACACCGGCGGCATTCAACTACGACGGCCGCCAGGAGACCTTCGACCTCCTTGTTATCAACGCCCGGATTATCGACGGTACCGGAAACCCCTGGTTTTATGGTTCGGTCGGCGTCCGGGACGGAATGATCGCGGCAATCGGGGATCTCGAC
>JBFGKW010000089.1:0-11452 GCA_041576495.1 Aridibacter sp. | reverse complement strand
GAAAATTATCTCGACCAATTGCTCAACGTCTTTCTTTGTCATTTCGGCTTCTTTGGCAACTAACTCAACTAAATCAGCTTTTGTCATTGATTTGTCCTCAGACCCATATTATTTTGTAAATCGGTAAACAACCTAACCGTTATCCATTGGCAAAAGACACTAGCTTTCGGCCTTCTTACTCTTTAGTTTCGTTTCTTCCTTGACTTCATCACCTGCATTTCCACCATCCGCCTCTGCCTCTTTCTTTGTTTCCGCAGCTGCGGTCTTCTTAGCCGCTGCAGTTTTCTTCGCCGCTGCGGCTTTCGTCGCTTTTGGCTTTTTCGCTGCAGTTTTCGCTTTGGCTTTTGGTTTCTTGACGGTTTTCTTATCAGCATCAGGAGCGGCATCCTTAGCCTTAAGATCGGATTTAGCTTCGGTAACAGCTTCTACGGTTTCCGATTTGGCCGATGATTTGTCGTCCGCTTTCGGATCGGCTCCTTCGACAACCTCTGCTTTTTTTGGCGCCGCGGCTTTTTCGACTTTCTCAGTCTTTGATTCAGCCTTTATATCGTCGGCAGCCTCAGCCTTTTTGCTGTCTTTTGCGTCAACCGCTTCATCCGTTGCTTCGGCTTTCACTTCAGCAGTGTCTTCTTCTTTCTTTTCTTCGGCCTTCACTTCAACAGCGTCTTCTTCTTTCAAACCGGCTGCCGGTTCGGCCTTTTCTTTTTTAGAGTCCGCGGCCGCATCATCCGTTTCAACGGATTCCGTACCTTCCGTCGATACCGCTTCGGCGGCAGGTTCTGCCGTTTCCTCTTCAGCAGCTTTTGCAGTTGCGTCCGGATCCGATTTTTCATCTTCTTCGGCGGTACCGCCTCCGAGATTTAACTTGGCGAGCTCTCCCAGGGACGCCATCCCACCTTTAGCTTCGCTCGAATAGGTTTTGGAATCCGTGACCGGCTCATCCTCGCGGCCAACTGCTCTAGCGGAAAGCCCGATTTTTTCTACGTCCTGCTCAATACGCAAAATCTTAAAGTCAAGCTCTTGTCCGATTTCAAATTGATCCTCAGGGTTCTCGATTCGCTCATCCGATAGCTCGGAAATATGGCAGAGTCCTTCGAGATCGGGCGCTAATTCTACAAAAATGCCGAATCCGGCAAACCTCGAAATCGTTCCTTTAACGACATCGCCGGACTTATGGGCGCTGGTATAGGTCTCCCAGGCGCTGGGAGTAAGTTCCTTAATTGACAACGACAGGCGGTGACCCTGGGTATCGATATTCGTCACGACCGCTTCGACTTCCTGGCCCTTCTTTAAAACGTCTTTCGGATGCTTGACCTTTTTCGACCACGATATGTCCGAAACATGAACCAATCCGTCGACACCGTCTTCGATTTCAACAAACGCGCCAAAATCGGTCAGGTTTCTGACCTTGCCTGTGACCTTGGATCCGGTAGTGTATCTCTCACCAATCGTATCCCATGGATTCGGCTGCAGCTGCTTGAGTCCGAGACTGATACGACGTTCCGCGGGATCGATTCCTAAAACCTGAACTTCGACCTCATCTCCTTTGCTGACAAGATGCTTGGGATGTTTCAATCGCTTGGCCCAGGACATTTCTGAAACGTGGACCAATCCTTCAACACCCGGTTCAAGTTCAACAAATGCACCGTATTCAGTGACGCTCGATACCCTGCCTTTTATTCTCGTATCTACAGGATAAAGTTCCGTCACTGTCGACCACGGGTCCGGAAGCAACTGCTTGAATCCAAGGGATACCTTTTCTTTTTCACGATCGAGTTTAAGTACTTTAACCTGGACCGTATCGTTAACCTTAAACATATCTCCGGGACGCAGCAGCCTGCCCCACGACATATCCGTGACATGAAGCAGTCCGTCAATTCCGCCAATGTCGATAAACGCCCCGTATTCGGTTAGATTCTTGACTGTTCCTTCTACGATATAACCGACTTCGATCTTGCCAAGCGTCTCCGCCTTTTGTTTGTTGATTACCTGATCGGTGATCACTTTTCTTGAGAGAACAATGTTGTTGCGTTTGCGGCTGAATTTTACAACCTTCGCTTCAATCTCTTCATCTTTTAGTTCATCAAGATTTCGGACGGGTCGGGAATCGATTTGCGATCCGGGCAAAAACGCTTCCACTCCACTGACGTCGACCTTTAGACCACCCTTGGTTTTTCCTTTAATGATGCCTTTGACGGTCAGATCGTCGCGAAATGCCAATTCGATGTCATCCCATGACCGTCGGTTCTTGGCATCCAAATAAGAGAGTGTCGGTGGCCCGTCGCCACCCATATGTTTGATTACTACATCAACTTCATCACCTTTATTGACGGTGACGTCCCCTTCCTGGGAAGTAAATTCTTCAAGCGCTACCACTCCTTCCGATTTATAACCGAAATCGACCAGAACTCCATGTTCTGAAATCCTGACGACTTTCCCGCTTACCGTTTCACCTACGTGATAGGCGACTTGCTCCTGTTCAAATTGAGCGAGCATTGCGCCAAAATCCATTTCTCCTTGTGTTGACGCGCCTTCAGAATCCGGTTTGATTTCCGTTTCGGCTGCAGGTGCTGGGGTTTCGGTTTTCGGCGCTTCGACTTCGCCGGCATTCGATTCTGCTTCTGTAACTGCAGAACTTTCGTTGTTGTTGGTTGGTTCCGACGCTGAAGCCTGACCGTCAGCCGTTTCAGCGTCCTTTGTAACTTCGTTTGACATTTAACTTTGTGTTGCTTTCCTTTGTTTATAATTTAGCTGCCGTCTTAAATGATATTAAAATGGCGCTGCCCCGCTCTTACCTGAATTTTAGACAATAAAAAAATCAGCCTGCGAGTTAGCCAATTTCGGTCATTTGCAATATTTTCGACAGGTCAATAATACTACGCTATCCCATTCCGGTTCCATTCATAGAATCGCCACATTCATGGCTGTCTAATATGTAGACTTCCGTTGGAGTCGCCAATGACCGGGTAAGACTAGAATCTACACGCCGAAGTGGTTTGATGTCAAGATAATACGGTAAAAAATAGACTTTTTTATAAACATTCTTAAATAACTGTAAAAACTTTGGTTAGAATCGCCGGGTAATTCGCGTTTCTTTCGAATCATTACCCGGGTACCCATCTGGAACTCGGTTGGAGCAAAAAGAATTACGCTGGAATCTTGTTTGAATTTAGTTGACCCTTGTAATTGCCCTGCGTTAGCATCACATCAACCCGTTCCCAACACAGAAATATATAATCCCGGGAATGCATTTAATACGATAATGCGCCTCGCGGGCTAAATCCTTGTTGCGGTGATTAATTATGAGAGAGTATGAATTTTACCAGTTGGATGTTTTTACGGATAACAGATTTGACGGCAATCCGCTTGCGGTATTTCCGGAAGCTTCGGGGATATCCGAAGATGATATGCAAAAAATTGCTGCGGAAATGAATCTTTCGGAAACCGTATTTGTCCTCGCTTCCGAAAAAGCGTTAAAACGATTGAGAATATTCACGCCAAAACGAGAGCTTCCGATCGCCGGGCATCCGGTAGTTGGAACATGGAATTTGCTTGCCAGGCTTGGGATCGCATCAAAGACCGGATCGGGCGTTGTCCGTGTCGAGCAAGAACTGAATCTTGGCGTGCTGCCCGTCGAGATCGAGTTTGAGAACGGAATCGTAACGATGGTAACTATGACACAAGGAGGATTTTCGGGCGGGCACACTATTTCTGATTCGAATGAAATATCCCTGATTGCCAAAGGATTGGGCCTTGACCCGGCGGACCTGGCGCAGACCGAAGAGTTGCCGATTCAGGTAGTATCGACAGGAATAAAAGCCCTCGACGTGCCGCTCACATCTCTCCGTTCAATGAAAAAAATCAAGATAAACCCCGCCGTTTTGAGCGATATATATCTCAAGTACGGCGCGGTCGGAGTTTATGCGTTCACGTTTGAGACGATCGAACCCGGGTCCGATGTCCACGCCAGGTTTTTTGCGCCCGCCGACAGAATTCCGGAAGACCCGGCTACCGGCAGTGCGGCCGGTTCATTCGCCGGATATGCGGTGTACCACGGGGCAATTAACCGAAACCGCATTACAATCGAACAAGGGGATTTTATGAACCGACCTAGCCGGATCTTCGCGTATGTCACGGGGGAAAAAGGGGATATACAAAAAGTGCAGATCAGCGGCCGGTCCGTAATCGTGGCAACGGGAAAGTTCTATCTTGAATAATAGATCGAGAGAGTAGACCGTTTATGACGACGTGCTTTTTCCGGTGACCAAATCGCTGATGCCGGAACCGCCCTCAGCTTCCTGGCCGGCTTCGATTGAAGGTGCCGGGATCCCTGCCAGGCGGAGACGAAAATCATCCGGATCACTCGATCCGCGAAGTGCCTCATTGAGGTCAATTAATCCCGATTGATACAGAAACAGCAAGGATTGATCAAAGGTTTGCATTCCGTATTGTGACGTTCCGGCAACTATTGCGCCCCTCAGCTGCTCCGCTTTATCAGGATACAAGATGCATTCTCGAACCAACTCCGTTGACCGCAATATTTCGACGGCCGGGACGCGCGAATCACCCTTGGCCGACTTCATTAAACGTTGGGACACGGTAGCCTTAAGAAGTCCTGCAAGTTGAATCCGGACCGTGCGCTGCTGATATTCGGGAAAGGCGGTTATCAGCTTTGAAATGGTCTCCAAAGCATCAAAGGTATTTAGTGTTGATAACACCAAATGCCCGGTTTCTGCTGCCGTCAATGCGGTTTCAATTGTCTCGGCATCGTTCAACTCGCCGATGAAAATAACATCAGGGTCCTGCCGGAGCGCTCCCCGAACTGCATCAGCAAAACTACGCGTATCGACATCGACTTCCCTTTGGGTTATATACGACTTTTTGTCCTTGTGCAGAACTTCGATCGGATCCTCGATCGTTAAAATGTGAGCGTTGCGGCTCGAATTAATATGGTCAATGATTGCTGACAGCGTAGTCGACTTGCCCATTCCGGCAGTACCGGTTACGAGCACGAGTCCCCGTTCCTCATTTGCAATTTCCGATAATACGAGCGGCAATCCAAGTTCTGTAAAACTGCTCATTTTGTCCGGAATAGCCCGTGCCACGATTCCGATCGAGTTTCGCTGCTGAAAAATATTTACGCGGTAGCGTCCCAGTCCGGAAACCCCATAACCCAAATCGACTTCCTGAAGATTCTGAAACTGCACTTTCTGATTATTCGACATCATCGAAAATGCCATCTCAAGCGTCTCTTCCTGTGTCAACCGATCAACACTCGAAACCGGCCTTAAATCTCCATTGACGCGAATAATCGGATAGGAACCTGCGCGTAAATGGAGATCGGATGCGCCAAAACTCATCGCCATCCGAAGTAAATCATCTATTCTTTTGGACATAGGACTCTCGGAGAAATAAATATGTTAAACGTTATATTGGGTCAAAACTATGCATCGTAATTCTAACTTGACGTAAACGAGCGCGTCAATCTTTTTTGGGAGCAATTTCCCTAACCGCCGCGGTTAAGTCAGGAATTCGATAAAAAATATTTGACTTATGTAAATCGGCGAAAATAGAATCAAGCCTATGCAAACCCGAACGAAACGCCAGCACGAGGTTTTGGAGTATATAACCGATTTTATTAATCAACGCGGTTATGAACCTTCATACCAACAAATTGCCAGGGCGATCGGTGTCAGGTCGAAAGGGGCCATCGCGAAACACATTGAGGCGCTTGAAAAGCAGGGCCTGATCTCACGAAAACATGAAAATGGCTCATTTAGCATTGACTTGATTCCGCAGGATTCGCTTACGAACTCGGTATGCAGAATTGACTGGATTTGCGATAACGCTTCTCCTGACGAGTCGATCGAATCCAAAGATCCGTTTTTCCTTCCTAAGTCGATTCTGGGTGCTTCGCCTCGAAAACGGTTATCGGCATTTCTGGTGACCGATGATTCAATGCTTGACGAACATATTTGCGCAGGAGATATCGCGCTTATTGAAGAGCGTGCTTTTGCCCGCGACCGTGACCGCGTAGTTGCTTTGATCGATAAAAAAGATGCCGTATTAAACAGATTCTACCGGCAGGGTGCCAACATCGAACTCCGTCCGTCTAACGATAAATACGAGGCGATTATAGTCCCAGCCGACCAGATCGAAATAATTGGAGTCTTTAGGGGGTTGCTTCGTCCGTTATCTTGATTTTTGTTTGCGTCGGTCAAAGTTGATGGGTTAATCTACTTTTCTAGTCCGACCCCGGAGAAAGCAGGTTTCATTTGTGACAAAAAAACAAACTCCAAGTCCGAGCTTCAGTCTGACGCTAAGAGTCAAAATCGAAAACAACCCGGGAAAACTCGGTGAAATCACTACAATCATCGGAACTGCCGGGGGCGATATCGGTGCCATCGATATAGTTCGCGTTGGAGAGGGTTTTATAATCCGTGATATTACGGTCAACGCATACTCTGAAGAGCATGGAAACGAAATCGTCGATGCTGTCGATCGAATCGACGGCGTAGAAGTAATCAATATTTCCGACCGCACTTTTTTACTTCATCTGGGCGGGAAAATTGAAGTAGTTTCGAAGGCGCCGCTCAAAACCCGGGCGGATCTTTCAATGGCCTATACACCAGGGGTCGCTCGGGTGTGTATGGCGATTAACAAAGACCCCGAAAAGGCCTTCACGCTGACGATTAAGAAAAACACCGTTGCCGTGGTCTCCGATGGAAGCGCGGTACTTGGCTTAGGAAATATCGGGGCAGCAGCGGCAATGCCGGTGATGGAAGGCAAGGCGCAGCTGTTTAAGGAGTTTGCCGGCGTTGACGCGTTTCCGATCTGTCTCGACACGAAAGATCCGCATGAAATTGTCCAAACGATAAAGAATATTTCTGTCGCGTTTGGCGGAATAAACCTCGAAGATATTTCTGCGCCGCGGTGCTTTGAGATCGAAGAACGATTAAAGGAAGAGCTTGATATTCCGGTATTTCATGATGACCAGCACGGTACTGCCGTTGTTGTTTTGGCGGCCCTTATCAATGCGCTGAAAATCGTTGGAAAGAAAATGAGCGAGATCAAGGTCGTCGTCAACGGCATCGGCGCTGCAGGTGTCGCTTGTTCAAAAATTATTATGGCGGCCGGAGTTGAGAATGTTGTCGGATGCGATACGAGCGGCTCAGTATACCGGGGACGCACGGAAAATATGAATTGGGTCAAAGATTGGTTTGCCCGAAATACCAATCCGGACAACGAAAAAGGCGATATTCATGCCGTTATAAAAAACGCCGATGTATTTTTCGGCTTATCCGCCCCCAGGGTCATTGGACACGAGGACTTAAAAAAGATGGCGAAAGATCCGATAGTCTTTGCAATGGCAAACCCCGATCCGGAAATTTATCCCGAAGAAGCGATGGAGCATGTTGCCGTTATCGCCACCGGTCGCTCGGATTATCCAAACCAAATAAATAATGTTCTCTGCTTTCCCGGTATCTTCAGAGGTGCTCTGAATTGCAGGGCGTCGACGATCAACGAAAAGATGAAACTCGCCGCTGCAAACGCAATCGCAGGAATCGTCGGGGATCAGGAACTCCATTGCGATTACATAATACCCTCGGTTTTTGACAAACGGGTTGCCAAGGCGGTGTCTAAACAGGTCGAAAAAGCGGCCAAAAAATCGGGAGTCGCGAGACGCGGTGCCCCGACGCCGGCGGTGTAATAACCGGATTCGCGGGAAGAATATTGCCGTATATTTCGCGGTGTCGTTAACCGGTAAATTTGTATCCGAGACCGTGGACCGTTTGGATATACTCCGGGTGTTTGGGGTTTGATTCGAGTTTTTGCCTCAACCACGAAATATGCACATCGACAGTCCGCGTATTCGGCATTGCGTCATAGCCCCAAACCGCATCCAGAAGATCGTCTCTTGAATGCACACTCCCGCTGTTTTGAATCAGGAAATGTAGGAGCTTGAATTCCATCGCCGATAATTCTACGGGAACTCTGCCCTTGTTTACCTCGGCGCTCTTAAAGTCAACTTCGACATCACCAAACCGAAACGTACCTTTGGAATTACTTACTGCGTCCCGCCTGGATCGGCGGCAAACGGATTCGACCCGGGCGAGCAGCTCCGCAATCTCAAACGGTTTAGTTAAATAATCATCGGCTCCCAGTTTTAATCCCAGCACCTTGTCAATAATCTCACCTTTTGCCGTAAGCATAATAATTGGTGTGTCATTACCGTTTCTTCTTAGATCACGGCAGACGTCGAACCCGTTCTTTTTTGGCAGCATCAGGTCCAGAATAATAAGGTCAAACCGTTCACCGGCCGCTGCCTCAAACCCTTTCACGCCATCCCGAGCCACAGCCACGTCGTAACCTTCGCTGGATAGGCGATCGGTAAGCGTCATGATCAACCCTTCTTCATCTTCTACGAGCAGGACCTTCATAAATTCTCCGCCGCTCTCAAATACCAATCTCGTTTTAAGTCGCCCGATTTTGACGGCTCTGCCGAATGGAGTCGTTAAGATCGTGAGGCCAGATCAGGGCTCAAGGCATACGGCAATTCAATTGTAAACCGACTTCCTTTACCGAGTTCGCTATCGACACTTATCTTGCCGCCGTGCGCATCGATGACTTGTTTGACCAGACTTAGACCCAAACCATTGCCGCTAATTTGATTGTCGACGACGTTTTCAGCCCGATAAAACGGATCAAAAATGTGCTTGATGTCACGCACCGGGATTCCGATTCCGTTGTCCTCAATGGAAATTCGGACACCCTTCTGAGCATTTTTTGCAGAAATCCTGAGCCAGCTATTCCCATTGCCATATTTAAGTGAATTCTCAATCAAGTTCCGAATGGCCCGGGTCAACGCGGATTGGTCACCGTCTACCCGCCGTAATCCCTGATGAATTTCGTTTTGTATCCTGGTCCCGAGTTCGTCAGCGATGGGGCCGCATTCCATTAACGCGTTAACAATAACTTTCTCAATATCGATTTCCCGAAAATCGTATTTTCGTTTCCCCGATTTCGCCCCGGCGTATTCCAGAATCTGCTCGACCATTCCCGAAAGCTTGCCGCCCTCACGTTTGATCAAAGTTCCGTAGTCCGCAATTTTTTCCTTTTCTTCAATAAGGCCGTCGGAGAGATTTTCTCCCGCGGAATAAATTACGGATAACGGCGTTCGGAATTCGTGAGAAACGGATGAAACGAAATTCAATTGACGTTGGGCAATGGCCTTCGCGCGTTGCGAAGTAATCAGAATAAGCCCTACACTGATAGCCAAAAGCGTCAGAATCCCAAAGCTCACCACCAAATTCTTGCGTCGGGTATTTGAAATAAATTGTTCGAGCGATCCGTCGGAATGTTGAACCGCCAATGTCCAGCGCCCACCCGATTCGGCTTGATTTCGCCTAAAAATAGCTATTCTCGGTTTTCGCTCCGGTTCATTCCGGCTGATTTCTTCATTTTTTGACGCCGCGTTTCCGCGGTTCGCGATTTCATCGGCAACGGAGTCGTCGGTA
The DNA here is from genome assembly GCA_041576495.1 of Aridibacter sp. Classification (GTDB taxonomy): domain Bacteria; phylum Acidobacteriota; class Blastocatellia; order Pyrinomonadales; family Pyrinomonadaceae; genus Aridibacter. The sequence continues at coordinate 1,934 of JBFGKW010000089.1, read as the reverse complement.
GTCCTGATCTGCGTATCGATTATGGAATTGCCGACCTTTTCCGAGAAAAAGGCGAAGTTATTTGCGTTTAAGCTAAAAAGCTTTTCGGTAACGTCGGCTTTTACCACATCGTCATCATGGGCCCGGTAAATGGTAGTATTATCTGCATTCCTGATCGAAAGCCGATAATCACCGTTTTCGCCAACCGAAAAGTATTTGTCGACCAAATCCGGAAATATTTTTCCCGTAATTACATTTTTATCAAGCATCACGACGATAAACCCTTTTCGGTCTGATGAGTCAAAGCGGGCGGTTTTTGTAATTCTCTTTGATCGACGCTCCCTATCCTGTGTGATGACCTCCTCTACAGCTTCGTCGTTTTCGAAAACCGGCATCGCGAGTGCCAAAACTGAACCGGCCGAGGCGCGGTTTTCACTGCTTGCGGCCTTTTCTTGACTATCGATTTCAATGATCGGATTGAATTCGGTCCCGCGGTTTAAGCGATCCGCAATTTCGCGCAGCCGGCCGGTCCACACTTCCGGAACAAACGAACCTTGATCGGCAATAAATCTCATCGGCGGTTGATCATCGGGCGTTCTTATAAGATATATATTTTTGACGACTTCCGGATATCGCGTTTGGTTTTTCCAGAACCTGTATCGTTTATTAAATGAAACCCAGTTATTCGCCTCAACATTTTCACTATCTGCCTGAAAACTGAAATAGACCGCCTGAATTTCGCGGTTGAAGTCTTCTGCAAAACGCCCGGTATCATCGAGCAGGCGTCCATTCAGGCGAACTCTCTCGGAATCGCTGATCTGCCCAATCCATTGATACTGCAGACCGGCGAGAAGCAACAGCAGCAGCAGCGATGAAAATATGACCAAAATTAAAAACCAATTCTGTTTCATCAAACAAATTATGCAGTTAATCTCGCTGCAAAAACAACAGTTTATGCGAAATTTTACATCCTTTACAAAATCTTATCCTTTTCTTAACTACTGAAGGCCGATCTTCTGTGATAATCGTTTAGTTAAATTTAGATTAAAAAATGTTTCGGAGGCAAAAATGAGATCATTTCTAGTTTCAGTACTGAGCATATCCATATTCTTCATAGGCCTTAGCGCCTTGATCAGAGAAGCAAATGCGAGATTTAGTTCGGATGACAAATCGATCGAGTTAATCAAAAAATCACGGGAAGCGATCGGCGGTCAATCGAATATTGATAACGTTAAAGCGATGACGATTACCGGTGAGATGATCGAGCAGGCGGAAAAGAGCGGCTCTGCCGTTCCGGTAAAAGGCACCGTCGAAATCAACTTTCAACTGCCAAACCGCTTTAGCAAATCGGTTTTGATCGGAAGCAAAGATGAAGAAAACGCCCAAAAGCGCGTAGAGAGAATCATTATTCGGGATTCGTCGTCCGGTGACGCGGAATCAAAAGATAAAAAGAAAGTGGTGAGAGTCATTAAAAGCGACGGTGATCCGAAAAGCGGCGATGAAGAAATTGAGGAGGACAAGATCGTCTTCAAGAAAAAGGACGGCACGGTCGAAGAGTTGGGATCCGACGGAAAGCGGAATGTATTAGTTATCAAGGACGGTGAAACCGAGAAAATTAATACCGACGGTAAACGCAAGATCGTGATTCGGAAAAAAATGGGCTCAGAATCATCGGAATCAAAGGCGGGTGACGGCAAGAAAGTTATCATCGAAAAAGGAGATGAAATACTCACTGACGATATAACCTCTGACGGCCGAAAGATAGTCGTTCGCAAGGGTGACGGCAAGAATGTGATCATCGAAAAAGGAGATGAAATACTCACTGACGATATAACCTCTGACGGGAAAAGAAGGATCGTCATTCGCAAGGGCACGGGCGGAGATGGTAAATGGACCGCCGAAGACGGAAACAAATTTGTCATTGATATGGACGGCGACGGCGGCGCGCACTTTGT
>JBFGKW010000088.1:0-11467 GCA_041576495.1 Aridibacter sp. | reverse complement strand
TGACAGTACAAACCGGCACCCCACTGCCTTTTAAGAACGCGGCCGCTTTTTTGACCCAGACAGGGTTAACGCAGACAGATGCAAAACCGAATTCCGCCGCCTCATCGCAGAGTTTCCGGATATCGCTTTCTGAAGCCTCGGGTTTGAGCAAAGTATGATCAATCAGGCTCGCCCAGTCGTGGGCGGTAGCGGTTTCTCCGAGCACGATTCCGATCCGCGACGCACCGGCGTCTACAATCCGCTCAACGTCTGCCCGGCAAAAAGTAGGGCAATAATCGTCGTCGAGGCGGGTCAATACCAGGTCGGTGATCTGCTCGACCAGTTGCTCGTAATTTCCGTTCTTAAATTCTGCCATTCGTTTTGCTGACGCTATTTCCTGTATTGTCGCTCAATCGCGTCGATTTTATCAACCCGCCGTTTATGGCGCGGTTCGGTGATTTCATGCATCAAAAAAGCACTGACGATCTCTTTGATTTGGTCGATCGAGTTTTGCCCGCTGCCCAGTGTCAGGACATTCGCCCCGTTATGCTGCCTTGAATTTCGGGCAAGCGCGGGATTGTAACATGCGGCCGGCCTCACTCCCGGGACCTTGCCGGCTGCCATCGCCGAACCGATTCCAGCGCCGTCGATCACGATCCCGACATCGACAGTGCCGTTTGAGACCGCTTCTCCAACTAAATGGGCGAAGTCCGGATAATCCGCTGCTTCCGCCGAATCGGTACCGAAATCCCTGACCTTTAAGCCAAGATCACCCAAATAACTGATCAGCTGCCGCTTCACATCAAAACCGCCGTGATCCGAGCCGATTCCTACCGAGCTGACTTTTAACGAAGCGTCACGTGGTTCTTTTTTTACAAGGACGAGATTCATTTCTTTGACGATATCGGCGGCCAGCGGCGTCAGTTTCGCATTTTCGGCAATCCGGATTCGTGACCCGTCTTCGAGGCCGCGGAAATCGCCCTCGGTCAGGAGCGATTTTGCAGACTCGTCGCGGTCATACTGTTTTTCAGATTGCTCGGTTAGCGAATACACGGGAACGCGCACCGGGTATTCACCGGCCTTAACCAAGTCCGCGGGAACACCATCAAGGATTTCCTTCACCAGGCTGCGAATCCGGTCGCGCTGTTCGTTTTTTTCTGACATAGCTGAAACGGATATCCTGAATCCTGCAGACTTTACTTGTCACTTATCGTTCTTTGGAATACTATTTCGAAATACATTTTCAATCAAATATCGGAGATTAATTGTGGAAACTCAAACCGCGCGGGATAACTCAGAATTTACAAATCCAAACCTCGAGATCATGTTTTCGGCTGAACAAATAGCCGACCGGGTCAAAGCGATCGGCGAGCAAATCACCCGCGAGTACAAAGATAAGGATCTGGTCTTGATTGCGGTCCTCAAGGGTTCCTGCGTCTTTTTGGCCGATCTGATGCGGCAAATCGATTTACCGATGGAAATTGATTTCATGGCGGTGGCGAGTTACAAAGACGGTACGGTCTCGACTGGAGATGTCGAAATTATCAAGGATCTTATGAAACCGATCCGGGGTAAAGACGTGATCATCGCCGAAGACATTATCGATACCGGCCTCACCCTGACCCGGCTCGTCGCCCTTCTCGAAACCCGAGGCGCTAATTCGATCCGTTTGGCCACTCTTTTGGACAAACCCGAACCGCGTATCAACAAAGATCTCGTGGTTCATTACCGCGGCTTTACGATTCCGAACAGATTTGTCGTCGGTTACGGGCTCGATGTCGCCGGAAGATTCAGAAACCTACCGTTTATCGGGGTGGTCAAAAATCCGGATTTGCTGTAGCAAATTGGAATCCAAGAGTCTGAACATCCGAACAAACGATTTTCACGTGCTTGAGCGGACAACATATAACTTCCGACCTGATCGAATACCACGCCTACCAAGTTTTTATCACATCCAAAACCTCGCGTACGATATTTACGCCGTCCGGGAAATTCTTTAGAAAATCCGCCCTCAGAGCATCTGCATCGGACTCAATATACTTCTCCAAATCCTTCCGGCTGTTGAGGATATAGCGAATCCGGTAACTCCCCGGCAGAATCCTTGCAAACTCCGCACTTTCGAAATATCCTGAATCAATTACATCCTGAATATGCGTACCGGACATATAATTCTCGAATTTTTCGACCAGATTATCTTGCACGGCAGCCGTGATCTCGTAGATTATCATTGCTTTTTGAATTCGTTCTTGACTCAATTCTCCGATCTACTGCTGGGGAACATATTATGCGACTAAACAGGGTTTATCTATTGCTCGGTTTGCTGTTTGCTTTTTCAATCACTGCCCTCGGACAGTTTCCGCAGGCTGCAAGTATTATCCACGATCTTCATATTATTGAATCAACCGTGTTGAAGGAAGACCGGCGAATTCTGGTTAATTTTCCTCCCGATTATGCAAATACAGTAAAACGATACCCGGTCGTTTACATGCTTGACGGCCATGTTCCGCAGCCCGAAATGATGGGCGGAATACTGGGCCAGCAGGCATGGGGAGGTCAGATTCCGGAAATGATCCTCGTCAGCATTCAAAACACCAACCGCTCGAGGGACCTAACACCGACCGATGATGGAAAAGGCGGGACCGTCGGCGGTGCCGATAGATTTCTACGGTTTATCGAAAGCGAAGTAATCCCGTTAGTCGAAAGAAACTATCGTACCGAGCCATTCCGGATCTTCGCCGGGCATTCGCTTGGAGGTCTGACGGTCGTTTACTCATTTGTCTCACGGCCGGGACTGTTTAACGCCTATATAGCTGCGAGCCCCGCGCTTCATTATGACGACGACTTTGTAATTAAAGAAGCCGAAAAGATGTTTGCGAATAACGAACGAATCGATCGGACGATTTTTTTGGGCCTCGGTGATGAACCCGAATATGAAAAGGGATGGAACCGGCTTCATAAACTTGTTAAGGATAAAAATCCCAAGGGTCTTGAATACGAATTCCGCAAGTTCCCGCAAGAAAATCATGCTTCCGTCGTGCTGCAGGCATATTATTGGGGGCTTCGATTGATTTTCAATGGATGGATCCCGGGTAAGGTCGACACCCTGTCCCAACTCGAAGACCATTATAAAAAATTGACAAAACGCTTCGGATATCAAATTCGCATTCCGGAAGAGACGCTTAACCTGATCGGATATCAGCTTCTGCGCGGGGAAAAAATCGAGGATGCCATCCGTGTATTTGAAACCAACGCCGAAAATTATCCGGATTCGGCCAATGTGTACGATAGTTTGGGTGAGGCATTGGAAAAAAACGGGTCAATGAAGAAAGCGGCCGAAAATTATCAAATTGCTTACCGGCTGGCGGTAAAAGCGGGGAATCAAGAACTTGCGGAAATCTTCAAGGCAAATCTTGCCCGGGTCAGAAGCCGGATACGGTGACCCGAACGCGGCACTCAGATCGCAGCGCTGTTTTTTAGTAATTCCAGTCGGGTGTTTATCTGCCGGAGGTGAGTTTTGATGTGAGCGAGACTCATATCGACCGCCTGAACCACGTTAAGCGGGCCCGCGACCGGGTGATTAAAGACTGCAGCCCGTAATCCCTGTTCATCCAATCCTTCCATATAACCGCGGAACCAGGCTTGACTCCGGTCCCAACTTTCCCGTATCTCGTGAAGCGATAAATTTCCTTGCGGAAGCATTTTCCGTGACGGTACTTTGACTTTGATTCCGGCCCCAAGCACAAACATTACGATACGATACATGACCGCATTCCTCAGGCTCTGCTTTTGTTCAATTAACAGCTCAAATTCGGGAAGTCGGTGCAATACCTCCGATTCGGCGACGGCGAGATGTTCGGCGATTTCGAGTATCGACCATTTCCCCTCGATCGGCCTTGCATTGAGCGTATCCTGGTCAAGCTGATCGAGTTTGTCGAGCAGTTGCGTTCTCAGATGTTCGAATTCCTCTACCTTTTTGGAAAGTGTACTTTTCATATACCGATTCTGCTTGAATAAACAGCGTCTTGCAACGATAATTGGCCATTATGAAAGCACAATTCGTGTTCGCCGCGTTTCTCTTCATATGCTCTGGTCTTGTTTATCCGGGTTATGGAAACACTTTGGTTTCTGACCGGGAATCCGGCCGCCCCGTTGATGGCTGCCGGCCGTCAAACTTCCCGTCGATGCAGTTTGATCAGTCAAATGTATTTCCACAGGACGGATCGCTCCATCGGCCGGAAGACGGAAAAGCGCTTCCCGATGGACGCATAATTGTCGTCGACGAGAAGCACGGCTTACGAATCGTCGAGCGCAACGGCTCTTCACGCCCTTTCGGAGACTTTAAGAGCGCCGGATTTGATCACGCTCCTCCCGAGTCGGCGACCGCCCCAAACGGTGTATTTCTTGAACCGGACGGAAAACACCTGCTGGTTTCCGATGTTTACACCGGAATGATCTTTCGGGTCGATCTGGGAAACGAAACGGTAACGAAGGTTTATGATCATCCATTCGGGGTCAACAGCCTGATCCTTGATAGCCGGGGAAATATCTGGTTTACGCAGTCGGCTGAGAACCGGTTGTCGGTCGGCGGGGCAGAACTCTACAAGGCAATCGACCGTCCGCTTGAATCGGGTGCGGTCTATTTCTTGAAACGATCGGGAAAAGGATTTGCGGGTAAAGCGGTTGAAGTTGCCTCAGGAATTTTTTTCGCCAATGGAATAGCCCTGAATCGAAATGAGTCCCACCTTTTTGTCGCCGAGACGATGGTCGGCCGGATACTGCGTTACGATGTCAATCCTGACAAATCATCACTTTCAAATCGCGAGGTATACGCTTATGTGATGTCACCCGATAATCTCGCGGTTGATTCGGAAGATAACCTTTTTATTGCCTCACCGCTGAGAAACAGCATTATGGCGGTAGACGCCAAATGCCGGAGCTTACACGTCGTTTTCTCAGCCCCTTCGAAATCGAATTATGACGCCCAAAATAGCTGGGTCATCAGAAGCATTAAGGCGCAGCCGCTGCTTTCGCTGCTCAATCCCGAATCATCAAAACCCCTCCCTGGATTCATAACCGGCATGTTCTGGTCATATGACCGCAAAACGTTTTACATAACCGGGCTCGGGAATGCGTTATTGAAATACGGGTGGAAGCCGGGCGAATAAGCACCTTATCCTCTTGGATGTCGCTAAACTCGATAGAAATCGTGAACGAACTCCGATGATATCCCGACCCTCAAACGTTAAGCGGCAATATCGCTCAGGAAACTCACGCCGTCCTCCAGGGTGACGCCAAAATTTTCTGCAATTGTCTGCCCGATGTCCGAAAGGCTTTGCCTTGTTCCGAGATCGACGCCGCCGGCGGCGTTTTTCGCGTAACACAATAACAGGCAATATTCCCGGGTATGATCCGTACCGCGATATGACGGGTCGTTTCCGTGGTCGGCCGTGATTATAAGCAGATCATCATCCCGCATAGCATCCATAATTTCAGGTAAACGGAGATCGAAATGTTCGAGTGCTTTAGCGTAGCCTTCAACATCACGGCGGTGGCCGTAGAGCATGTCGAAATCGACGAGGTTCGAGAAAACAAGCCCTGTGGCGTCACCTTTTAAAACATCTATGGTTTGATCGATAGATTGGTCGTTGTTTTTTGCCTTCAGATCTTGAGTCACGCCAATTGAATCATATATTGAAGCGATCTTTCCGATGGCTATGACATCGAGCCCTTTCCCGGCCAGCAGCGGCAGCAGGTTTTCATCGGGCGGGGGAACGGCATAATCGTGGCGGTTTTCGGTGCGGGTGAAGGTTTCGGCCGATTCCCCGATAAACGGACGGGCGATAACGCGGCCGACCCGGTGTTCACCGTCAAGCATCTGGCGGGCGATTTCGCAGATTTCGTACTGCCGCTTAATCGGAATGACACCTTCATGGGCAGCAATTTGAAACACCGAATCACCGGAAGTGTAAACGATCGGTTTTCCGGTCCGGATGTGTTCTTCTCCCAGCCGCTCGATGATTTCGGTTCCGGACGCGGGGATATTAGCCAAAATGCCGGGGACTTCAGCCCGGCGGATAAACTCCGAAATAACATCGTCGGGAAAGCCGCTCGGATAGGTTGGAAAGGCCTTGTCGAGAATGATACCCGCCATTTCCCAGTGTCCCGTTGTGGTGTCTTTTCCGTTTGATTTGAGGGTGCATTTGCCGTAACTGCCGAGGGGACCCGGGTCCGCGGCGAGGTTCTTAAACGGACGAATATTCCCCAATCCCAATTTCTTCATGTTCGGAAGAGCGACCGGGCGTGAATCGATGACATTTCCGAGCGTATCCGAACCGGCATCGCCCCATTCAGCCGCATCCGGCATTTCGCCGACACCGGCACTGTCGAGGACCATCAGGTTGATTCTTTTGAACTTGATCATAAAGTAATTATAGGTGAAATATCTGCAGATTCATAAGAACCGAGAGTTTGTCCGCGAAATTTCCAAACCAACCCAATCAGCGTAGAAATTGACGGCCCATTAAAACCGCGATCCGAATACAAGGGTAAATTTACTGGACTAAAGAACACGTATTCAATTTACCGGATTTTTGATTTGTTCGACCGAATGCACGACAATTTCGCACTCGATTCGGATTGTTTTATCTTCCTGTTTTTTTTTCAGGGCCCGGGCAGGCAAAATTTCTATTCAGCCAGGAGCGACTCGATGTCCGACCGAAGGGTCATTTCGAGGACGATTCCGGTATATTTTTTGGCGAGCCTACCCTGTTTATCATAAAGAAATGTCGTCGGGAGGGTCATCGCCTCTCCGGTGATGTTGGGATCGTTTCCGGGGAGCAGAACCGGATATCCGATTCCGTAGGATTCGATAAACTCCGGAACCGAAGCTAGATCATTGTCGACGGTTACCCCGACAATCTCAAAGTCCCGGCTCTCGAACCGGTTGGAAATGTTGACCAGACCCGGTGTCTCAAACCGGCAGGGACCGCACCAGGTCGCCCAGTAGTTGACGAGCACGACCTTACCCCGTTTATCCGCAAAATCCCATTGATTTCCGCCGTCAAACCCCGAAAGGGTAAAGCCGGAAACCTGCTCGCGATCAACGGCCTTCGTCACGCCAAACTGCCACCACGAAGGCGGCGCGAACAAATACAAAATCGCGCCGATGACGATCGCGAACCGGAGCCAGCCCCAGGCTGTTTTGACAATTGATGTTCTTTTAGTTTGCATCAAATTGCGGTAAAAACGAATACCGTTAAAGGGGTTGAGCCGGCGATAACTAGGGCAACCCGATATCCCCGCTTTGCTCTTCATTTTCGATTAACTTTTGATCATGCCGCGACCCGGCATCACACGCGCCGCGCATTCAGGTGTTGAAACCCAGTTTTGGAAGGATTACCAGCTGCAACAGCAAATAGAAACCGATCGCACCGATTATTATTAAAAGTTCATACATAATTTTATCCAAATACCGATTCTTTGATTATCATATAGATGCCCATCGCAAGGACAAACCAGCCGAATCCCTTTTTGAGTTTTCGTCCGTCAATTACATTATTCAAACGGATGCCGATAAAAATTCCCAAAATTGAGAATCCGGTAAATAAAAGCAGGAATTTCCAGTCGATCGCCGTTCCAATCTGAATATCACCGGTAAACCCGATCAGCGATTTGGCGGCGATGATAAACAGGGACGTACCGACCGCGAGTTTCATTTCAAGCCCCGCAAACAGGACCAGCGCGGGGATTATCAAAAAGCCTCCGCCCGCTCCGACCATACCGGTCAGCATCCCTACTCCGACGCCCTCAAAAAGTATAATCGCAACGTTTTTCGATCCCCCCTGATTTTCAAGCTTATCGATCTCGCTGTTGCCGTTGCGGATCATCACCAGTGACGTGATTACCATTAAACCGGCGAAAAGGAGAAGCAATCCGGTCCCTTTCGGCAGCATCAGCGATCCCGCGATATTGATTTGTTCCGGTATCGCCGGCATCAGCCACGCCCTCGTCGCGTAAACTGCAAGTATCGAAGGAATGCCGAATGCGGCGGCGGTCCGATAGTCTACGCGTTTTTTAAACGCATTTCTGATACCGCCGACGAGCGCCGTCGTACCGACGACAAACAGCGAATAGGCCGTCGCCAGAACCGGTTCAACGCCGGCAAGATATACCAGCACCGGTACGGTCAATATGCTTCCTCCGGCACCGATCAGGCCAAGGGTAATGCCGATTATGATAGCGACCAGATAGGCGAGAAGTTCCACTTATCGGCCCCTTCCTCCGCTGGCGCATCGCTCAAACGCGGGTTGGTGGTTATCTTCGGAAGCGCTCTGAAGCGCGCGATAAATGGTTAAAATATCCTCACGGTCGGTGGTCTTCAGCAATTTTGAATAAAGATCGCGGTTGGCGATTTCGGCGTCAACTCCGGCACGGCAGCCATCTGCCGCGCTTTGAAATCGCGGCGCGGATCCCAGCCATTCGTTATTTGGGACCGCCAATTTATAGGCCGCAAAGATAGACTCGAGCCGTTCGATGTGCCGTGCTTCGGCATTTTCGATATTTACGAAGGGCCGGGGATCGTTAAAATCTCGATTTATTTGGCGATAGGTCGCCAGGGCCCTATATTCGTCATTTAATGCGAGCAGGAGCCCTTCAATCTCCGCCTTGCGTAATTCGCCGGTATAGCTTGCGAAGTCAAAATCACAAACTTTGCATTCGGTTTGGGCTTTCTTAACCCCTTCTTTGGTCTCCGACGATTGAGGTACCTTTTCAGCCCGTTGGATTGCCGGATTATCTTCCGTATCGCACGCCGTTAACCAAATGAAACCCGATAAAACGACAGTAATTAATAATTTCAAAATAAAACTCCTGATCCTGACGGCGGCCGGAACCGCCTCCATTTTTTAAGAATTCGCACACGCCGTTGCCGAAACCTCGATCTCGTATCCGGATTCGGTCCAGGCGGTGGTCCCGCCGGTTACGTTATAAATCTCTTTGATGCCGGCATTTTCGAGAATGCTGACACCGGTGCTCGAACGATATCCGGTCTGGCATATGACATAGGTCGGTTTTTCAGGGTCAAGTCGGTCAATTTCTTTAGCCAATGTGTCGATCGGCAAATTGATCGTCTTCGGAGCGTGGCCGTTGGAATGTTCCTGGGGGCGCCTCACGTCAACGAATTGGATATCCTCCGAAAGTTTTGCTTTGACCTCATCGACCGAAACCTGCGCCGTTGTGTTTAACTGCCCCTCAAATTCCAGCATCAGCACAAAACCCGTAACGGATTCAAATCCGACACGGGCGAGCCTGATAATCGCTTCATCGACTTGCCCGGACGTGTCCGCGGCAATTGCGATCGGGGTGCCGATAGAAATGAGCGTGCCGGCCCACGACGCAAACTGACCGGCCAGTCCGATATTGACCGAATTTGGGATATGCCCGGCGCCGTATTCCTCGCGTTCGCGAACATCGAGAACCACCCCTTCGAAATTTGTGATCTCTTCGGTCGTCAGTTCCTTAGCGGCCGCCAGGTCTTCAAGCGCCCGCGATCCCTCCAGGTTCTTTTCTGCACTCTTCGGAAAATACATCGGCGGGGGCGCAAGATCGCTGGTCATTATTTCGACGAATTCCTCCTTATTCATCGGCTGAAGCGCATAGTTGAACTGTTTTTGATTGCCGAGCGTCGACCAGGTTTCCTCTGAAAGTGATTTTCCGCACAATGAACCGGCACCGTGTGCGGGATAGACCTCGGTTTCATCCGGAAGCGGAAGTATTTTTTGGTGGAGCGAATCATACAGCATCGAAGCCATTTCTTCAGCGGTGAATCCCTTCGAACCGACAAGATCAGGCCGGCCGACATCGCCGATAAAAAGCGTGTCGCCGGTAAACATTTTTATCGGAGCGTCGGGATCGGCGGTATTCTCAGCCAGGATCGTTATTCCTTCGGGGGTATGCCCGGGCGTCTCGAGAAACTTCAACCGGACTTTTCCAAGCATCAGTTCGTCTCCGTCGCTGACCTTATGAGTCGGAAACTTCGTCGCCGCGCGGGCGCCGTAAATAATTTCGGCCCCGGTCTTCTCAGAGAGCTCTAGATGACCGCTCACAAAATCGGCGTGCGAATGGGTTTCGATAACATATTTGATTTTTTGCCCGTTTGCCTTTGCTTCTTCTAAATACAGTTCGACATCGCGCTGCGGATCGATGATCGCGGCTTCCCCTTCAGAACCGATGTAGTAGGACGCATGTGATAGACACCCGAGATAAAATTGTTTGAATTTCATGATTTTTGTTCTTTTCTTGATTGACCGTTTCCCCCTGACCACTGACTCTTATCCAGCTCTTCCAAAGCGAAGTGCCGCTTCGGCGGGGTGGTTTCCATTGGCCACTCTTTACTTTTTACTTTCTGTTTTTTTTCCTTCTACTTTCTACTTTTTCCTTTCTACTTTTTACTTTCTACTTTTTACCTTCTACTTTTTTACTTTTTACTTTTTACTTTTACCCCGCCTTACCCGTTTTCAACTGCCTCGATCCTGTTCCACGGCATCCGGGAAAGAATCATTCCCATTGTGCAGGTATTAGTCGCCGCCGAAAAAACCAGCCCGGCACCGATAAATGCTGCGATTCCAATCAGATACGGATGCACAAGAATGCTCAGCAAAACGCCGGCCAGGACCAGCAGTCCCGCGACAAACCTAACCTGACGCTCCAAATCCCAGGGCGCCTTTTCGCTCTTTTCAATCGGAAGGTCTTGCTTTTTCCAGGCCTCGAATCCTCCCGTCACGTTGATAACGTTTGTAAAACCGAGATTCCTGAGCTTCTCCTGAGCCTTTCCGGAACGATTCCCGGTCCGGCACATAACATAAATTGGCTGATCATGGTCAAGTTCGGCATGGCGGCTTTCGAGTTCGCCGAGCGGCACAAGCTTCGCTCCTGCCACCCGTCCACCGGCAAATTCGGCATATTCCCGGACATCGACCAAGATTCCCTTATCCTTATCCAATGCTTCATTTAACGTTAATACTGTGCATTCACTCATAATATTGTCTCTCCCTCTTATGCTGCCTTAAATATTCTGGCTTCGGCGCTGAGTTTTTCTTCGAGCGCATCGCAAACCGTTTCACAAAGTTCAAAAATCGTCTCGTCGGCAATCGAATAATAAACGGTGTTTCCATTTTGAATCCGTGTCAGTATCCCGGCACCGCTCAATATTTTTAAATGTTTTGACACATTAGGCTGACTGGTTCTAACGGCCTTCGCCAGTTCGTTGACGCTCATATCCGATGACTGCAGGTTGTGCAGTATCTGCAAACGAACCGGTTCGGACAAGACCTTAAAGCGGCCTGCGATCAGATTTAATGCTCGTTCCGAAAGGTTTTTCCTTTTCATAGTATGAGTATATACTTAAATAGTTATATAGGTCAAGTGGTGGCGATTAAGCAGAGCGCTGTTACGCGGGACGCTTTACGGTTTACGCTATAGGCTTTACGCT
>JBFGKW010000087.1:0-11612 GCA_041576495.1 Aridibacter sp. | reverse complement strand
TGACCCTGGTTCGGGCCGAAACCGGCTTGACCTTTTTTCTTTGAAACCTATAATCAGAGGTTGCGGCAGGGTAGCTCAACCGGTTAGAGCGCGGGATTCATAACCCCGAGGTTGGGAGTTCAAGTCTCCCCCCCGCCACCACATTTCTTTTAAAAGCGGCAGCCGTATCACCGGTAGCCGTTATTTTGCGATCAGAAATTCCGAAACCTCACTCCCGATCGCCAATAACTTTTTTGCAGAACGGAGACTGAGTCGCCCTTACCAGCGGTGGTAGGCCGGATGGCCTTCGGTTACTGCGACAAACAGCCCGGTGCAGGTGGCGCAAACCTTGTCGTTGGCAATCAGCTCAGCCTCGACGGTAGCCCGGTCTTCGGTCGATTCCGCAACTCTGGCGCGCAAATGGATCAACGCATCGGAGGGGGTCGGCCGCAAAAGCTTTACCGAATAGCTTGCCGTGACGGTGCAGTCGGGCTCGGATTTTCCGTTTTTCTTCATCAGGTAGTGCGCCGCAGCCCAGTTAGAATGACAGTCGAGCAGTGAGCCGATTATTCCCCCGTTGAGCATACCGGGAAATGCCTCGTGATGGGGTTCCGCCCGCCACTCCATAATGTACTCCCCGTTCTTTTCGAAACTCCGGATTTTGAGCCCTTTTTCATTGGCCGGCCCGCATCCGAAACATATCGATTTCGGCGCGTAGGTTTCCTGGATTGATGGATTATCGTTCATAAATTCGATAATAAAGTATCACCGGGTATAAACAGAAACACCATTTTTAATCTGTTTCGCAAGTTTTTCGACTAACGAATCCGCCGTTGACCGAATTCTATGATTCATAAAAACCTGTGCTAAAATCTCCCCAAATCGAACCTTAAAAATACAGATGGAGAATCCTCGATGCTGGCGCTGATCGCAATCGTATTCCTGACCTGGCTCGTTTTTGGTTATTTTACTTACGGCCGCTGGGTCGCGAAACAATTCGAGCTCGACGATTCCCGCGCAACCCCGGCCCATAATATCAATGACGGGGAAGACTATGTCCCGACCAGAAAGTTTTATCTTTTCGGCCAACATTTTTCGGCCATCTCGGCCGCCGGGCCGATAGCCGGGCCGATCCTCGCCTGTCAGTATTTCGGGTGGCTTCCTTGTCTTTTGTGGATCGCCCTCGGAGTAGTGCTGATCGGGGCCGTTCACGATTTTTCATCTCTCGCGTCGTCGGTCAGGCACGGCGCAAAATCGATTGCGGAAATCGCGCGCGAAAAATTGGGGACCGGCGCCGGGAGGGCGATGATGGCCTTTATCTGGATTGCCCTCGTCTATGTGATAGTGGCATTTACGGATATCACGGCCGGAACCTTCGTTTCGGGGATCGATAATCTGGAAGGCATCAAAGACTTTAACGCCGGCGGCGCGGTCGCATTTGCAAGTATCACTTATCTCGGACTTTCAATAATCCTCGGATTGGTTGAACGGTATATCAAACCGCCGTTGTGGCTTTCAACCATAATTTTTGTGCCGCTGGTTTTTTCACTTTCCTGGCTGGGTACGATGTTTTCGAACGTTTTTGTATTCGGACATCTCACCTGGAGCTTATTGATACTGGTTTACTGCGTCGCCGCCTCGCTCGTCCCGGTCTGGTTTTTGCTCCAGCCGCGCGGCTATCTCGGAGGGTTTGTTTTATACACCGCGCTGGCGGTCGGAATCATAGGTATATTCTTCGGCGGTTACGACATTAAACAACCGATGTTTAACTCGTGGGATATCGGAACGATGACCGGAACACTGTTTCCGTTTTTGTTTGTCACCATCGCCTGCGGGGCATGTTCCGGTTTTCACGGACTCGTTTGTTCGGGGACCACTTCGAAACAGATAGATAAGGAATCGCACACCCGTGCGGTCGGTTACGGGGCGATGCTGGCCGAGGGATTTGTAGCCTTTATCGCATTGGTGACGATAATGATCGTAGCTTCGGAAGCCGTTAAAGGCGTCTCGCCGGGGACGATTTACGGAAACGGAATCGGAAGTTTTCTGACGATTATGATCGGTCAGCAATATCTACCGTTTGCCATCACGTTCGGCGCGATGGCATTTTCGACTTTTGTATTCGATACCCTCGATGTCTGTATGCGGCTCGGACGTTATATCGTCCAGGAACTGATCGGCATCCCCGGTCGTTCGGGTGCAATCATTGGAACGGCGGGAACTGTGGTTCTGCCGGTCGCCATCGCGTTTATGGCGAAGCAGGGGTCGTGGCTCGATTTTTGGGCGCTTTTTGGAGCCTCAAACCAGCTTCTGGCGGCGTTAACGCTGCTTTCGATTACGGCCTGGCTTTATCAGGCGAGAAAGAGAATCGCATTTACGCTTCTCCCGATGCTGTTTGTTTTGGTGATCACACTTTGGGCGTTGGGGGCGCTGGTAATCGGCAATTTCCGGGCGGCAAACGGCTTCGACGTGAAATTTATCAACGGGGTCGCGTCCCTGACGTTGATTGGGCTGGCGGTTTACCTGGTGATTACCGCCCTCGTAAAACTGCGTTTTGACAAGCGGCGCAAAAGTGAAATGGCCGTAGCTGAATTCTAGACGCCCATCATCGTTATCGCACATAATAACTTATGCTAAAAAATCGAATTCTTTGCATTTCAGTCGCGCTATTTTCCTGCCTCGGCGCAGCCTCAGCCAATGATCTGATTACCGAAATCAAACTAAATGTTTATCCGAATTCAGCGAAGGTCAGACCGTTCGAAACTGCAGTGATACAGGCCGAGTTTTACGGCGTGAAAAAGAAGGGTTGGTTTGAAAGAATATTCGGCGGCGGGGAATCAAAAAAATCCAGAATTCAAAGTAACGATTGGAATGTAAGGTTAAGAGAGCCCGGCGGCGGTTGGCTTTCAAAACCATTTCTTTTTCAGCAAGAGAGTCGGAAAGAGGCGTCGGGAATTGAAAATTTTATCAGACAGGGATTAAACGCTGCGCTTGCAAAAGATGCGATTCTATATTCCGCGCCGGAAAAACCCGGAAAGTATGCGATAAAGATAACGGCCGGAAACTTGAGCGAAGAGATCGTAATCGAAGTCAGCGATTCGGCTCCGCCAAACAGAGAAGGAGTCCGGATTAGATTCTCGCCGACGAGCAAGCCCTCAGACCCGTATTTTGAGCTCGCCGAGCACTATGCTCCATTTATAGCCCAGGAAACTTGGTTTAACCCTCGCGCCGATTATCTTGTACGATTTGATTATGACGGCAACTGGAAAGGTGATGACAATTGGGAAAACCTTTCGAAAAGTGCTTCGCAGGCATTCGTCTATTATGCCGTGATGGAAACGGAAAGCCATTGGTTCCTGCAGTATAATTTCTTTCACGCGCGTGATTATTCGGATGTTTGCATCGTTGGAACCTGCCACGAAAATGACAATGAGGGTTTGATTCTCGCCGTGCGCAAGGATGGTTCGAAACTCGGAAAGCTCGAATTAATGGAAACCCTTGCCCACAACGCTATTCATTCGTTTACAAATGACCCGGGTATTAGAAATGGCATCCTCGATATCGACGGAAAAATCGATTTGTATGAAGGCGTTCGCCCGGTAGTCTTTGTTGAGGCCGGCGGCCACGGAATTTTGGGAAGCAGTCATAAAGACTCCCGGTTTCGTGCGGAAAAACTGGAATTCGCTGCAAACACAGGAGTCACGTACGTATACAAAGGCACGGGTGAATCACCTAAGCATCCGAATGATCGAAATGTAGGTTATGCGCTGCTCCCGATCTATGATCAATGGTGGTCAAAGGGAAATCAGGAAACACCGGATCCAAACGAAACGTTTGAACGATTCTACGCTTACGCGCCGTTTGGAAACAGACCGGGAACGCGGGCGAAATACATTGCCGGAGCATTCAAAGGACGAACGGCGGGCGAAAATCTGGCAAAACCATTTTGGGCCTGGCACGATAATAAAACGCGGGATAAACGAATAATAAACACCGGTCAGTGGGCATTGGACCCGGCTTATTCAATGTCAAAAAGCCTGATTTTTCCCGATGATAAACCGGTTTCCGTAAACTATATCTTTAATCCATTTCTGGCCATTGAAACCGGGCCAAAGCCCTAGTTTCGGTTTTGGTGTGATTGCGGGTACACCTTCAGGCACACTAACGAACCTTAGTGACGCTCGACGCAAAAAGACTACGCATTGTCGCATCCCGGAAAAACAACTTCCTTTCCAACTGTAGATTTGGCGGACCTCCTGTTACAATTTTTTTCATACTAATTTTGAGACGGAATTATGATTAACGAAGGCAGCAAAGCACCAGCGTTTAGTGCAAAAGACCAAAACGGAAAACCGGTAAAGCTCTCCGATTATAAGGGCCAGCGAATTGCACTGTATTTTTATCCGCGCGATATGACGCCCGGATGCACAAAACAGGCGTGCTCGCTTCGCGACGGGATATCGGATCTTAAAAAGAAAAAGATAGTGGTTCTCGGCGTTTCGACCGACGACGAAAAATCGCACCAAAAATTCATCGCCAAACATGAACTTCCCTTTACGCTGCTGGCGGATACCGAACATCAGGTCGCCGAGCTCTATGGTGTCTGGGTTCAAAAGAACATGTACGGGAAGAAGTATATGGGGATTAAACGAACCACCTTTCTGATTGACGAAAAGGGAAAGCTAATAAAGATTCTGAAGAAAGTTAACGTATCCGACCACGCGCAAGAGGTTTTGGAAGCTTTCGGAGAATAGTGCTGTACAGTGTGATTTAGACTGCTTTACCTCCGCGCAGGAACTATATCGGACAAGAATCGGTACAGTTAAACCAGGCTTCCGTTCATCCGGCAGAAGAATCTGGAAACACTTGACGCTTTCGCCGTTCTGAAGAATTTGCTATTATTCTGTTTCCCCTGAATCAACCGGCGAAAACTTTTAATCGCCAAGGATTTACCCCAAACAGCCCCAAACCCCCAAAAGTCGATATATTAAAAATGGAGGAAAATTGTGTTTAAAACAGTATCATTTTGCCTGACTTGTATTTTGTTATTGATGACGAGCGTCACCATTTTTGCGGATCAGATAATCTTAAAAAACGGTGATCGTTTAACCGGCAAGATCGTCAAAAAAGACGGCGACAACATAATCATTAAGACGGATGCGGCCGGAATCGTGACGGTTTTGTGGTCGGCGGTCGAAAAAATCGTTGCCGATGAACCCGTAAATATTGGTCTCTCGGACGGGCAAATGCTCAAAGGAAAGGTTTCCAGCAAAGAACAAGAAAAAATCGAAGTCGAAACAATGGATGCCGGAATTATCGAGATAAATAAAGGAAGTATTGAAATCGTTCGAAGTCAGGAAGAGCAGTTAAGTTACGAAACGGAGCAAGACCGACTCCTGAATCCGGGCTTTGGCGACCTATGGACGGGCTCGGCCGATGTGGGATTCAGCCTGACCAGCGGAAACTCCGATTCAAAGGCGTTCACCGTCGGCGCAAGAGCTGCGCGGGTCACGACGCGGGATAAGATCAGCGTTTACGCCAATGCCATTCAGGCCAGCAATTCAACTTTAGGTACATCCGTGACGACCGCCCAAGCCATCTGGTTTGGCGGCAAATACGATGTCAATCTTAGCGACCGGACATTTGTTTTCGGAACTGCGGATTTCGAATACGATAAACCCCAGCAGCTTGATTTCAGGACCGTATTCGGCGGGGGATTTGGGTATCGGTGGCTACGGACTGAAAGAACCAAACTCGATCTTTTTGGAGGTGCGGCATACAACAAGGAGTATTTCTCGGATGGTACCAGGCGAAATTCGGCCGAGGCGTTGATCGGTGAAGAGCTCAAATTCAAACTTTCAGATTCGTCCAATCTCGAACAACGATTTGTCCTTTATCCAAACCTAAGCGACGCAGGAAGATACCGGTCAGTGTTTGACGCGACGGTCGTCACCCGTCTGAGCACGTGGCTCGGATGGCAGATATCAGTTGGAAACCGATTCAACAGCGACCCGGTATTGGGCGCGGACAGAAACGACTTGATACTTACCACCGGTTTGAGGGCGACGTTTGGGAATAAGTGAGCAGGCGTCGGTGGGCATCGGCCGTTGGGAAGGGACACGTGGTCAACGTTCGATGTTTTCCGGTCAATGGACGGCAACACTTTACCTGTCTATTTCATCCAAATTACTGTAAAATAAGACTCCCTATGGGGGCGAAAGGCTTCGACAGGGGTATGTATAGATCTTTGGATGCACGTCGGGCGTTCTTTTGGTAGCCCGTTAAAAATGCTGAAAGGAAAACAAATGCTAACTCTAATCAAGAATTAGCTCTCGCTGCCTAACTTAGGTTAGCTACAGCGATGTCTCGCGATGAGTCTGCTTGATGCGATTCGATGAGATATAACACAGTTCAAGCTAGTGCGCATTTACCGTCTGCGGATGCGCGCGAAACGTTAGCCAGGCTAGTCTGTTTTGAGGTCTTGTCAATTCACATACTCAAGGCAGATGAAACTCGAGTGAACTGACTAAACGTGTAGATTTCACTGGTCGCAACCTTTGGATGCGAGTTCGATTCTCGCCGCCTCCACCAATCTTAATTTTTCGTAAATAGAAAACTGTCACGGCAATAGCCGCGGCGGTTTTTGATTTATGGGTAAAAAAAATCACCGCTAGCGACTTGGCGCTGCCGAATTTATGTTCAAGCGAAATGACAATGGAATTTTGTATAAGCCTAAAAGTATACTTGTTTACTCTTGTGCTTACTTAGTCGGGCCAAATTAAACTTTTTTGCCTGATAAAAGTACTTAGTCGGGGCCAATAAGGGAGAGAATGATCGATCAATCCGAAAAAAAAACAAAAAGAATGCTGTCGCCTACTTAAACGCTTCACTAAAACTCTCTAATTGTTCAGTAGTGCCGAGCAGAGCGACCTTGCAGTCTTTTGGCAGAACCGCACTGGGCGGCGGATTCGCGATGATTTCCTCATCATCCGTTTTAATTGTCAGGACGATCATTCCCGTGCCGGATCCAATGGTGCTTTCCCCCAGTGTTTTGCCTGCGAGCGCAGAGGGTAATCGGATTGTAAAAATCTCCACTCCGGCTCCCACGATCAATGGCTCCCGTCTCTGAATCAAGGAAAGCACCGATTCTCCGCCAAGCGGTGCAAAACTAAGAACAAAATCTGCTCCCGCACGGTGAATCGCGTCCAGGTTTCTCTCGTGAGTGATCCGGCTTACGATCCGTACATCAGGATTGAGCCGCCTGCAATAAATGGAAAGATAGATATTAACGGCATCGTCATTAGTTGAGAGGATTACGAGTGAAGATTCCGCGAGTCCTGCATCGTCCAAAGTCTTCCGGTCGGCTGCATCGCCGATGACCACGCGGTCAGGGATATCACCAATCTTCTCCAGCATTCCCTTGTTGCTGTCAACCATGAATACTTTTTGCCCACTCGTTTTGAGCGAACGGGCGGCGGCGCGGCCCACCTTTCCCCCGCCGAGTATCAAGACTGCCTTGGAATCTGGTTCACTGACGGACAATAACTCTTCTAATTTTTCAACCTGCTCTTCCGTACCGATCGCCACCGGAACAGAGCGGTCAGAAAGACGCGTTTCGGCTTCGGCAGGAATCAGACGTCCGTGTTCCCAGACCCCGATTACGTTTGCACCGGATAATTTTCGGATGCCGGTTTCGCGTAGTTTCTTACCTACGAGAGCTGTGTTTTGAATCGTAAACTCAAAAACCCGCCAGTCGTCGAATTTTCGGATAACATTCGTCCTTTTTCCACCGAAACTGATTCGTTTTGCGAGGTTTTCACCTAACCGATTTTTTAACGGAAGCACATGTGTCGCGCCGCTAAGTTCTAAAATATCGATCGAGTCTTCGTTATCAGCGACGGCTGCGATCGGAACATCGGGCGCAACCTCTCGTACGGTAAGAGTGATATTGGTATTTGTCGTGTCTTCGGCATTCGCGAAAACAAACCGGGCTTTGTCAGCGCGAAGCCGTTTATAAGTCTCCTGATCATCAACATTTCCGTATATAGCGGAAACGCCGTCTTGAATCAGCTGGCCGGCAGCCGCAGAATCAGATTCAATCAGAAAGTAGGGAATCCCGTATTGCACCAGTCGCTTAATGAGATCCTGCGCGACCGTATCGTAGCTGCAGATGATTACGTGGCCTTTTGTTTCGGGCGGAACCTCCCGCGGTGCCTGAGTGTGAATCTGTGCCTCAAGCCATGGAGCGTAAAAAGACCGTATAAATGTAAACGGGAGCATAATGAGGAGCAGAACGATGCCGGACAGTAACACGAACATACTAAAAAAACGGCCAATGTCGCTTTCAAACGTAATGTCGCCAAATCCGAGCGTGCTCATAACTGTCAGCGTCCAATAAAACCCGGTCATCCACGAAAACTCGCGTCCTTCCGCGTACAGCATTATGAAATGAAACAGTATCGAGAAAATAAGGATGGCGCCCCCGAGAAATAGGAGATACTTCAAAAGCGCATTCATATTTTGGCGGTTTTGGGGCTTGCTCAGTAAGTAAGTCAGTTGCGGTGCCAGGAATTTCATTTTGGTTGAGATCGGATACGTGAAATATTTATCATTCGTGCATCTTGAGCGGCGGATCAATAATAGCACGCGACGAATCGAAACCGGATATTACTGCGCTAACGGGCCGGCATCTAATTCGGAATATCCGTAATGCCCGTTTTTCGCCGGCCGATGAGATGTCGACGATTCTGCTTACTCCCGAAGGTACGGAATTAATAATCCGAAGAATCGATCTGCTCGATATATTTTTTGGTGACCGCTATCTTTTTTGTTTTTCGTGAGACGACGGCCTCCTTCCCGGTTTTCTCATCGTATTTCTCTTTGGTCAAGATTTGCTTGCCCGTCAGAAAATTCGTACTCTTCGTTTCGCTTTCGCCGGTAGCGCGGTCGTAATTGGTGACATCTTCACCGATTAAGCGAAATTTCCCGATCGACGGTTCATATCTGAATCGGTGCAGATAATTGGTTGCTTGGCGTGAGCCGTACATTTGCGAGACAAGCAGTACGCCTTTTTCGATTTTGATATCCGCCGGGCCCCCGCCAAGGATTCCGCCGCAGATGGAACATCTGATTATTTTTCCGGCTTCAGTCGCTTTGGCTAATTTTCCGTCGGTCGTTTTAAAAAGAAGGATCAGGGTGCGGTCATAATCATCCTCTTCGGCATCTTCTTTAATAATCTGGAGTGCCGAATCAGGCATCGAATCGCCATTCAAATCACCGGTTGTTATTGTTTCCAGTTTCCATCCTGCGGGAATAAAATCCTTTTCTGCTCCGGCTGCAGCCGACCCGTTTTTTGGTTTGGCTGACAGCATTGAGAAGAACGGCAAATCGGCAGTTTTCAGGTAGACCCGGCCCGCTTCCATGTCGATATATTCTTTCGCGGGGATGGGTTTCTGTGTATTCAGGTCCCGGAAAGTTTTTGTTTCCTGTAGCAGTTTTCCGTTTTCGTCGTAGGTTTGAATGCGATTGACGATTATGTCGTCCATAAACGTCCGGAGTTCGCGGTTGACTGTGGAGAGCGAGCCGTCTTCGCGGTAAGTATGGAAATAGTATTCGGCCCAATCGCCTGACGGGGAAAAATGGGTGAAATTTACCTGCGCGATACCATCCCCTTTCGTCCAGATATATGCGATCGTGTAAGATTCATTTTTTTCACGTGCTTTTTCCAATTCGTCTTCGGAGGCAAATTTTTTCCAGATCGGAGCGTTTCCTTTCTCGTAATCGGCGAAATCTGCAATTATGACGTCCGGTTTGCCTTCTACCACACTGCCCGTTTCGAATTTGCAGGGCTTATCTCCCGAAGCATCGGCCAATTCTCTCGCCTTGATATTGGCATTTTTTATCGGCTCGACGATATCGGTGATACAAGCCCGATCATTGATGATCTTGATCACGATCAGGCGGGATGTGAGCTTTTCGGGATTTTCCGGGTCTTCGTTGGTGTTGTACCGGATGATCAGCGCCAGGGGATTTACATTCTCGCCGGTTTTAATAACCCGCCATTCCACTTTTTCCCCGACGGCGGAGAACGCGCCTGAAACATTTGTCCAGAATTCGAGTTCGGATTTGTTCCCGTTCGGTGCGATTACATTAATTGATTGCCGTATGTCGCCTTCGAGGAGCTCGAGTTTGTAGCCGCCGATTCCGGGACATACCCCCCGATACGAACCCGTTCCCTCATCGCTTGATTCGATCGTTTTGCATTTTTCAACCGTTAAATCGGTGTAGACCGTTTCGATCTTGTTGTTTGCTGCCTGCCCGACACAGGAAAACACCAATGCAAAGAGAAAAATAAATGGTACTTTTTTCATATTTATTGCCTCCGTAAAAAAAATAAATGCGTACTTGTCTAACATAAGATGCAACAAACGATTGAATCGATTGTGCTTAAGTGGAATCCGCGTGTTGATGTTATTTTGACCCTTCCGAATAAACTGATCCGATGTCTGAGAAGTTTGGGATGGTAAAACAGCGGGTTTTATGAATTTGTGATATTGAATCCCTTTTAATTTGGGGACGCGTTCGAAGCGCAAGACAATCGGCGGCGGTATCGGCCTGACTGACTCTCTCGCGATCTAAAGTCGTCCAACAAAATTATTCCAAAGAAATCGTGAATAGTCTATTCAGTGGGCGCGATTTGAATTAAACCTTGGTGATTATGATTGACGCAGCGGGAGTCCGTTTATTCTCTGTTGACACGTGTTTCATCTATGAAATATAATTCCATTCTCCGCACACAGGGATTAGACGCTATGAGTCATTTGCAGCTTGTAAAACCGCTTTCTCAGTTACGTGAGGAGCACGAAATATCCCGGATAAACTCTCTCGAGATCGCCGGACTGCATCTTGCAAGAGGCAGTTTGACCGAGATCACCGGCAGGGCGAGTTCGGGTAAAACGAGTCATGCGGTGGCCGTTTTATCCAGGCTTACACAGACAGGCGAGGTCTGCGCGGTTATCGACACCTGTGATTCTTTTGATCCCGTCTCGGCGCGGTTGGGCGGGATGGCTCTGGAAAACCTCCTTTGGATAAAGTGTGCCGGAAATGTCGAGAATGCGATGAAAGTCTCGGATTTGCTGCTCCAGGCCAAGGGTTTTGGCGCTGTGTGGATAAATTTTGGTCAGATTAAAGCGGGACAGCTGAGTTATGTGCCGAATTCGTTCTGGTTTCGTTTCAGGTCCCTGACAAAAGGGAGTCCGACCTTGCTGATAGTTACGGCAAAGGAATCGCTTTTGGGTTCTTCGGCACAGCAAGCTTATTTATTGACCCAAAATCGCAGCGTCTGGTCGGGGGCGGGAAAATTCAAACTGATCAGGGAGTTTCGCCTTAATCTGAAGGCAAAAAATGTTTTTACTCCGGTTTTATCGAGGATAGAAAAGAATTATGAAGGGGTGAGTTGAGTGAGTTGAGCGAGTCGGGTGAGTTGAGCGAGTTGGGTGAGTTGGGCGAGTTGGGTGAGTTGGGCGAGTTGGGTGAGTTGGGTGAGTTGGGTGAGTTGAGCGAGTTGGGTGAGTTGGGTGAGTTGGGTGAGTTGGGTGAGTTGGGTGAGTTGGGTGAGTTGGGTGAGTTGGGTG
>JBFGKW010000086.1:0-11764 GCA_041576495.1 Aridibacter sp. | reverse complement strand
ACACAATGTAGACGCAACCTATTGTTCGAACCCGGTCGAAAGGGCCGGCTCAAATTTACGTTACCACCGGCTGGACGTGCTTGAAGAAGAATTGGATCTCGGATTCGCCCCCGACAAATTGGATGGTCTCGTATATTGCCCGGGATCGATAAACCTGAGACCGTTTGCACGGTTTAAGACCGAAGATTTCCGCGCGGATTTTGACTTGCAGGTTGGCGGCGCTATAAGGGTTATCCAGGCAGTGCTACCAAAGCTTAAGGCTCCGGATACTGCGTCAATCGTTTTATTCTCGACCGTAGCCGTTCAGAAGGGATTCAGCTTTCATTCGCAAGTATCGGCTTCCAAGGGAGCCATCGAGGGGCTTACCCGGGCCCTTGCCGCGGAATTTGCTCCAAAGATCAGGGTAAATTGCATTGCACCCTCACTAATCGATACACCTCTTGCCGCCGGCTTGCTGAATACCGACGACAAGCGAAACGCGAATGCTAAGCGACACGCGCTTCAGAGAATTGGTACCCCGTCCGATATCGCGGAGATGGCTGCCTTTCTGCTGTCAGAAAGATCGGGATGGATCACGGGCCAGATCTTGCATGTCGACGGCGGAATATCAACTGTGAGTATGTAGCCGAACCTGATCAAGGCAGTAATGATATGCATATGACGAACGAAGACATTATCGAAACCGAGAGAATCAAACGGCTGAATTAATCAATTCGGTGACTAGCATCAAACCCGCAAATTTGATCGGCACAATATCGAAGAACCAAGTTTCCAGTCTTGCCATTTTCAGTTCCGTGGTGCACCTCGGGAGCAACCCGGCACTTCTGGGCTTTGTTTTGCGGTATCCGAAAGAAGACTATACGGTGATAATCCTCTCAAGTATCGGGGCGAATAACGCCGTGGATGTCATGAAAACAGGTCTTGGGGCGATCATGCTCGGTAATGATTACAAGATTCCAGCCGCCAGAGTCTTTATAAAGCTCAACAAACGGCAAGGGAAAAGTGTCGCAGGCCGATACAAGTTTGATTTCAGTCCCCAGTTCAGACTGATCGTCAGAGATAATCCGAGCGCCTTTTTGGATATATCGGTCGGCGGGCCATTTTCCGTGTTGTTCCCTGAAAGCGAACTCAAGTTTTTTCACCGAAATTCGCAATCAGAGTACATTTTCTACCGGAACGAAAAGGGAAAGATCGATCAGGTTGATATGACCTTTTTTGGCCGAAAATACCGCGGGAAACGGGTTGATAAATGAAAGCAATCCCGACCTTTGATCGAATTCACCGTTCGAAACAACTGCCTGGGATCTGAGTTGTCTGCGCTGGAGAACCGATGCCCCGCTATGCACCTTTCCCGAAAAAAAGCAGGATCGCCTCAGTAGGTTCCTCGTTTTCGTTCCACCATTCGTGTGGAGTCATCGGTGGAATAAATATCATTTCCCCTGCGTTAACCGTTAAGGTTTTACCCTTGACGATACCTTTGGCGCTTCCGGCGGTGATTATTACCATCGTTGGAAACGGTGCGATGAGTGGATTTCCGGGGCCGTTGTTCGCAGCCTGCCCTTTTTGAAGGAGTGCCCACGCGCTGCGAAATCCTTTTTGATAGTAAAAAACTCCCAGCGGCGCATTATGAACTACCCTTGTTCCTCCACTTCGAAACTGCACCCTTTCCGGGAATCCTCGGGTCCAAAAATGAAACGAAAACGGATTTACGTCAAATTTCTCTGAACCCGGCATCCAGTTTATTGCCATTGGAGTGATATCTGAGGAAAAGGCTTTTCCCTGTACCGTGAGGCCGTTTATCCTCCCGCCGTCGATTTCACGAAGCGTCGACGAACTCAGAGAATAGACGAACGTGGGTTGCTTCGGCATTCCCTTCTCGAGTTTAACGTCCCATTTTCCGGATCCTTTTGATCCTGCTACTTTTACCCTCCATTCGCCGCGGTCCTTACCCGTAATTCGTATTCCGAATACCCGAGCCGTTGCTGCCGCAGCATCCGAACGGAAATCCTCCACATATGACTCGAGAATCGACTGCACCGTTTTTTCGTTTTTCTGCGCAAACGCCTGAATGCCTAAAAGGCCCACTAAAAGCCCTGAAACTAAGTAAATAATTGCTGATCTCATTAAAATAACGCCTCCGGATCTTTTTTTACTATGCTTAACTGCTATTCCATTATAGCTATAGCAAATTCGTCCTAGAATTGCAATTCCACTTTTGCTATAGTGAATATTGATGAGCTTAAAGAATTTGATACTTGGCTTTTTGGAAGAGCCTGCGAGCGGCTATGACATTAAGCGGTCGATCGATGAATCACTGTCGCACCTCTGGGCTGCGGAGTCGAGTCAGGTCTATTCCAAGCTTCGTGCCATGGAAAAAGATGGACTGCTGAAAAGCACTAAGGAGAAATCGAGTAAGGGTCCCGACAGGCGGGTTTACCGGCGGACCCATGAGGGCGAAGAAGCGTTTTCGAAATGGTTGGAAAGCGACCCTGAGCTTTCCCACGAGCGGCTGTCCGTCCTTGCCCAACTCCACTTTCTAAGCCGTTCACGAAATCGTGAGCAGACTACAGAGCTGCTTGAGGGTGTGCGTGATCGGTTTCTGGAACGCCTCGAAAAGTACCGGGCACTTGAGGTATCCGAGAGCCAAAAAGCAGATCAGGATGGTGAAGAGTTTTTTGATAAGCTGGCCCTCGACCTCAGCATCAAGACTCTGCAAGCGAGAATCGATTGGTGTAATGACGCGATCGTACGCCTAAGACAATTGTCGTCCGGGGAGCCCGAACATGCTTAGGTGGTACCCTCCGGTTCTGCTTCAGGTTGTATTGGAACTGACGTTTTTGCCCGTCGCAATGTTTTCAATATTCCTTTTAAACGCAGTTGTCGATCCTGACACTCAATGGACTATCGGAATTCTAAGCGGTCCAGGGTTCAGCCCTGATCTGACCGCTGTTATG
Organism: Aridibacter sp.; assembly: GCA_041576495.1. Classification (GTDB taxonomy): domain Bacteria; phylum Acidobacteriota; class Blastocatellia; order Pyrinomonadales; family Pyrinomonadaceae; genus Aridibacter. The sequence goes on along the minus strand of JBFGKW010000086.1, from coordinate 8,810 downwards.
GCGTTTGTCGCTTCAGGCTGGGTCCTACTCGTTCTCGGCTGGCGCGGCGCCAAAACGATTTTCAAATTTGTGATGTTAATCTGGCACCTTGCATTATTTATCGTTTCCGTTCTGCTTGTAATTGGCCCCGGTGATCTGATCTTGCGGGGAGAGGCGATAGGATTCAGCATTTCCTTTGAGTTGATTGGGCCGGTTTATGCAATTTCGACTCTTTCGCTGGCAATCTATTGGACGTTGGCGGATTTGCGCGGCGGGACGAAGGGTAGATCGGTTTCACCAATTCAGAAGCGGAACCGGATTGCTTTTATTGCGGGAATAATCGGGTTTAGCGCTTCAGCTGCGGGCTATTATGTAAATTTTGAACAATCCGCTTCGATCATAGGAATTGCAGCTGCATTCGCATTTCGCGAATCGATCCGGCCGCTCAATCCGAGTAAAGAAATTCAAAGAGCTTTTTCGGCCGAAGGCTCGGCACCTCGATAGCCGGCAGGAATCACCTTGGGCAAGAAGGGAGTGATTCATCCTCAACGGATAAGATTTACATTAGCGTGACTGCAGAATTCGAAACCAAACTCCAGTTATTTACGAATGTTTTGATTAATAGCGGTAATTTGATTTATGTCTTTACTCTCTCTATTACTTCTAATGTTCTCTGGTGAATCCGGTTCGATTCCTTTAGTCGAAAAGATCGACCTTTATGATCCGGTCTCAGGAGCCTACCGGGGAAAAGAGGTCTTTCATTTTACACCCGATGGACGCCGACTTCGGTGGGAAATATATGACAAAGACGGAAAAAATACCCTGCGGTTCTTTCTAATTCATGACGGAAACGGACGCGACGCCAAAGCCATTTATTTTGAAGATACTGCTTCTGAACCATCGATAGAACAGTTTACTTACAGAAACAACGGCCGCTTAAAGATCACTCAGTATATATCGCGGAACGGAGCACCTTCGGACCGAACCGAAGCGGAGCTTGACGAACAGGGTCGCGAGATCGGCAAACGGTATTACCGGCCGGATGGAAAACAATACGGAAGTGAGAGTGTCTATTGGTATCCCGACGGCACACAGAAAGGATGGGATTTTACTTATATTTCAAGCAAAAAGCTTATTTCCTTTCGATATGACTATATTGCATTTGATAAGGAAAAGAACTGGATTCGTCGATTGAAGTCAAGAGACGGTGTGCCAGAACGAATCGAGGTTCGTACTGTTATTACAGAGCGGAAGCAAATAAAGTATCGGACACCTGCACTACTGGCTCCCGGCATTATTAGCACCGGCGCATCCGAATCGTCACCCTCATTTGCCGCCGACGGGAAGTCGATGGTTTTTGCCCGCTACGGCGCCGAGTGGACCGAAAAGCATCCGTATTATGCACGACTCGAGGAAGACGGGTGGAAGGTTGAACCCCTAAGATCTATCGGACAGGTTTACAATCTCGCGATCTCGCCTGACGGCAAAACGGTCTTCTATTCGACGAGAAAAGCAGGAAAACGCCAGCTTTACAGGATCCGGAAAGAAGGCGAAAGGTGGTCGTCTGCCGAAAACCTGACTCAGAATTACGGGTTGAACGGGACATATCCGAATCTTGGACAGGACGGCACACTTTACTTTTACGATGCGGGTGGAGCTGCAGGGGACGGCATTTATCAGGCAAGTCCCGTCGGAAACGGTTTTAGTCGCGCGACCCCTCTTTATGTCCCGAAAGTTGGAACGAACTTCGATGCATACACGAAAGACGGCAGATCATTGCTTGTTACCCGGTGTTTTGATGACGCCTGTATTTCCGGCCCAATGAACGGATTGTGGCAAGTATCCTTTGATAGTACAGGTGCGATCACGGAAAAAAAGCTAGACCGTTTGCCATATGCGTGGGGAGGACAACCAATTGAATTACTCGGTCTATTTGTCTTTACCGACGGAAACGACATTCTCGCTATTCCGCTTCGCGAAAGTGGTTTTAACTAGAACCGGACAGCAGGCTAAAAAATAGCTCCAAATAATTCATCATTTCAATACCAAAACAAAGAGGTACCGCGTTAGCGATGCCGGGCAATTCGGATTTATGTAAAATATAGATTATTGATTGATCTTCGTAAATTTACCCAATTCTATGACTATTGAGATTGTTGTTGTTCTTGCCGTAACCGTTGGGGCAGTGATCCTGTTTGCAACGGAAAAGCTAACCGTGGATTTGGTCGCAATTCTTGTAATGGCGACTCTTTTGACGCTTGGGATCATAAACGCGGAAGAGGGGATCTCAGGCTTTAGCAATAAGGCTACGGTGACGGTCGGCGCGATGTTTATTATTAGCGCGGGATTGTTCAAAACGGGTGCGGTCAGCTATCTCGGTAAGATCACATCGGACCTGTTCAAGCGCAGCTATTGGCTTGGATTGGTCACGGTCATGATCTCCGTGGCATTCTTCTCAGCATTCATAAACAATACGCCGGTCGTGGCGATTTTTATCCCGATACTCTTGGGCGTTGCAAAAGAAATCGGAGCGAGTACATCGAAACTATTGATGCCGATGTCGTTCGCATCAATGTTCGGTGGGGTCTGTACGCTCTTGGGTTCTTCAACAAATATTCTCGTGAGTTCTATTGCCGAAGACTATAATCAGCCGGCTTTTTCGATGTTCGAGTTCGCTCCCCTGGGTCTGGTTATGTTCGTTGTCGGGACTTTATATATGCTCTTTATCGGGGTGCGATTGATCCCGGACCGGCGTTCGGAAGGAGGCCTGCTCCAGAGTTTTCGCCTTCACAAATACATTGCCGAGGTTGTTCTCCTCGAGGATTCGCGATCGATTGGAAAAGCAATAAAGGACGCACCGATCGTAAAAGAGATCGAGATCAAGATCATTGAGATCCAACGTGGCGAGGACATGATCCCGGTTCCGTCGCCCAACCTGGTATTACAAAAAGGCGATGTACTGCGTGTAACTTGTGACCTGGACGAGTTTAAAAAGATACAGGCGCGCGAAGGGGTTTTGTTTAAGCCGCAATACAAATGGCGTGATCACGACATTGAATCAGAAGATGTCCGGTTAGTCGAAGTGGTAATTGCGCCAAATACAAATTTCGTCGGCAAATCTTTGGAAGATCTTCAGTTTAGAGAGGTGTTCGGAGCGACTGTTTTGGCGTTGCGCCATCGCGGAAAACTAATTCGCGAGAAAATCGCCGATACCAAGCTCAAGGGCGGCGATGTGCTGCTTCTCGAAGTAAAATCTGCCCGCTATAACCAGCTCAAACAGAACGAATCTTTCTATATTATTTCTGAGATCGAACAGCCGGTTTATCGAAAAACCAAGTTGATTCCCGCACTTATTATCGTTTTTGGCGTGGTTCTTTCAGCAACCCTGGGGCTTATGCCGATTGTGCAGAGCTCCGTCGTCGGCGCAGTGCTTCTCATTCTTGTCGGATGCCTGACGATGGAGGAGGCATACAAGGCGATTGAATGGAGGATTATTTTTCTTCTTGCCGGAATCCTGACGCTTGGAATTGCCCTTGAAAAAACAGGAGGTGCAGACTTGATCTCCTCTACACTTCTGTCCAGCGTCGGAGATTGGTACAAACTCGTAATTCTTGTCTCGGTTTTCTATTTGATGACATCATTCCTTACAGAAGTAATGTCAAACAACGCGACGGGCGCCCTCCTGGCCCCGATCGCGATTGCCACGGCGAACTCACTGGGTGTAAACCCGAGACCTTTTTTGGTCGCTGTAATGTTTGCCGCGTCAGCCAGTTTTATGACGCCGGTCGGATACCAGACAAATACCCTGATCTATGGTCCGGGGCAATACAAGTTCTCAGACTTCCTGCGTGTCGGGACGCCCCTGAATATTATCTTCTGGCTTATCGCAACGCTGCTGATTCCATACTTTTGGAGTTTCGAGATTTGATTCCGGTCAAGGGTCACCTGACAGGTTAATCATCAGCCGCAATGTCGCAAATGTCGAATCGACCGGGTTTGTCGTTCTCAGATGCACCGGTATTCTTCAGAAAGAAGGGTGATCTGCAGACTCGTTTAATCACTTCTCAGACGGCCGCCGCTGATAAAATCGATGACCGAAAAATAACGGCGCGGGAAGATCCGTGTGATGAAACTAAGCAGACCGGCGTCGAAGCCGATCAGGATGCGCGGGTTTTTGGCTTTGATTCCCCTGACGATTATTTCAGCGGCCTGTTCGGGTGTCGTGCGGCTCAGGTTTTCATTTTCCCGGGCTCGCCGTTCTTCGATTTCTGCTTGGGTGAGTTTTACGTATCTGCCGACGCGGGCGGTGTTGGCGATGTTGGTTTTTACACCGCCGGGGTGGACGGCCGAGACGCAGATATTAGTGTTTTCGAGTTCGTGCCGCAGGCTTTCGGTAAATCCGCGGACCGCAAATTTGCTGGCACAATAGGTCGCTTGTCCGGGCGGTGCGATGAATCCGAAAAGGCTTGAAAAATTGACGATGTGTGCTGACTTTTCCTTTTCGAGATGGGGGAGGAAAAATTTCGTTCCGTAAACGACTCCCCAGAAATTGATGTCCATCAGCCAACGCATATCTTCGAGCGAAACTTCCCTGACTGAACCGCCGAGCGCGACACCGGCGTTGTTGATTACGTGAGTGACCCGCCCGTGTTGCCGAACTACTTCGTCAGCGAATCGACGCATTTCATCCTCGTCGCCAACATCCACTTTGTGTGTAGTCACCTTTAGATTCGCGCCGGCGATCATTTTTTCGGTGTCCGCCAAACCTTCCTCGTTTACATCGGAAATGGCGATCCCGGCGACCGTTTCTTTTGAAAGACGCACCGCCAATGCACGACCGATTCCTGAAGCCGCACCCGTTATTACGACAATGCTTTCTTTGGTCAAACTCATAAGTTTAAATTGGCCTTTGATATATCGATTCGCGATATTCTAACGACGCCGTCAGCGTCGGGTGTTGTTTTGTGATTCGGCTCAGGGGTCAGTGCGAATCAATGATCATGTGTCATTTACCAATTATCTATTACTGATTGAGGTCGTTAAGAAATTGACGCGATACGCCGAAAGTGTCGATTAATGTTGGTTGGCGATGTTTATCGACGCCGTCAGCGTCGGGTGAATTTACGAACGTCGAACAGGGGTCAGTTGGCTTCGCTTCTGACCCCTGCCTATTATATTCGTCACCTTTCGCGACAGCGGGCATCATTTTCATCTGGTTATACAAAAAACAATCTGTCCATATTACCTAACCGATAAATGTTCAATGATCAATGGTAAATGATAAATGACCCGGCCCCTGCCTATTATATTTGTCACCTTCGGCGGTAGCGGGAAGGCCCCGAAGGTCCAGGCCGTTTGAATGTGTTCGGATGTATTGGTCTTTTAAATTGCCTCCGGTTTCAACCGGAGGGCCAGGTACATTCCATTTTTGCGGGGGCTTAAGCCCCCATTTTCATTTTTGTGCACAACATCCCCGAGCTAAAGCACGGGGCAACTCAAAAAAAAGCCCTTGTCATTTCAACCGATCTTTTTCAAGTTACTGTATAGTTTATGAAAATTATTTCATACGAATACTACTATGCAAAATATTGTAATTTTAGCCGCTTTCGATTTTTCCAGTCCATATGTGCTGATTATGGGAGCATCTGTCGTCATCGTCTTTTCGTACTTTTTCGGACTCCTTTCAGAAAAGACGAACATTCCTTCTGTTCTAATGCTCATACTTAGCGGAATCCTGATCAAACTAGGACTAGATTCGGCAGATTTTGCATTGCCGGATTTGATGCCTTCATTAGAAATTTTGGGAATCGTTGGTTTGATAATGATCGTTCTGGAAGCTGCTCTGGATCTTCGTTTGTCGAAAAGAAAGCTGCCGCTAATTGTGAAATCGTTTGTGATCGCAGCTGTAGCATTGGTCGGTTCGGCTTTCGCAGTTGCGTTTGTGATCCAGTTGTTCATCCCGATGGAGTTTATAAAAGCGTTACTGTATGCAACGCCTCTATCTGTAATGTCGAGTGCAATCATAATCCCGAGCGTTGGAAGTCTGATCGAAGAGAAAAAGGAATTTATGATCTATGAAAGTACATTTTCCGACATTCTCGGAATTATGTTTTTCTATTTCTTGATCAGCTTCATTGAGTCGGGCGGAAAAGAAGCAGGGTATCAATTTGTAAGTAGTTTCGCGATCACGATCATCGTTTCTGTTGTAGCGAGTTATGCCATTATCTTTATCTTCAAAGATATGAAATCCCACTCGAAGTTGTTTCTATTGATAGCCGTATTGTTACTTTTATATGCTGCCGGAAAATTGCTGCATTTATCCCCGCTTTTGATCATCTTGATATTCGGAATGGCTCTGGCCAACCATCATCTCTTTTTCAAAGTGTTTAAAAACAAGTCGTCCGATGATGATCCGATTGAAAAAATTGGCAACGAATTTCATTTGATCACATTGGAAACCGCATTTGTCGTCAGAACATTTTTCTTCGTCATATTTGGTATGACGATCAGTTTGGCTTCTCTGGTCAACCTAAATGTATTTATCATAAGTGCGCTAGTTTTGGTGGCTCTATATGCTGTTCGATTTATAGCTTTGATTCCCTTCCTTAGAAATGGAATTCTTCCTGAATTATTCATTGCTCCTCGCGGATTAATTACAATTCTGTTGTTTTTTGCAATACCCGCAGTGCATCAAGTCGAGACATTTGATGCGGGAATTTTGCTGTATGTAATTATCATTTCGAGCCTGATCATGACATTGGCATTGATCTTAAACAAGAGTGCCAAAACTGACGATGAAGATAGTGTAAATGCCTTCGAAAAGGAGTTAGCCGAAATGGAAAACTTAGCTGCTGAGTTGGGGAAAGAAGAGCATGAGGAAGGTTGGTAGAATTTGGTAAATTCTGAAATCGTCCTATAAGCCTCCCTTTTTTAGATCCACGCCAGAGTTACTCTACGGTAGCTGAAAAGATCTTCTCTGAAAGAATCCCTGATAAGCGGACGGCGTTCTTTAGCGGAAAATACAGCATAAATGTTGCTTAAATGATCCCCCTCGGCTCCACCAATAGAATCAATAAGTTAGAGGCATTTGCAAAGTGCCCGTTTTTGTATTGCCCCTAAATTGCACATTGGACAGCGTTGAAGCCCACACAATAATCACAAACAACTGCTAACCAAGCTGAATAATCGTGATTTAATAGCTTCAACTACCTGAACGGGTATTGCCAAATGCCGGAAGAATCGCGTGATAGAATCAAAAATGGTCAAATTCCAGTTGCGGGGAATGAAAAGTAATGAATTTACCGCAGATTAACCCAAATTTGAGTGAGATCGATCGGGATTCTTGTTTGACTTCTAAGGCCCTGATCCGGTTATATCTGTGTACATTTGTGTTCGAAGTTTAAATAAATATTTATGGAAAACGAAACGAAACAATCGGCCAAGAACGGGTCGTCCTTTGTTATTAAGGCGCTAAATGCGATCGAAACGATTGGAAACAAACTGCCGGATCCGGCGGTTCTTTTCTTCATCTTTATGATTCTCGTGTGGATATTGTCGGCATTCTTGTCAAACGTGTCTTTCAGCGAGATTGACCCTCGAAGCGGCCAACCCATAGTCATAAACAATCAGCTGACCGGGACCTCGATCGCGGCGTTTCTTTCGAATATGGTCACAACCTTTACCGGTTTCCATCCTCTCGGAGTCGTTCTCGTTGCCCTGCTCGGCGTTGGTGTCGCCGAACATACGGGGTTTATAAGTGCTTCGCTAAAAGCGGTGCTGGGATTCACCTCGCCTAAAGTTCTCACCCCAATGCTCGTATTGGTCGGGGTGATCAGCAACATCGCAGCTGATGCGGGGTACGTTTTGGTAATTCCGCTCGGCGGGGTGATCTTTTATGCTGCCGGAAGACACCCGCTTGCCGGAATTTCAGCTACGTTTGCGGGAGTCTCGGGAGGCTTTAGCGCAAACTTTATCCCAAATTCACTGGATCCATTGATCTCCGGGTTAACGCAATCGGCGGCACAGATTATCGATCCGTCACGAGCGGTCAACCCGCTGAGCAACTGGTTTTTTATGTCCGCTTCCTGTCTTGTGATCGTTGCCGTCGGATGGTACGTGACTGATAAGATCGTCGAGCCAAGACTGAAGGGCGTAGAAGTCGACGGCGATGAGGACGAAATGCCGAAGATGGAGTCCCTGGGTCCGAATGAAAAGCGGGGTCTTTGGGTTGGCGCAATAACCTTGGTCCTGGGCCTCATAATACTTGCCGCTGTCTCCGTACCCACGAGCTCTCCAATGAGGTCGCCGGTCGGTTACAAACTAACAAAAGAGTCATTTGAAAACCTAAAGAAGGCGGATATTTCAGAAGAGGTTTTGAAAAAAGCCGAATCCATAAGAGACCGGGAAATCTTTGGTAAGTCGGCATTTGACGAAGCCCTGAAAACCGCAATCGGCGGTGAAGAAACAAAGAAATCCGCGGCAGTTTTTCTTGCCAGTGCCTCTCAGACTCCTCCGCAATTGACGTCATTTTCTGCACCCTTGATGAGGTCCATCGTTCCGCTCATCTTCCTGCTCTTTATTTTACCGGGGATCGCGTACGGGTACGCCGCAAAGACCGTCAAGAACCACCGCGACATCGTACAGGGAATGAGCAAGAGTATGAGTTCGATGGGATATTACATCGTGCTGGCATTTTTTGCGTCTTTGTTCATTGCGGCGTTTGCAGAGTCGAATATAGGTGCGTTGATGGCAATCAAGGGAGCGAATTTTCTCAAGGCGCTGGCGATGCCGGGGCAGGCAACAATTATCGGTATTATCCTGTTGACGGGGTT
>JBFGKW010000085.1:0-11926 GCA_041576495.1 Aridibacter sp. | reverse complement strand
GGCTTCGACCAACGCGGTCTTGATCTGGTTTATCGCCTTTTGAGGAAATGAATGCCGGCGCGCGATTTCTTCGACAGCATACGCCGCGATCAGTTCGGTGTCGTCGCCCATCGGCAGGACCATTTCATATTCATTTGAAACGAGTTTGTCGTCTGCGAATTGTTTGGCACCAAGGTACTTTGCAAGCAGCCGGATCTGTGCGCGGCTCGTTCCAACCGCCTTCCGATGTTTAAGGACTCCAATCGCCTCAGGTGAAAAACCTTCCGGAGAAATCAACCACAAACGATAACGTGGAAAGTCGCACATCAACGCGACTATTTCGAGCCGGTCGCACCAAAATGCCGTCAGTTCTTCATTGGCTTCCAGTTTTGAATCGATCTCGGCGGCTATCCAGACGATTTCACTTTCGTCCTTATAATCAGCCGCTTCAAACCCGAGTGCGACGGCAGATCGCTCGGTATCCGTCAGTTTACTCATCGGCGAATAGAGCGATACCGTATGTGCGGTGTAAACAATCTGCGGAAGCGCGCGTTTTGGGGTTTCGAGCCGGATATCCCGTAAGGCCTCTTCCGTTTTCTTGCCCTTGTGATTCGCCTTAAATCTTTCGTAATCGAGTAAGCTGGGAGGGATTTCCTGGCAGTCAAAAACCGCCAGAAGTTCCCGGAGACCGATGGCGGTCCGCTGCCGGTAAAAACTTGCCATCCGTTCCGGGGCCTTTTTCAGGTATTCGGAATGCGACTCTGCGACTACCAGTGACCGCGAATCGCCTCGAACCTCAAGGCGAAAACGTGAATTGATGTAATCCGAAAGGACTTCATTTTCACGCATCGCTTCAACCATGTTTGCAGTTTGACGGGTAATCTCGTGCGTGTTCAGCCGCTGCATTGCGAGCCGGAAATCCGATTCGTCTAGTTCGACATGTTTTTGCCATGTTTCGACCGGGTTTCGCTCCTTTTCAAGATGAAGAGAGTTATACAGCAGGCTGACCAAGTGCTTGCGCACCTCGACCCGTTCCGTAACCCGGTCAAAAACCGAATCGTAATATCCTTTTATGTTACCGCCCAAAATCGCCACGGCGTAGATTTCTTCAACCCGCTGAAACGTATCAAGGCTCGTTTTTCGTTCGGCGGCCGTTTGGAAAAGAAACCTGATAAACCTTGGATTACCGGCAAACTGACGGGCAATAAGGTCACGCGTCTGATCTGTGATATTTAGATTGTGAAACGCCGAAAGGCTTTCGGCCAGGAGTCCGCTGTCAGCAAAAGACAACTCGCCGATTTCCAAACTCGAAATATCCTCTAAAACCTTTTTTCCCCGCTGTGCCGCCTTAAACAAATACCGGCGCTTCCCGGCGAGGACGAACGGATTGACCGATCGCGCATAAACCTCTTTCAGTTCCTCAAACAGGTTGAACCCGCCTGAGAGATGATCGGTATCCTGTAAATCGTCAAATATGACGAATGAGTTTGCCCCCAGGGCGGCAGCCCTGAGCGGCGCGCTCAAGGCCTGCCGGAGAAACGAAGCCTGATCATTGAGTTTGCTCCGAACCTCGCAAGTTTCTACGATGCTGTCGATCCAGCTTGCATCGGAAGGAGCCGCGAGCTCGGTAATCTCACAGACATCCGGCGACATGTTGAAGATATTGGGATCGTTGCGCCTGAACGCGACTGCCTGCTGAAGAAACGATTGGAGAAAACGGATCGCAAACTGTTCGGGAGTCTTATCGCCGGGCCGGCACCTGAAATAAAACGGAATTATATCTCCCTGGTTGATAAAAAGACGGTCATAGGTTTGGGTAAGGAGTTCGGTCAGGCCGACGCCCGGGGCTGCAAACGCCAGCATGCCGTTTGATTTGGATTTGCCGCGTGCATGACGGAGCAGTTGATCAATTTCGCGTTTTCTTCCGATAAACCGCTCGGATGAGACTGTTGAAAAGATATTGGTCATTTCCGTTTTACTCGATTCGTTTGCCAAAGGTGAAACGCAAATAACCTAACTTCCGATTTTCAAGTTTTTCCGCACGTACTCAAAAATCTGAACGTTGTTTCGCCCTTCCCTTTTCGCCTCAAAAAGGGCCTTGTCGGCAGAGCTGATTATTTCTTCTGCGGTGTCCCTGCTCGATGAAGCGCCGGTTACTCCAATGCTGACCGTAACCTGGCGATTGGGAAATTCGGTCATCGATATCGTCTCTCGTATCCGTTCGGCAATCGTTCGGGCTTCGTCGAGATTCGTTTGCGGCAGAAGAATCGAAAATTCCTCTCCTCCGTAACGGGCGGCGACATCTGCATCCCTTAATGATTCGCGAATGCACTGGCCAACGATCTGCAGCGCCTTGTCGCCTTCGGGATGGGTGAACGAGTCATTATATGATTTAAAATGATCGACATCGATCATCAGAAAACTCATCGGGTAACCGTGCCGGTCCGAGCGCTTAATTTCCTCGGTAAGACGCTCTTCAAGGTACCTCCGGTTTAACAGTCCGGTCAATGGATCGGTCACCGAAAGCTGTTCGAATTCTCCCGCTTTACTCTTTAAAAGTGCCCGGTCGATGGTGACCGCAAGCTGGGGCGCGATTGATTTCAGGAGTGTCAGATCCGATTTATCAAAAATACCTCCATCGGTCTTATCGGTAACGTTTAACACGCCAATCCTCCGTTTGCCGATCGATATGGGATAACTGATGAAAGAGCCGGAACTATATTCCCAGTCGGGAGGGGCCGGGGGCAGCCCGATTTTATTAATATCGGCAACAACCAGCGGTTTGCCGTTTTTCCATACGTTCTTTGCAATCCGCTTGCCAATTTCTCCTTCGGAGTTTTCGATAAATTCAGCCTTTTTGCCGATTGCGGCTCTAACTACCAGGCTTTTCGCTTTTTCGTCGTAAACCAGCAGCGATCCCCTGCCCGCTTTGACGAGGTCGGCCGCGGTCTTCATGATACTCATCCAAAAATGATTAGTGTCAACCAGTGTCAGATTGTTATTGAACTTCGCGAATGCATTATCGAGCCAGGATTTTTTGAGAAGCGCCTGCCGGAGCCGTATAATTTCGAGTTCGGACGCTATAACATGGCAAAATCTCGAAACGTGACGGACGACCCGTTTATCTTTGGATTTTTCGCCGAGCACCAATGCACTTCGAATTTCGTCGCGAATGGCCACCGGAAACAATCGGATCGTGTTCTCGTCTGATTTTTTGGAATTGCCGTTTCTTTGGCGAAGTTCAATCGATGAGTGCCGGCGAAAAACGCCGAGCAGTCTGGCATCGTTGGTCGGGATGCTGATTCCGATCGCCTGTTTCTTGAGCGCCCCGATTGCCAGGACTTTTTTAAGACTGTTATTTACGTTTTCAAGCCAGGCTAATGATGATATTCCGTAACGGGTACTGATGAACTGAAGTATCGAAAAACACGCCCCGTCATAATCCATATCGTGAATCGACCTGAAAAATGTTCCCCAGGCAATGAATTCCTCGGCATCTTCCTGGTCTTGTTCAGTTGGAATTCTTGGGATCGCGGTATCCTTGCGCGGTGTTTGGCCGGCCTTATCAGCCTTGCCGGCGGTAATCTCTTCGTGAGTCGGTTCTGTAGATGCCGAACTTACTATTGCTACCTTGGGAGCCGGGTCCCCGGCGCTATTGGCTTCGGATTTCGGATCAGCTGCCGGTCGTTTGATTTCCAGCAGGTCCGCACTTTTTGCTGCGGCTTTGATACCGGCCTCCGGACCGTATAGCGCGTCAATTTCGTCCTCGCTCAGTTGATTAAGCTTTTGACCGAACTTCGTGATATTCTCGGTTGAACCGGTCATCAAGATGTTTTCAAAAAACTTCGTCGGCGGAAAACCTTTCCACTCACCTTCGACCGCTTTCCGCGTAGCATCTTTGTAATCGCTGCCCATAGTAAAGGCTCTTCCGGCAATCGCGACCAGATCGTTTCGGCCTTTTGATTTGAGAGGGACGGCAATACATTCAAGGCCGGCATGGCACTTATACTTGACCGCCTTGCCGCTTTCGGTGGCTGTCTTAAATGCACTTCCGCAGAAACGCTGGCACTGCGGCGCGAACTTTTTCGATTTGCTGAGATTCTCGCAGACGGAGTTATTATTTGCTTCAGCCAGTGTGGATAATCCCGGTTCGCTTGAAAGCACAACGGCCAATCCCGATTTATCGGCCAATTCTTTTAGAATGGCTTCACGGGAATCGCTTCCTTGTTTTGATTTCTTTGTCTTCATGCGCAGGCGTTGGTCTTCGGTTTCTAATCGTTATCTTAATGAAAAATGGTTCTAAAGTACTTTTTACTTATTGGCAAAAGACGTTCAATAAGGGCCTAATTTCAAATATTTATGTCGATTCGCACGGATCTCGCGCATTTATATTGGAATTTACAATTTTCTCATAAATCCAGCGGAAAACCGAGCGGTTGAATTTGAACGGAGGCGTGAGTATTTGGAGATGGCAGGGACTAACGACAAAATGCGGAAATTAACGATCGGCGGCGGAATAATAGCCGTAACAAATCAATCTTACTGAGATTCGTTTTTTTTTTTTTGCTCTGCAAAGATAATCAAGAAAAGTTACGGAGTTTTAATTCGCAATAATCCGAACCTATCAAGCAGCGGTTTCTATATCAGGATTTTGCTCGTTGATTCGGATACAGGCGGCATAGTGATTAGGTCTGATCTGAACCAGCTGCGGTTTGGTCTTCTTACACTCGTCGATCGCATAAGGACACCGCGTATGGAAATGGCAACCCGACGGCGGGTTGATAGGTGAAGGAACGTCCCCGGTTAAGATGACCCTTTTACGGGTCGCTTCGATCTCCGGGTCAGGAACCGGTACCGCGGAGATAAGCGCCTTGGAATAAGGATGAAGCGGATCTTCGTAGATATCCTTGCCTTCCGCGAGTTCGACTATCTCGCCAAGATACATTACCGCAACCCGGTCCGAAACATGCCTCACAGCGCGCAGATCATGAGAAATAAATAAATACGTAAGGTGTTTTTCTTCCTGCAGATCGTTCATCAAATTCATGATCTGCGCCTGAATTGAGACATCCAGCGCGGAAATCGGTTCATCTGCAACAATAAACTCCGGATCGACCGCCAGCGCCCTGGCAATTCCGATCCGCTGCCTCTGCCCGCCGGAAAACTCATGCGGGTATCTTTTGATAAACCTCCGGCTGAGACCCACGGTTTCGAGCAGCTCGTTAACCCTCTTTTCGACGTCGGCGCCGCTTGCCAGGCCAAACGTCCGGATCGGTTCGCCGATTATATTTCCGACGGTCATGCGGGGATTAAGAGACGCGTAGGGATCCTGAAAGATCATCTGCAGATTTTTTCGCTGCTCGCGCATTTCGCGTTCGCTCAGATGGGCGATATCGTTTCCCTTATAGATCGCTTTCCCGCCGGTGATTTTCGTCAGCCGGAGAAGCGCCTTCCCGAGGGTCGACTTTCCGCAGCCCGATTCTCCAACGAGTCCCAGCGTTTCACCTTTCTTGATATCGAACGTGACGCCATCGACGGCTTTTACGATCCGCTTCTCGCCGCCGCCGGTCAGGCGATCAATCAACCCGCCGCCGCCGAGATCGAAATAGACTCTCAAATCCTCCAGAGAGATCAAACTGTTTCCGTTGGTTTCTGGCATTTGGGTTTAGTTATTCTCCTTCACAGATTCGGCATAAACTTCTTTGGCATAATGGCAAAGAGAATGATGGTCTTCATTAATTTGAACAAACGGCGGAAACTCCGCGACGCAAAGATCAGTAGCCCGTTCGCACCTTTCCGCAAAAGGACATCCGGGAGGGAGTCTTGCCACATCGGGCGGCATTCCCGGAATTTGGTAAAGGTCCGTTCCCTCTTCATGTGCCGGATCCGGAACGGATTTCAATAGGCCTTTCGTATAGGGATTTGCCGGAGTTTTAAAGAGTTCGCCAGTCGGCGCGCTTTCAAATACCTTGCCGGCGTACATCACGATTATTTTTTGCGTCATTCCCGCGACCACACCCAAGTCGTGGGTAATTAAAATCACGCTCGTGCCGAGTTCGGTCTTCAGTTCCTTGATCAGCTCGAGTATTTGGGCCTGAATCGTGACATCGAGGGCGGTTGTCGGTTCATCCGCAATCAGCAATTCGGGTTCGCAGCTTAGCGCCATCGCTATCATCACTCTTTGCCGCATACCGCCAGAAAATTCATGGGGATAATTATCGATCCGCCTTTCCGGCGCCGGAATTCCGACCGTTCGCAGCATATTTACCGCATGTTCATAAGCCTCCGCTTTGGAGTGGCCGAGATGAAGCCGCGTAACTTCCATTAACTGGGTGGAGATCTTCAAGAACGGATTGAGCGAAGTCATAGGATCTTGAAAGATCATCGCCATCCGCTTCCCTCGAATTTTTCGCATTTCGTCAATCGAGAGTCCACGAACGTCAACCCCGTCAAAGACGATATCGCCGCTGACGATTTTTCCGGGCGGCTCCGGAATCAGCCGCATCACCGAAAGGTTCGTCACAGATTTGCCCGAGCCGCTCTCGCCAACGATCCCGAGCGTTTCACCCTTTTCAAGCTCGAACGAAATCCCGTCAACCGCCTTAACGATGCCGTCTTCGGTTTGAAAGTATGTTCTCAGGTCGTTGACCGTTAAGATTCTGCCGTTTTGATTACTCATTTATTTTAGCCGCATTGCCGTAAGCCGCGTTTTTCAACGATGTCTATAACCGTTACGACCTTCTTTCCTTTGTATGTATCGTAATAAAATTCGACGCCGCTATACCGGAGTCCTTTTTTTGATTTCCCGTAAACCCGGCGGATGTCGCTCAAAGTACTCTTACTAAGCACGATCCCCTTTGAAGTTCTGGCCCTGAACGGCGCCCTGATTTCGATAACGAATATCTGTTGAACGTTATCTTTCTGGCAATAGTAAAACGATAAACCGTTCGGATACATCATTTGGAAGGAGTACCTTCCGTTCTTTCGAGTTTTGAACTTTCGTCCCAGTTTTCGGATAACATCACTTCTCGTGGAATATCCGACCCTCAGCCCGTGTAATCCGATCCCTTCTTTTACAACCGTAAGACCGGTATTCGATTTTTTTTGCGCTTCGACAGAATAAGAAATTCCGGATACTAACAGAACCAGCGAAACAACGACCAAATATCTTAAATTCATATTAGAACTTGCGTGTTTGGGGGTCGAGAGCGTCGCGAAGACCATCTCCTAAAAAATTCAATGAGAAAAGGGTAAGCGCCATAGTTACACCTGGAAAGATCAATTGCCATGGAAATATGGCAATGTTCTTGATGCCGTCAGCAGCCAAACTTCCCCACGACGCATATGGCGCCTGAACTCCAATTCCCAAAAACGAAAGAAAAGCCTCGGTCAGCATGACCGAAGGTATCGTCAGCGTTGCATAGACGATAACCGGACCCAGTGCGTTGGGGACAAGATGTCTGAATATAATGCTGGGCGTTGAAACTCCGGTCGCTCGTGCGGCAAGTACAAATTCCTGATTTTTGAGCGACAAAATCTGGCCGCGGACGACCCTCGCCATGGTGAGCCACGAGACCAGACCAAGCGCGAAAAATAAAAGGAATATTTGATTAAGTGCGGCCCCGCCGCCGAACATGCTGGACAACGACTCGATCCATTTCGGCGTGTTTTGACCGCTGAACACCGAAAGCAGAACGATTACAATCAGGATGTAAGGAATTGCATAAATAATATCGACTATCCGCATCATCACGTTGTCGATCCTACCCCCGAGATATCCCGCGATCGCGCCATAGCTGACGCCGACGATCAACGAAACGAATGTCGATATGACGCCAACCATCAAGGAAATTCGCCCGCCCTGTAAAACCCGCGCGAGCAGGTCGCGCCCGGCTTCGTCGGTTCCCATCCAGTGCTGAAATGAGGGCGGAAATGACTTTATCAGGTCGCCGTCAGCCGGTATGTAGTCAGGCGTAAACCCCGTGGTGGCCCGAATGATCGCCGGTCCGATCACGACTGCGATTACCATCAGCGTCATAACGATCAATCCGAAGACCGCGAGCTTGTTTTTTAGCAGACGCCTCCAGGCGTCCTTCCATAGCGAAGTACCGGTCACCGGAACCGCTCCGCCATTTTCATCCATTGTTTTGTCTTCGTTCATATCAGTCGTTTCCGTTTTCAAGCGAAATTAAGAGCTTTTAATGTGATCAAAACTTACTCGTATCTGATCCTTGGATCGAGGAATCCGTATGAGATATCGACTGCCAGGTTAAATATCATAATCAGGATCGAAAGAAAGGCGACAATTCCCAATATCAGCGGTTCGTCCCGGTTAAGCACGGATTGAATAAAGATATTGCCGAGCCCGGGTATCGCAAACACTTTTTCGACAACTACGGTTCCGGCGAGCAAGGATGCGAGGGCGGGTCCGGTAAACGATACGACCGGTATGATCCCGCCGCGAAGACCATGTTTCAGCAATACGGTTTTCTCATCGAGTCCTTTCGCCCGCGCAGTGCGGATATAATCCGAACGCATCACTTCAAGCATCCCGGCGCGGGTCAGCCTCGCGATATATGCCATATAAATTGCCGCCAAGGTGACA
This sequence comes from Aridibacter sp., assembly GCA_041576495.1. Taxonomy (GTDB): domain Bacteria; phylum Acidobacteriota; class Blastocatellia; order Pyrinomonadales; family Pyrinomonadaceae; genus Aridibacter. The sequence continues at coordinate 3,342 of JBFGKW010000085.1, read as the reverse complement.
ACCGGCATTATCAGGTAGGACGGTCCGCCCCAGCGGGCAGGCGGAAGAATGTATAATCCGAGCGCAAACAACAACACCAGGATCGGACCTAACACGAAATTGGGCACCGAAAGGCCGAGCATCGCCAACGCCATCGAAAGATAATCGAACACCGAGTTTTGCCTCAGCGCTGCAACAATTCCGGCAAAAAGTCCGATAATTAACGCCAGAATATATGCAAGAAGACCGATCGTGGCCGAATAGGGAAAATGCCTGGCAATGATCTCATTTACCGACTGACCTTGATATTTCAAGGAATCGCCGAAATCAAGCCGAAGGATGTTACCCATCATCGTGCCGTACTGCACATACCACGGTTTATCTAACCCGTATTTTTTCTTGATGTTTTCTTCGATTGCCGCCGGAAGATTCCTTTCGGTTGAATAAAAATTGCCCGGCGCAACCCGTATAAGCACCCAGGTTACCGTGACCACAAGCAAAGCCATCGGAATTATCAACATCAATCTGTGTAAGATAAATTTTAGCATTTCACCTCTTAAGCTTTACTCGTCCGCGGTACGATTCCCGGTGCTGTATTTATCGCTCGCTTTAGATTTCTGAAATTCGATCTGTGTTTTCATCAGATTTGCGATTTCGGCATCGACCTGAGGATCGCTGGTAGTCAGAATCGCGTCGGCGTTTTTATCCCATTTGTTTCGATCTTGTTCAATATAAACAAATTTCCAGGGGTGCATCGTTCCGGGATTAGGATAAAAACCCTTGATATAGGGCTTTTTCATCCAGCTCGTACCCTGAGTCACCAGCGGAATCACCGGCTGCTCTTTAAGCATGTAGTACTCGGCCGCAGCCAGTTTTTCAAATCGTTTCTCCGGATCGAGCGTCTTATTGGCATCATCGAGCATCTTGTCATATTCCGGATCCCACCATCCGGTCGAACTGTCGTTTTTAGGAGTATAGAATTGACTCAGGAAAGTATAGGGATCCATAAAATCTCCAACCCAACCGGCCCTTGCCATACCGGTGTATTCAATCTTGGACCGGTACGGCAGATACGTTTTCCACTCCATATTCTTGAGCTGAATCGTAATCCCCAGATTCTGCTTCCATTGGGCCTGTATAAACTCCGCCACCTGTTTATTGCTCTCAGCGGTATTGTAGCTGATCGTAATGTCGTCGGCCGGGAAATCCTTAACCTTGCATCGGCCGTTATCGGTCGCCTGTGCCGTGTATCCTGCCTTCTGCATCAGCTGGCACGCGCGTTGCGGGTCAAAAATGCGTTTTTCCCAAATTTCCGGCGAAATGCCGTCCTTCTGGCTTAGTTCTTCGAAGACGCGGGCCCGCACTTTCTCGTATTCGGGGAATATTCCGGGCGTGAAATCGGCCGTTCTTTTCACCGTTTTTCGATACTTCTCAAGCGCCTCACGGTCAACTGAGAGCGCAAATGCTTTACGAACGTCAACTTTGTCAACCGGGGGTTTCTTGACGCTAAAAGTGTAATACTCGATCGTCACCTCGGGATGAAGCTGATATTCGTCCTTAAACTGCTTGATGTAATCGTTCCAAGCCGCCGGCACGGTATGGTTATAGAGCGCGTCTACCCGGCCCGACTTATAGATATTCATCATCGTCGTCTGTTCATCCATTGGATAAAACTTAACGGCGTCAAGATGAACATTAGCGGCATCCCAGTAATTCGGATCTTTGACCATTGTCAGCTCGTCATATGGTTTCCAATCCGACACCTTAAACGCCCCGCTGGTGACTATATTCTCCGGCTTGATCCATTCCTTGCCGTGTTGTTCGATCGATTCTTGATGAAGCACGGAAAAGAATTGGTGGGTCAAGACTCCTACAAAATAAGGCGCCGGCTGTTTTAAAGTAAAACGCAGCGTGTAGTCATCAAGAACTTCGACTCCGAGGTCTTCGCCTTTGACGGGCACGTATTCGGCTCCTTCAAGCGCGGCTTTTAGTTTCGGGTTGTCTTTTGTGAGTGTTGCCAGCTCCTCTTTCGATTTTTCGTCCGTCGGTTCGGTTACGGTCAGGCGTAACGGCGATTTGATGAATTTTTGAAAATCCGAAAGGTCTGAGGGTTTGTCTGCCCCGGAACTATCTTCCTCCGCGGCGTTTTCTTCATCTGGGGCGGACGGTGAATTGTCATCGGCCTGAAAATCCTTTTCGAGCAAGAATTTCCCGTCTTTCTTGACAAAAGATTTGGCCGCATTGTATTCGGACGCGTATTTTATCTCGTAGGCCATAAAGGCATACCGGGAAGCCAGTTCCGGCGACAATGCCCGTCGGATTGACCACAGGAAATCTTCCGCCTTTATCGGATCGCCGTTTGAGAATTTCCCCGTTTTCCTAAGATAAAAAGTATAGTTGATACCGTCATCGCTGGCTTCCCAATGGGTAGCCATTGACGGAATCGGCTCAAGAGTCTTCGGGTTGTATTCGACAAGCCTGTCATAAAGGCCGATTAAAATCCGGGCTTCCGGTTGTCCGGTGACGAACTGCGGATCGAGTGATTCCGGTTCCGAGCCAGTAATATAGCGCATTATATTGTCCTGCGGTACGTTTACGCGCCCCCAGTATTTGCTGCTCGCTTCGGTCGAACATCCGGCGATAATTGAAGACAATACTATAAACGCAATACCCAAACGGGTTTGGCTGGAAATTTTACGCATTACCCATGCTCCTTTCTAAACTGCTATTTCTATTCGAGCCTGTAGAATCGGCCGAGGAGAGAATTTTACTTGTCGTTATCAAGTTAATGACGTAAATTTATCACGTTCCAGCGACTACAATCAAGAACCCGTTTACCTGCCGCCGCCCGATTAAAGCCGATCCATTGAAGTCCGGTAATCGAAGATTGATTCTCGTGACTATGATTCACTTTTTGTCTTTTCCGGTTGCCAACTGCTGTTTATTTCAACATCTTTGAGCGATGGTGCATCGAGAGTGTTCATTTCAAAACCTATGACATAGGGTTTGACCAATGAGTATGATGTTGGGAAATAAAGCGGAATTCCCGGAACCTCAAGCAATGCCTCGTCTTCAGTAAGAATGTAGTCGCGTCCTCCGATATCGATGATCAATTCCCCCGAATATCGGTCCGAAGGTTTGCCGTCATTGCCATCGTCCGGCAGAGAGCGTTCATTATCCAAAACGGGCTTAGTTGAGTCGCCTGGAAGTTCTTTAGAACTGTTTTTATCCGGTTCCGCTTTGTCCCGATTTGATTTGGGCCAGGAGTTCAGTGGCCAGCCGCTGGGCCGCAGTCCATTCATCGGCATCGTCTGGATTCTCAGGTTGGATGAGCAAATGAGCGACGCGCAGTTTGCTTCCGTC